>NZ_JBFUFI010000009.1:0-214432 GCF_056403495.1 Devosia sp. P2_G7
TTCTACTGTCAGTCTCAGCGGCAGCCCTTGTAGTGGCGGCAGGCGCGGCCAACGCCGCCGATCTGATTGTCGATGAAGCGCCCGTGATGGCCCCCGCGGCTGTATCGGGCATCAAGGGCGTAGTGGACGTGGGTTTGCTCGCGACCTACATCGACCAGACGGATGACCCCACTACTGCATGGGCCGGCGGTGCGTACCTCGGCGCTAGCGTTTGGGGGCTATCCGATAGCTTCTATTGGGGCATTGACGGGTACCTCGAAGGCAACACCTTTGATAACACCGATGAATTCGCGCCGACCTATGTCGGTACCATCGGCGGACACCTTGGCTTCGGCACTGCCGACCTGATGCTCGGCGGCTTTGTTTCGGGCGGCTTTACCCCCAATTTCGCCGATGAGGCACAGGGCGGCTACACCGTCGGTGTCGAAGGCCTGGCCAAGTTCGACAGCTTCGGTCTCTTCGGACAGCTCGGTTATGCCGATATCCGCACCGACGACACGGACAGTGGCTTCACCGGTGGCTTCGTCCGCGCGGGCGCCATGTTTGCGCTCAGCGACGACTTTGCTGTTCTCGTGGATGCCTCCTACGGCCACACCGACGATTTCGAGGATGCCGGCGACGAGGGCACGTTCTGGTCGGCTGGGATCAAGGGTGCCTTCCGTCTCCCGACCGATTTTGATGCGTTCCTGACCGCTGGCTACGAATACGCGGCCTACCAGGCCAACACCGAAGACGATGGGTTCTCCCACACCATCAAGGTTGGCCTCTCCATCCCGTTCGGCGACTCCACGACGGCTTCGGACGCGCTCAACCCGCTGGGTACGAGTGCGCTGCCGTATCGGGCCGCTTCCTGGGCCGAGACCCTGGACTAAGCCTCGACCCTCGAACGAAAATGCGAAGGGGCCCGTCGGGCCCCTTTTCTTTAGCCACCTACCCGCCTTTGTCGCTTCACCCGTAGCTGCGGCGCACGAGCCAGGTGACGCCATCCTCGTGCGGCTCGTCGTCCTCGTCGAACCCGAACCACCCGCGCCAATAACGGAACTCAATGTTCTGCACCTCGCGATCAGCACTGGTGAAGGTCCAGCGCGCAAGGTCCGGCTCGACAAACTCGACCTTGGGCATCCCCGGCTCTGGCGGGTGCTGCTTAGCGGTGATCATGACGTAGCCCCTTGAGTGAGGCAGCTCGCAAGGTGCCGTCACCACGCAAGTGTTTCACCTTGGCCATGAGCCCGGGCTTCAACCAGGTGCCGCGCCGTCTTAAGGGCAGGGCAGGGGTGTCGATGGTGTTCGCCTCGACGTATGCCCAGAAGTCCTCCCGGTCGGCCGCCTTCAGCGTGATGAAGGCATCCCCCACATAGTGCAGGCCGTGCTCGTTTCGGCGGGCAAGGATCGCCACCGGCGCCCCTGTCGGCGACAAGTCCGCGCCGAGGACTTCGAACTCTCCCTCGGTGAAAGTCTTGGTCTTCAGCCAGGCATCGGTGTCGCCGCTCTTATAGCGGCTGCCGCGCTTCTTCGAGACGATCCCCTCGAGGCCCAATGCATCGACCGCGGCGAAGGCCTCTGAGCCGTCTACTCCGAGTTCCTCACTGAACGCCAGGCAAGGTGCCGGCGCGCTCTGCAGGAGCTCGTGCAGTTTGGCGCGCCGGCTCTCTATCGGCCTGCTGCGGACATCCTCCCCGTCCAGGTGCAGCAGGTCGAAGGCGACGAAGATCAGATCCTGCGGACGCCAGCGGATGGCCGCTGGTAAGCCTGAGAAGTCGGCCGCGCCACGGGCGTCGGGCAGGTAGATCTCGCCGTCGAGGATGGCAGACGTGCAGCGGAGTTGGGCTGCGGCCGCAACGATCTGCGGATACTTGTCGGTCCAGTTGGCTCCGCTGCTGGTGAAGGCTTTCGCGGTGCCCGCCTCGACATGCAGTTGGGTGCGATAGCCGTCGAATTTCACCTCGTGCAGCCAACCTTCACCGCTCGGCGCGGTGTCAACCAAGCGGGGCCTGGCGGGCTGGATGAACCGGAGGGCGGGCTTATCGAGGAGCATGATCCCAATTTATTGCGGATGCCGAACGAATCCGAGTCGGCCGGCGATCACTGATTCGTTTGCTCCTCAGGCGTGGCTATCGTCCTCGAAGGGTGGGCCACCCCGGCGACGCTGCGAGAGACCTCCCTTGAGCGTCTCGATCCTCGGACCGAGGGCGTCGCCGTGCATGAACTGGTAGAGGACCACCTGGACGATCACAAGGATTGGTCAGGGCGCCCTTCGGACAGGAGACCATCAGCGTTCGGCTCGACACCGGAACGGTCCTGTCGATTAGCGGGGACCACCTCACCTAACGTCGATCCTCACGGCGAGTGCCTAGGTCAAAACGTCAATCGCCAAGGGTAACAGAATTACCAAAAGACCAGCGCCGATCAACAACGCACCGCGCTTGATCCAACGTCGCTCCGCTATGTTGGAAGGGTTCGATACCTCGGCGCCAAGTCGCTTCGCGTGGTGCTGCCTTTCCGACGGCGGGGTGAGCATGCGCTCGGCAAGACCAGCGTCCATGTCAGTTCCGGCTTTTAGGTGAAACCCCTGAAACGCCTCCCAAAAACAAAAGACGCCGAAAACCGACCCGTTGTTGTCTGTGCCCAATCGCACAGCACCGACAGTTCTCGAGACGAGGCTCAAACGCAACTGGTGATTTCGCGATGTGGAGGTCGGGAGAAACCCCACAGGGGGGCCGCCCGAGCTCGCCTAGTCCATCTTCGTATCAAGCAGATCAGTGATGCACTCGGCCAAGTTGCGAGCGTGCGCTTCGTCCCACCACAGATATTGAGTGTTTCCGGGATATCTTGATTTCAGGATTATGTGGCGGCTACCGTCCTTGGCCCTTTGCCCCACGAAAAGGTCCGTGTGGTCATCGACTTCAAACTTCTTCAAGCGTTCAAACCTCGACAAGACAATGTTGTCGAGGAAGTTGGGATTGCGCTTTTGCCTGCGTGGCATCGGAAGGTTCTGCTTTCCAAAGTCATACACGTGACGGCCACACATCGGGCGCCAGCGTGAGCAGCAGACAAATCTGTCGTCAAGCTGAGCGGGAGCCGCCCCACACAAATGATGATGGGGCGCTTGCAAAACGAACCTGTAGCGCCGGACGCCCCTAGTCGTTTGCGCCCCTGGTCACCTGAATTTGCTGGAAGACATCCCGGCCGAGAACGCGGGCGTTAAGCCCCATCCATGGCACACTCTTGGCATCGACGGGCCACCAATGTGTGGTCATCCCGCAGGTTGGGCAGAAATGAAATTCGAGAAGCCGTTTGTTCCAAACATAGACCGAGGTCGGTCCGCTAATATTGATCTGATCGGGCGGGTAGTATGCCCAAAGAGCTCCCCGCTTCTGGCAGTGTTCACACTGGCAGTCGTTAAGCTCAGTGGGCATCGAGGCGGCGCGGATCTTCACCGCCCCGCAGTGACAGGAACCTTCCACGGAATCGTGTCCTAGCGACATTTTCAACTCCTCCCCAGCTTCGCCCGAGTTGATACTTCTGCCGCAACTTTGTTCGACTGGCGAGGCCCCCAGCCGCATGACTTTGCGCCAATGATGGGCGCCGGAGCCTAACCCAGTTGTCAGAACAGGGACGGCTCTCCAACAGGCTGGGGTGGGTCCTCCTTCGGCCCGACGGAAACCACCTTCAGCGGTGGGGATCAGCAATAAAAAGGGGCCGCTTCACCAGTGGCAATGCGCGCAACGCGAACCGCGTTGCCGATGGCGTCAGCGGGGCGCTTCTCGCCTTTAGGACCGGTTGGTATATCGCTTCCCCATCAGCCGTTTTGCGTCCTCGACGCACTCTTTTAGGAGCAGCGATTCTTCCGTCCCAGTGCGCTCTACTGAGCGACCATCAAGGTGCCAACCCCGAACTCGCCACACGCCGGCAGACACTTCGTCCATGCTGAACGTCCAGCCGGGCAACCCCTGATCGCCTAAGTCTTCGATAGCCATAACCCATACATGCTTTGCGCTAAGCATAGGGCATTCGGACCTTGGAACCATAGGCGTCGAGGGCCGCCAAATTCAAACTGAGACACTACCAGATTACCTACGGGTGTTGGGGCTTAGTGGCGGCGTGGACCCTTGTGCAGATAGTAAAACGGCGGGCCGTCGGAGATTCGGCTATGCCTTTCCAATCCGTCGCCGAAGAAGGCGCTCGGGTCGGCAACGGTGGGTGGTCCATACGGCTCGACCGATGACCAGAAAGAGTACTGACCGCTAGCGATCAGCTCATCACCGAGTTGCCTGACAAGGGACACTGCCTTGTCGCGGGAGATTTCGCATTCCTGTGCGACCTCATCGACAACGTCCCATATTGGGCAATAGCCATCCTGAGCGGCAGTATCGATCGTGCGCTTTGCGATGTCGAAGTTCGCCGTCATCGTCTGAAACTGGCAGTTTGCAGCTGCGGGTCAATCCCTCACAAACAGGGATGGGGTGCGGGGGGCACGCCCAGTGATGGGGTGCGGGGGGAGCGCCCGCAGTGCGATTGGTGGGCGACCTAACCGATACTGTGCCGGGTCTTACCACTTGACTTGGCCCCTGTGGCGCCGAGAAGTTTGTCGATGGCCATTCAGAAATTGCACGTTCGCTCGCCGGTAACTCGCTACACTTTGGAAGACAGCTACGTGCTGAGCGTGTCAGAAAACGAGACCACGTTCAGCATTCACTTGCTAGCCGCCGTACGAGGGGGCAATCCCGCACCAGGGAGCGCCTACGAGTATGAAATATTGGTAGTGCTGGGGCATTCGACGTCGGTCGACTGGTCTAAAATTGACATGGTGCCGAAGATCGATCCGGATGGGTCGGTCGATTTTGGTTTTGTCGAAGAGTTGGCTGAACGCGAGACCCACTTTTTGTTTCGCGGAGAGTGTGGCGAGTTCCGCGCGGAGCTAGCTGCTCCGATGGAGTACTACGTCCTAAGCTGAAGGGATTGCCCCCACAGATAGGGATGGGGTGCGGGGGCACGCCCGTAGCTAGGGTGTCGGGGACTTTTTTCGCCAAGAGGCAAGCTCAGCTTCGACAGGCCACATCGTCAGGATGAAGTGATCGCAACCGTCGTTGTCATGCTCGACTTGGTGAGCGGCATCGGCGTTGTTCGCCACAACATCCTCCAGCGTCCTCGCGGGCTTAGGCTCCCAGATGCAATCAAGCCGGGCCTCAAAGCCGTCTTCGTGACGAATGAAGCCCTCAAAGCGGGCAATAGCCATTCCAGTCGAAGCCGCGCCCAAGCAAACCCGCTTCGCCTCTTGGATGCCCAGCCGGGGGGTCATTTCGCCAGTTGTCGGCGATGGGTCCTGCACGTCCATCCAACAATCCTAGCAGGCAAGCTGCGATCACGCGAGATCGCCCCAGCAGATAGGGATGGGGTGCGGGGGCACGCCCTTAACAGGGGCGTGGGGTAGACAGTGGCATCGTGTTGTTGCTTGTCTCGTCCCGAATTCGGAGTGCCGGTGTGTCGAGCGCGAACCTATCGGACAACCTTCCGCCTGTTGATGAAGCCAAGTTGGTGTGCAGGATTGGCGACCGCATGCGGGTCGTGACGCCTGCTGCCACCGACGATGACGATCCCTTGGTGTTGGGATCGATCTACGAAGCGGTTGATCGGAAATACTACGGTTGGGATTTCGCGCTGATTGAGGGTGAAGGACCGGCATCACTGCGCATCCTCAACTCTCAGGTGCTGACCTACTTGGAACCGCTTCACTAGTCAGTCAGCATCCCCACAGATGTGTCTAGGGTTTGGGTTTGTTCGACGGGGACTGCCGCAGGGCATCGTTAGCTAAGGCCTGCAGCTCTCTCGGCCAAACTTTCCAGCGAAGTGAGGTCTCCGGACTGCTTAGCTTCACTTCATAGTGGCCCCTCCGTCCACCCGCCTCAGCGGCTGAGACGTGGCGAATGCGCACTACCTGCCCAGGAGCAAAGCCTGCGAACTCGCTTGGCAGGGTCGCCAGCACGCCGGGATGAACTTGTGGCCTGTCCATTGCCCGACCGACTGCCTCAAACAACGGGTGCAAGAACGACGGATAGTCGGAGAGAGTCTTCATAGGCTCCAAGTTAAAGGTAGCTGGCCTGAGCCGTCGAGCCCCCTCAAACGTAGGGCAGGTGTGGGGGCATGGTGCTGGCGGACTGGGAGAGAGCCCTCTACCTCATTGCTGAGGTGCCAGCTGATCGCCTCGCCAAGTCTTGCCCCCCGGCTTGGCTAGGCCGATTTCACTGCCACCAAATTCGGTCCCCACCACACGGTGATGGGGTGTGGGACCACGCCCGTAGTGCTGGTGTGGGGGACCACTTAACGGCCTCAGCGAAATGGGCCATTGTCGTTCGATGATCACACGTCACAACATGTTTGAACCCCTAGTTGAGGCTGTTCCCGGCTTTCGGCATCAGCGGGATGCGTTCGTTGCCTATTGGACAAGCCCCGAAAACGTGGACGGTTATCCGGTTGGCGATCTGCCAAACTACCTTTTGCTCGCCGAACTCGCGACCTATTTTGTCGATCAACTTCATATCGGAGAGACCCGGGAAGTGGTGGCCGGCCTAGGTGTCTGCGAGCAATGGCTGATCAAGGGCGATAACTACGTTCGCGAGGCCGCGACGGTTGGGCTTCTTGAGAGGCTCCAGGACCGTGTGGAAGTTCAACAGTTGCCCGAAGAGCGGATCACCATCCTTCTAGGCCGGGAAGGCCTCAGATGGTGGGAGAAGCTCAAGGACTTCTGGTCGAGCGGAAAATTGTTGGTCGACGATCCCAACTAGGCCAACAGATGTAGCGCGGGTGTCGGGGGTTGTTTCCGCGATAGCTAAAGCCCAAGGTTTGAGTATGACACCAGCAGAGCGACTCCATCAAAGGTGGATCGAGGAGTGCTACCACGCGTGGCACGGCCCGCGGGAGATGCAGGACTGCCCGTTGGCGGACTTGGGATTGCCTATGGCAAACGAAGAACTAGTCGCGGCCAAAGAGAAGCTGCTTGCGCTTACCTTCCCAGAAGAGTTTCGCGAGCACATCTTGCGAGGCTTTTTGTCCAGCGATCATGACGACGCGGAGAACATGATTACCTTTTGGGCCCTAGACCGACTTGCCACAGTTCGCTCGGAACTAGGGAACGACCACTATAACTCCGCCAACGATCCGCTGGACGAGTATGTTGTTTTTGCGGACCTCATGGGCTGGTGTTGGGCTTGGGCCCTAAACTGCGGTGACGGACCCGACCGCGGCCGTATTGCACTGCTAAAGGATCGCGATCACTGGCATGTGTTCAATAGTTTCTCCGAGTTTGCGGACTGCTACCTCGAAGCCGCTATCGATCTAGCGTGCGAAGGGTATCGAACATCGGAGCGGCAAGCTGTAACCGTTGGCGCTCCCCACAAATAGGGATGGGGTGCGCGGGGCACGCCCGAGCTTAGGGCGTGGGGTTGTTGACGATGCTCACCGGCACCACTTTTGGTCGGGAAGGTGCGATGGATAGTTCGATCCTGCGGACCACGAGCTTGTTGGCGTTGTGCTGTTCGGTGACCCTGAGCGGGTGCAGCGCGTTGTCTCCGCCGGAAGACCCGCTGGTGCGCAAATTGGTCTCAGTGGTCACCGACGATTATATGCCCCATGAGCTGCTGGAAGCGGGTGAGACGTTGGCACTGGAGCCGACAGTTAAGGGGCTGGAAAGCGAGGGGTTTCGTGAGAACTTCGCTGTCCTCCCCGAGGTTGATCATCAGTTCTGCGGAACCCGACAGGTCCCAATTGCTGGCACTGCTCGGGGGGCAGCACCGGAAAGCGGGGCTTCCTACGCTCTGCAGCGCCCCGGCTACCTAGTTGCACTTGACGTCGATAGAACATGCCGCGTGGTTCGCGTGAGAGGCTGGAAAATGATGCCAAACTCATTCTAGTCGCTACAGCCACACATAGTGATGGGGCGTGGGGGCACGCCTGTGGCGCCGGGTGTGGGTGGCCAGCCATTGTTCCCCCGTGCTAGCCATGGCCATGATTGAAGAAGCGGCAGCTCCAGACATCCGCCTTGGGCCATTGTCACTGTGGGCCATCGGGCGACTATCGGTTCCCTCTCCCGACCCGTGGTGGATAGATGAGGTCGTTTGTCGGATAGTGGTTTCCGACGCTGGCGTTACCGTCGAGCTGGACGGAGCGATCCCAAGTCGCAACTTTCGTTTCTTCGCTGTCGAACTGGAGGCGCTCCACCGCGACCTCAGCGGCCTAGCGACGCTTGACGGGAGCGATATGGGCCTCGTGGCAACGCTGGGAGCAAAAGGATCTACAGGTCACATCCTCAGCACGTTGCGGTTGTGGCCCGGAGGAGCATGGACGTCTGCCATGGAGGCCGAGTTCAACTGCGACCAATCGTACTTGTCCCAGTTGGGCGCTGAGGTGCGGAGGGTGCTAGTTCGCTTCCCGGTCATGGTTGATGCTCCCGGGCTTGGCTTCAAAGCTGACGCACAGGGTGCCGATCCCCACAAATAGTGATGGGGTGTGGAGGGCACGCCCGTAGCGAGGGTGTTGGGGCGGCCAAGCTCGCGTAGGGAGGTTGCCGCTTCAACTGCACCCTCGGAGATTGCTGCCTTGATGGACAAGCCTCAGCCCTCGCCGAGCATCACAGACGAACATCGAAGCCTAGGAAAGGTGCAATCTTCCGGGTGGCGCGTAATGCTGGCATTCGCCCTTGCACCCGCCTCGCCGGTGATACTCTTCCCGGTTGTGTCCGCGCTGCGCGGCACCGCTCTAGACCCTGTGATTTGGACCTTCGTGCCGTGGATGATCGCCGTCGGCGCATACCTTCCAACAGTTGTCCTCGGGATACCAACGTATGCCGTGCTGTCACGGATGATGCGTCTGTCTCCATTCAACTGCATGCTTTCAGGGGCCATCATAGCCGCTGTTCCATGGTTCGTGATCTTTGCTTTTGTGGGACCCGACCAATCTTACTTCGAAGGGGAGTTGATGCGAGTAGGCGGGCTTCCAACCGTCGCCGGCTGGTTGCAGCTTTCTGCAATATTCGGCCAGATCGCAGTCTACGGCGCCTTTGGTGGCTTGGTATTTTGGGCAATCGCAGCCGCCAGCCTCAAGCCCAACAGATAGTGATGGGGTGCGGGGGGCACGCCCGAGGTTAGGGTGTGGGGGCTTCACATGTGCAACCGCCGGTAGTCTATTGTTCCGGGACGGTTGCTCCGGAGGATAGTCATTGATGAAGCATCTAGCAGCTTACTCGACAGCCATATTGGCTGTGTGCGCTGCGTCGGCATCAGCCGACGAGTTGCGGCGGCTTGGCTCGTCGCACGTTTTGATGGAGCTCCCGGATGACTTCACGGTCAACGCGAAGGCCACTGGACGGTCCGCTTCAGATCAACGTGGAATGGTCACGGCGCAAGATGTTCCCGCCAATGTGCTATCGCCCTTCCCGGCAAGCAACGACACCGAGACGGTGAAGGCGTTTGCCCGAACGCTTTGGCCAGACGCCCTGGATGCCAGCATGAGATTTCGCACTTTTGGGACCCATCAATTTTCCATCTTAAGCGCAGCCCACACCACCAAAGGCGTCGAAGACCGTTCTTGGTTCATATGGGGCGAAGGCGATCCGAAGGTATTCATCACCTTTTTCCAGGTCGAGCCGGATTTGGGCTCCGTGCACTTCGACGAAGGCGCAGTGGACCGGCTCTTGCAGGAAGCCCGGTACTCGCCGGAGTGAACGTGGGCGCCCCAATCCACGCCCGCACTACGGGTGTGGAGGCGTGTCATAACCGGTGGCGAGCAAAGCTAGACCCATAGCGGCAGGTCAGGCATCAGGAAAACCACGCGCCGCAAATCGTCGTCATCCTCAAACACCCGAGGCGATTTGCAACCTGCAAAGATCGGGCGCCTCTCCGGTTCTGCGTCTAATCGAAGCTCACCACCGTCCGACAAGGTGAGTTCCATTGTCGTCCTGTCAACTCGTAGGCTGACGATAGTGCGGCCGATCATTGACCGGGTGAGTTCGTCCCGATCCCACGGGGCCATACCATCTCCAGGCACGTAGTTGATGTTCCCCAGGATGCGATCGTTGAACCTCAGCCAGTTCTCGGCGCCCCAAAGGGCGATCGTCAGCCACTCCTTGCCCAGAAGTAAACCAAAGAATCCAGCGCCTCCCATGCCATAGGTGCCAATGTTCTGGCTGATCTCGTCGATGGGACGCCCTAGCACCTCCGTCTCTGCGACCGGCTGGGGGAGGAATGGCACAAGCTCAGCGCGCGGCCCGAGAGGGCCTTGTTGGCTCTCGGGTATTTCAGAGCCCCCCTCAATCTCGAACGTGAATTCGGTTAGCGAGCGCAAGTGCTGCTCCTGTGAGACGAACTTACCCCACACGTAGTGATGGGGTGCGGGGGCACGACCGGAGCTAGGCAGTGGGGTTGCGGCGATAGGAGAACGCTACCTCAGTCGATGCAAATTCTCGAGCAATAGCCTCACCGTCGGCTGCCGACTGGTCTGCAAAGCCAGTGACGACTAGCGACGTTACCTCGGGATGATGCTCAAGAGCGCTGTCTAGGATCGTTGCAAGCGCATCCGGCGTACGTGCCAGTCCACTCGTGAGCGTCAATCGCATCGTTTCGACGGTGGACCACAGCCCCTCGGCGTTGGCGCGGTTGTGCGACGTATCTCTACACCACAGGTATCCCTGCCGAGTGAGTGCCGCCATGGCGCTATGCCCAAAGTTGTCCTCAAACGCGATAGTTAGGTGGGAAGATGGCATGACAGGAGTGGTACCAAAGGTATCGGGCTCTGGCGATATGTACCCCCACACAGGGTGCGGGGGCACCCCCGTATTCTAGGGGGTAGGGCCGGTGACGAGGGGCGGATTGAGGCTCAAGACGTCAATCAGATCGTTGTTTAGAGCGAGAAGGAAATGCCGGGGGGCCAGTTTTTTCCGAATGCCAAGGCTGTGAGCGTGGAACCACTCGACAAACTCCGACGGCCCGTCGACCTCATAGAACCAACGGCCGATTACGCCTTGGGAACTTATCTGGTGCAGTTCGGTAAGGGCGTCTCCTTCGTCGCGCTTTCGATAGGCGAGGTAGTCTTCAAAGGCCACTCTCGTTTCCCTGTTGGTGACATCATGAACAACCACCGCGAGGGTTCCCCACTCGTCAGTTAGGGCAGAGAACTCGAATGGCCCGCTTTGCGCGAGGTCCGAGAGAATTGGCCGATAGCGGTTCGATGACATTGGTACGATGCTAGCTGTGGCAGGCTGTCACATTGGCGATCTAAAAGAAGTTGAGAAACCTGAACCACCACCATGGCCTCCCGTTGCGCGACCTAAGGGCTAGTGCCTTCCCCCCTGCAGTTCACCGCCCACCCCGTGGGCGGAAAGAGTGCTCGTGCAGGCTTTGTCGGCCGTGATGCAGACGTACTAGCCCCGCTGGCTTGTTCTCACTTCGTTCACGGATGTATCAATCGGGAATGAGCCCATCCGACGATCCCTTCAGCGGCCACCTTTCGGACTTCCGGCACCCCCGGTTGACGATTGTTTGCACGCCCTGCGGCCGCAACGGCGAATACAGCGTCGGATCCCTTCGCAGAAAGTTCGGCAATTCGCCGTTGGCCGACGTCTGCCGGTTGGTCGCCATGGCCGGCCAGTGCCCGAAAGCGATGCAGTACCCCGGCACCGACTGCACTGCCCATTTTGCCCGAAAGTACATTGCCAATGAGGTTCGCAGCCTTGGCGCTGCGCTTCACGCTGGGTGGACCCTTAGCCTCCGATGCGAGGGCAGGCACGAGGGTCTGAAGACAAAGAAGCCCTGCATTCAGGCGTTCTCGATCGACCTCGAAAGCCTGGTCGCCGGGCTGGGTCACGAGTTTCCAATCGAACAGCTGCAGCGGAAAATGTGCTGTCCTCGCTGTGGCAGCCGGCATGTGTCGCTGTACTGGAGTACACCTCCGCGGCCGCGAGCTACGGAGCCAGTGCCGCTGCGCCGGGCAGGGTAGAGCAGCATCCGGTTCTGGCCCTTTCGGCCGGCGCGAATAGATCTTGGCTGCTGCTAAGCAGCTTCCTTGTGCTCCCCTCGAGCGGCTTCCCAGACCTCGCGAGCGGCATCGATGTTCATCGCGGCAATCGCCAGTCCGACAATCACGTCAGGCCACACGGACTGCCAGATGTAGGCCGTTACCAGCCCCGCTAGGATGATCGCCACGTTTGCAATGGCATCGTTGCGAGCTGACAGGAATGCTGCCCGTGTGAGGCTGCCGCTGTGGGCCCTAAACCGAGCAAGGATGAAGGCGCAGGCAAGGTTGACCGTCAACGCACCCGCGCCTGTCAGCGACAAGGCAAACGGTTCGGGTGGAACCGGGTTGGTGAATTTCCCCCACAGCGCCAAGAGGAGCGCCAGGGCCGGCACCAGCAGGATCCCGGCGAGCACCATTCCGACGCGGGCACGGGTGATAGGCGTCCACGCCAAGGCGAAGAAGATCAGCAGGTTTACCGAAGCGTCCTCAAGGAAATCGACACTGTCGGCGAAGAGTGAGACCGACCCTATCGAAAGGGCGACTGCGAACTCGATCCCAAAGTAGCCCAGATTAAGCAGGGCCACGATCAGGACAGCCCGTCTTRGCCCGGCATTCACTGGATCAGAACTCATTGACAACCTTTCGAACTACAAGCCTTAGCCACCGTGCCGAAAGGGTCTCAGAACAGGGACGGCTCTTCGACCGGCTCCGGCGGGTCCTCTTTCGGGCCGACCGAAACCACCTGCAGCACGCCGGGCGGCAGTGGCCGCTGCAGTAGTTTGGCCTCCTCCCATGGCGCTGTCATCCAAATCTCGATCTCTTCGGGCGTGGTGAGGATCACTGGCATGGCGTCAGGATTCGCCTGCGCCACGACGTCGTTCGGATCGGTAGTGAGGAAGGCGAAGAGGTCGCTGGTTATCATGCCCTCGGAGGTCTTCCGCACGCTGGTCCACTGCGGCGCGAAGATGCCGGCGAAGAACGCGAGCGGCCGACTGTTGTCGAAGGCGAACCAGGTGTTGCCCAGTTTCTTGCCGTCCGGGCCGATCTCACTACTCACCTCGGCAAAGCTGGTGAATGGCACGATGCAGCGGAACTCCGGCGCCAGCCATCGCTTCCAGTGCTGGCTCTTGGTGTTCCGCACGTTGTGGGTGCCGCGGTCGGGCTCCATTCGCACCAGGTCGGCGAACTCGTCTGCGGTGAGGTCGCGGCCTTGCTTCTTCGCAATCTTGTCCGCGCGTGCCTGGGCCGCTTGGTAGAGAGCTTGCGATGAGGTGGGCATGCCCCAGCGGACCTTGATCAGTTCGCGGAAGCTCGGCTGGTTGCGGATGATTGGCGCCAGCATGTCGGGATAGACTCCGGTCTGCGGCGGCAGGTTGCCGATGTTCGAGGCCACCTCGAAGGTGAATCTAAGAGCCCTCAAGGCTTCGAGATTGGTGGTGATGGAGTAGGCGTGACACATTGCGCGATGCTACTCGGGCTGCCCGTTCTCGCCAATGGTGGTCGCCGACTCGGCATGGTCCCGGCACCACCCCCGCCGCCGCTCGAGACTGGCCGAGCTATTTGGTTGTCCGTCTCTTTCCGATATCGACAATCTCCGCCTGGCCTTTGCCGCCAAATGCCGCGGAAATGGATCTAGAGATTGCATCCGCCGCAACCTTCACCGGGTCATCAGAAAGATGCGCATAACGGCTGGTCGTCTTTACGTCGGCATGGCCGAGGATAGCGCCGATCACCGGCAAGGCGTCGCCGCGTGCCAAACCCACCGACGCGAAGCTGTGGCGTAGATCGTGCAACCGAAGATCGGGAAGACCGGCGGCGGTCCGCGCTTTCCGCCATATCTTCTCGACGCCTTGGAAGTGACTTTCCCCGCTCGCTGCCGGGAACACGAATTCACTGCCCTCGATGGCGTCGACGCTTGCCAGCACTTCACAAGCCGGCGCACCGATCGGGATCACCTTTGCCCCGGTCTTGGAGTCGCCAAGGCGAAGGTAGCCGCGCTCAAGGTCAACTTCAGACCAGCGAAGCGCGGCGATCTCGCTCTTGCGAGCGCCGGTGAAGGCAAGCAGCCGGATGATCGCCATCGCTGAAGGGTTGGCGCTTTCGGCCTCCAATGCGGTCAACGCCGCGCCAACCTTCGCGAGGTCAGCCGCCGACAAGAACGTTTCACCTTTCTTGTCGGCATAGCGCTTAACCCCCCGCACTGGGTTGTCGGTGCGAAGCTGGCGCGACACGGCGAAAGTCATGATCCCGCCGAGCAGGCCGACAGTGCGGGTGGCAGTGCCTTTGCCGCCTTCGACGATAGCGCGCCCGTGCCGCTTGGTTTTCTCGTCGGCGGCCGTCTTGCCATTCGCCACATCGCGCATGAACTTTTCGACGTCCGTCCGGGTAATCTCGCCAATCCGCTTCTTGCCGAGCAGTGGTTTGATATGCCGCTCGATCCGGCCCGTGTCGGTGGCGATGGTGCTGGCCTTCTTGGTTTCGCAGCCCTCTTGAAGATAGAGATCGCAAACCTTGTCGAAAGTCATTTCGGCGCGAAGTTTGGCCTTCTCCGCCGCGCGGTCCAGTCCAAGCTCGGCTTGGTTAATGATAGTCTTGGCTTCGTCGCGGGCCTTGTCTGCCTCGATCTTGCCGACCGCACCAATGGTGACGCGGCGCTGAGGAGTGTTCCGCCCACCGGTGCGATAGACCACGACGAATGACTTCGCGCCGGTTGCCCGAACGCGCACCCCGAAGCCGGTCAATTCGCCGTCCCAATGCACGTAGTCCTTGCCCGTCACCTGAAGGGCATCAACCGTCCGCTTGGTGATCCGTCCCGCCGCCATTTTCCCGTCCTCCACTGTGCAGCTCGATCGACGGGGTAACACCGGGGTAACACGTCGAGGGGAACTTGCAGTAACCGTGAGAAATTGAGTTATGGCAGAAAAGCGATGATTTACAAGGGGTATGAGGACTTTCGGAAACGCGAGGAAGCGGCAAGAAACCGCAAACCCTTGCCCTCCGAAGGCAGAGGTCATGAGTTCGAATCTCGTCGGGTGCGCCAAATCCCACACCACTCGAATAAAGCTGCGAACTCTCGAGCCGTCCGCTCGGCCTGAAGCGGACATCGGGTCGAGCGTTTGGGCCTTCGTCCTCACTTGCTCGCGCCGGCACCCGGCCCGAGGACGAACCACCAGTGCGCGAGGACGCCGATGCCCCAGCCGATGAGGGGCCAGACGACCCAGTAGGGCTCGCCAAGATAGTAGTTGAGCGCGGCAAGAAAGATCATGGCGACAACGAAGACAAAGGCGTGGATCTGGAACCCCCGCTTCTGGTTTACAGGGCTCGACTGCATCATGGCGACCTCGCGGCTTATGGTTTGCACCACAATAGGGCGGCGAGACGGGCTGTTCTTTGCGGCGCTTGCCTCCGACAAGGCCGATGTTGCTATTTTGCGCCCACCGCCAAGGCCCCGCCAACTTGTCGCCCTAGCGCTGCCATGCCACTGATTATCTGAGCAGTGACAGACAGATGGGGACCACCAGATGGCAACGGACCGAACGCCGGACCAGACCACGATCTCGGCGCGCGCCGGCTGGTACGCTGTCGCCGTCCTTTGCCTGGCGCTGCTGGTCTCATTCACCGACCGGCTGGTCATCAATCTGGTGGTTGATCCGATCCGCAGCGGACTGGGCCTGACCGACTTCCAGATCAGCCTGCTGCAGGGTGCGGGATTTGCCGTCATCTTCGCGCTGGCCGGCCTCCCGAGCGGCCGGCTCGCCGATTGGGCCAACCGCCGCAATGTCATCATCGCCGGCATCTCGCTGTGGTCCGCGGCGACGATTGCCTGTGGGCTCGCCGGCGACTTCTGGAGCTTCTTCGTCGCCCGCGTCGGCGTGGGCCTCGGCGAGGCGGCCCTGATCCCAGCCGCCTCATCGCTGATCATCGATTGCTTCTCGCCGCGCCGTCGCGGCACGGCGTTGGGGATATTCGCGCTCGGAGCGACCTTCGGTACGGGAACGGCCCTGTTTGTCGGCGGCCTGCTGCTGGGCTGGAGTGCTGCCGGCTGGTTTGACGGTATCCCCTTGATCGGGCCGCTCGAGGCGTGGCGGCAACTCTTCGTTCTGGTGGGCATCCCGGGCTTCGTGCTGGTGCCGCTGCTGCTGCTGATCCGTGAACCGCAACGCGCACACAGCTCAGGGCTGTTGCCTTTGGCTGCGGTGGTACGGCAGCTGCTGGCCGACAATGGCGCCGTGCTGCGCGTCTGCCTTGTCAAGGGCGCGCTCGGGATCGGCGACTATGCGCTGATCTCGTGGCTGCCCACGCTGCTGCAGCGTTCGCACGGGATGACGCCGCTCGAGGCCGGTGGCCTCGTGGCACTGTCGATCACCACCAGCGGCGTGATCGCGTCGGTGGCGGGCGGGGCGCTCTCGGACTGGTTCGTGCGGCGCTGGGGCGTGCCATCGCGCGTGGTGCTGCTGCTCGGGTGCTACTCGCTGACGTTGGTCGGTGCCTCGGCGACATTCCTGGCGGGCACAGGCCAGCAGGCGGCGATCGCCTTCGCCGTCTGGGCGCTCGGGTCGATCAGCGGCTATGTGATCGGGCATGTGGTGATGCAGGAGGGCGTGCCCAACGAGATGCGGGCGACGACGATCGCGCTGTCGCTGACCATCACTGCGCTGCTCGGCATCGGCCTGGGTCCGACGCTGGTGCCGCTGGTGGCGGAGCACATCTTCGATGGCGCCGGTGCGCTCCAGGCGGCCATGGCCAGCGTGAGTTTGGCGGCGGCCCTGCTAGCGCTGGTCATCGTGCTACCGTCGATCCGGCGTGGGATCGGTTTTCTTCGCGCCGGAACTGCGAGTGCTGAGGCGAGCTAGGCGGGTCGGCTGACGACGAGTGCCCCGGCCCGTTGCACGTCGCCAGTGCCGAAACCCTCGGTGAAGCGAGCGAGCGTGGTGGAGAGCCCATCCTCGGCTGCGGCATTTCCACCCCGCGTGCGCCAGAGTTTCACGAGGCTGATTGCCGATCGCAGTTCCCAACCCAGCGCGTGGTCGCGTTGCGCCAGTTCGATCGACTGCAGGTAGCACTCGACCGCGCGCTCCCAGCGGTCGGGCGCCTCGAAGCGGATGACGTTGCCCTTGATCCTCAGGATCTCGGGGATGCCGACAACCTGGCCGTTATCCCTGCAAATCGCCAACGCCTCGTCGATAGCGGCGAGACCGCCCTCGACGTCGCCCTGTCGGGCGAGCGCCTCGCCAAAGTTGGTGAGGTAGTTTGGGTAGCGCAGGCGGAAGCCGCCCTCGCGCACTTCGGCAAGGTTGTCGCGAAGATGTGGCAGGTCCAGTTGCTCGCCCAGATACAGGCTGAGCCGGGAGCTGCCGCCGGTCGCCATTGCCCGCCAGATCGTCAGTCCATGGCGCCTGGCATGTTCGATGCCGCGATCGATGAAGCTCCGGGCGCCCGTGTAATCCCGCACATACATGGCGATCATTGCCGAGCCGTGCAGCAGCGCAGAACACAGCGACACCGCATAGTTCGACGCCTCCGCGTCCTCGAGTTGCTGGCGGGCAGTGGCCAGCGCCTGGTCGGCGAACCCCTGCAGCCAAAGGACCGTCGCGAGTGCGCCGCGGGCGATAAGGCGCTGGTCGAATTCGAAGCGCATGGCATCGGGGCGTTGGCCGGCGACGAAGGGTTTCTGAACGATGCCCTCGAGCCGGTAGCGAGCCGCTCCGAGCGCGCCGAGCCAGTGCAGCGCCGATCCGGCCTGCGCGTCAGCATCGCCCGCGGCCGCCCTCTGTCCCTTGCCTTCAAGGGCCAGGATGCGATCGGAAACCGTCATGGCGGCGCGGGAGTCGCCAGTCCAAAGCTCATATTCCGAGAGGCCGCGCAGGCATTCGAGCTGCAGGTCGGTGTCATCAAGCCCTTCGGCGATGCCGAGCGCCTTGGTCAGCGAGACCTTCACCGCCAGCAACGGCCCGCGTGAGTGGAGCAGCGTCGCGCCGAGGGTGAGATTGAGCAGCAACTCGTCGCGATCGCTACGGTAGGGCGCCAGCCGGTCGTCCAGCGCGCGCTCGACAGCAATGCGGAACTCCTCGATCAGCGACATCTGCTTGCCGAAGGGGATGGCCGCAACCGTCACCCGGACACATAATTCACCCGAACTGGGATCCTCGAAGGTCCAGCGCAGCGCGGCGCGAACGTCGCCAACCTTACCGGCGTGGCGGTCGAGCCAATCGGCGTGCGGGAGCCGTTCCATATCGGCCTTTGCCGCCCCGAGCAGCGCGATGCAGTGTTCGGCATGGCGGCGGCGAACCCGGTTCAGCTCATCGCTTTCTGCGAGCTTTTCGAGTGCATAGGCGCGGGTGGAATCGAGCTGGCGGTATTCGATGCCGCTGTCATGCACCTCGGCCGTGACCAGCGATTTGGCGACGAGGCGGGCGAGATCCGCCGTAACCTCCGGCCGGTCCACTCGACCATCGATGGCGCAGGCCGAATTGAGGCTGAAGCTGCCGGCAAAGACCGAAAGCTTGCGCATCAGCGCCTGCTCGGCCGGCGAGAGCAGATGATAGCTCCAGTCGATCGTCGCCAGCAGGGTGCGGTGCCGTTCGGGGCCGCCACGCCGTCCCTCGAGCAGGCTGAAGCGATCGTTGAGAGCGTGCAGCAGGCCGGCGACGCCAAGCGCCTCGACATTGGTCGCTGCCAGTTCGATGGCGAGGGCGAGGCCATCGAGTCTGCGGCAGATCTCGGCCGCATCCGGGGCATCCACATCGCTCAGCGTGAAGGCTTCGTTGCGGTCGACGGCGCGATCGACGAACAGCTGGATGGCGGGGAAGGTCAGCGCTTCGGCGGCTGTCAGCCCCGCCGCATCAGCAGGCGTCGCCAGACCCGGCAACCGCCGGACGCGCTCGCCCCGAACCCGCAGCGGCTCGCGGCTGGTGGCCAGAACTCTGGTGCTGCCGCTTTCGGCGAGGATTCGATCGGCAGCGGCGCTGACGCCATCAATGACATGCTCGCAGCTGTCGAGCACCAGCAGCATCTCCCGGTCGCGCAGGTAGTGGCAAAGCGCCTCGAGCATATTGGCCGAGTGAGCCGTCAGGCCGATGGCGGTGGCAATGGCGTTGGGCACCAGGGCGGCGTCGGTCAGCGGCGAGAGGTCGACCAGCCACGCGCCGTCGCGATGGTTCGCAATCTCGCCCTCGGCGACGGCCAGGGCCACGGTGGTCTTGCCGACGCCCCCGGGGCCGACGATAGAGACGATCCGCGCTTCGCTCAGTTCGGCGTGAACGGCGTCGATGACCGACTGGCGCCCAACGATCCTGGTGGTGGCGGTGGGCAGGTTGCTCGCCCGGCTGCCGGCGCCGACCGCCACGCCGATATCGGAGTCCATCGCCAGGGTGACAGGAGCCACGAAGCGATAGCCGCGGCCGATCACTGTGGCGATATAGGGCGTCCCATCCGGCGCGTCGCCCAGCGATCGGCGCAGCGCATTCATGTTCACCTTGAGGTTGCTCTCCTCGACGAACAGCGTCGGCCAGACCAGGGCCATCAGCTCGCGCTTGCCGACGACTTCGCCGGAGCGCCGGACCAGCACCGTGAGCATATCGAAGGCGCGGCCGCCGATCCGCACCGGCGCCCCATCGCGCAGCAGCAGGCGCCGCTCCGGCAGCAGCCGAAACGGCCCGAACGCATAGGACTGGCTGAACTGTTCCAGCGCCAGGTCGGTCATGCTGTTGAACCCATATCCCCTCGGGCAGCCTAGCACAGCCCGCGGCAAGTTTAACCGCGCTTAACTCGCCGATGCCTGCAGCCTGGGCAAATGTGCCCTGCCGCCTATTCGCGGCTGAGCAGTGGCAAGGGTGCGATGTTACCGAGTCATGGTGACGAGAAATATCGACCAAGCTCACTCCTGGGGGAGCCCCGCGAGTGGACCGCCATGCGTGTCGAGCACCGTCAGATCGCGACAGGACCGCAGAACCCGGTGCGCGCTGACTGCACTGAACTCCTCCATGTCATTTCCGGCAAGGCGACGGTCCGATACCGGGCCGATGGCCCGTTGCGCGAGCGCGTCGCGCTACCGGGCACGAGCTGGCTTGTTCCTGCGGGCACTGAGGAGACGCTGCTCGAACTCGATGGCTCGACCGAGTGCCTGATCGTCTACCTGCCGGCACAATTGCTGGAGCAAAGCGCGCTGGCCGAATACGACATCGCCCCCGACGGGGGAGGACTGGTCTACGAGGGCGGCTTCGCCGATCCCGTGCTGGCGCTGTTGAGCCAAGCGATATGCGGTCTGCTCGAGCGGCCCCCCCAGCCTATCGATCGACTGTTCGCGGATGGCATTCGGGCGGCGCTGGGAGCGCATCTCGTTGCCAACTACAATGTCGGCGACTGGCAGCCGGCCTCCCGCCAACCCTCGCTCGAACCGCGGCGGCTCCAGCGTGTGCTTGACTATATCGAGGCACGGCTGGGCGAGAGCATCTCGCTCGACGATCTCGCCGGGGAGGCCTGTCTCAGCCCGTTTCATTTCGCCCGCCTGTTCCGGCAGGCGACTGGCTCGGCGCCGCACCGCTACCTGACCGAGCGGCGCATCCGGAGCGCCAAGCAGATGATCGCCAGCGGCGGTGCGTCCCTTGTCGAAGTGGCGCTCGACACCGGCTTCGGATCGCAGGCCAACTTCTGCCGCGCCTTCCGCAAGGCGACAGGTGTCAGCCCCAAGGCCTATCGCGAGCTTCATCGCGCTCGTCCCGTCGCTGTGGCCGCGCCGAACGGCAATTTCGGTCAATAGGTCGGCAAGTTCCGGAAATATCGGCGGACGGGTCTCTGGTCTGGTGGTCGGGTCGCACCCACGCGGCATCCAAGCCAAGGAGACTAGAATGTCGATCAAGACAGCCATCGCCACCGCGGCGATCGGTGCGGCCACCATGGTGCCCACCGTTCACGCCGCCGACAACCTGTCCGTGGTCCTGGTACACGGCGCCTGGGCCAACGGGTCCAGTTGGGAGGCCGTCGTGCCGCTGCTGCAGCAGCGCGGCCTCCACGTTGTCGCCGTGCACAATCCCGCCTCGTCCTTCGAGGCCGATGTTGCCGCCACGCGGCGCGTCATCGACGATCAGCCTGGCGACGTGATCCTGGTCGGCCACTCCTACGGAGGCGCCGTCATCACCGAGGCCGGCAACAACGACAAGGTGGTGGGGCTGGTCTATGTTGCCGCCTTCGCGCCCGGTGTCGGGCAATCGGTGAACTCGATCGTCAGCGCCGCACCCGCGCCGCCGCCATGGCAGGGCGAAATCCACGCCGACGCCCAGGGTTGGCTGACCTGGTCGGCCTCCGGCATGGCCAAGTATTTTGCGCCCGATCTTTCGCCCGAAAGCGCCGCGCTGCTGGCCGCCACCCAGGCACCGCTGTTCGCCGGCGCCTTCGACGGTCAGGTGGCCGCCACCGCCTACAGCACCAAGCCCAGTTGGTACGTGATCGCCGACAACGATCAGATCATCCCACCGGTGCTGCAGCAGATGTTTGCCGACGGCATGAAGGCGACGACGGTGCATGTGGCCTCCAGCCACGTCCCCATGCTGTCCCAGCCTCAGGTGGTGGCCGATGCGATCCTCGCCGCAGTGGACAGCGCCGAGTAGCGATCCCGCCCCCCGGCCGGCGATGCTGCCTCCTCCCGGCATCGCCGGCGATCCATCCCCCAAGACAAGAGCACCGAAATGTCCGTCATTGACGATGCCGATCCCGCCGTGGCGGGCGACGATGTGATTGCAGCCCCCGGCCGGCGCCGGCTGAGCCTGTTGGCTCTAGCGCTCGGCACGTTCTGCATCGGCACCACCGAGTTCGCCAGCATGGGCATGATCCAGCTGTTCTCGGCGGAACTGGGTATCGACATTCCGACGGCCACACACGCCATTACCGCCTATGCGGTGGGCGTGGTGATCGGTGCGCCCGCGCTGACGCTGGTTGCGGCCCGCTTCAACCGCCGCACGCTCCTGCTCGCGCTGATCTGTATCTTCGTTCTGGGCAACGTTCTGTCCTCCATTGCCGGCGACCTCGAGCTGTTCATCGCTGCCCGCTTCATCACCGGCCTGCCGCAAGGTGCCTATTTCGGCGCCGGGGCGGTCGTTGCCTCGTATGTGGTGGGCGCCGGACATGCGGGGCGGGCCTTTGCCATCGTCATGGCTGGATTGACCGTCGCGACAATCTTCGGGTCACCCATCGCAACCTTCCTCGGCCAGACCGTCGGCTGGCGGCAGACCTATCTCTGCATCGCGGCGCTGGGCGGCACCTCGTTCCTGTCGCTGTGGTTCTACGTGCCCCGCAGCGCGGCGCTCAACGGTGCCTCGGTGGTGCACGAGCTGCATGGTCTGGTAAAGCCCAGGGTTTGGCTGATGATGGGGGTGGCGGCGCTCGGCATCTCCTCCATCTTCGCCGTCTACACCTTCATCGGTCCGTTCGTTACCGACCTGCTCCTGCTGTCGCCGCAAACCATTCCGCTGGCGCTCGCGCTATTCGGCATCGGCATGATGCTGGGCAACCTCTACGGTGGGCGCCTTGCTGATCGTTTCCCGGATCGCGGCATCGTCGCGGGCTATGGCGTAACCTTGGCGGCCCTCCTCGCCATGGGCCTGCTCGGAACGAACGGCTGGGTCCTGTTCGCGGGCTTCTTTGTCGTCGGCGCGGCGATGATGGCCGCCATCCCGACTATCCAGGTCCGCCTCGTCAGCCTTGCGCCCGAGTCCCCGACGTTGATGGGCGCGATGAACCTCGCTTCGCTCAACGTGGCCAACGCCTTGGGAGCCTGGGCCGGCGGCGTAACCATCGGAGCTGGCTTTGGCCTATTGTCCGCTGTCTGGGCCGGCCTGGTGCTCACCGGCGCAGGTCTTCTGCTGTTCGCGGGAACGATCGTCCGGCCAGCGCCAACGGCCGGACGCCAGTCTCGTTTGGGTTAGTGCTCAGACCGCCGCGCCGCGCCATAGCGACCTCGCTACATTGGCCAAGCGGACCCTAGTGTTCGGGTAACCCGGCGTCGACCATCGCCGCGATGATCCGCGTACTGGCGGCAAGAAACACCGGGCTGGCACCCGTCGTCGGCGGAGCCACGTTGACGGCCGTGGTGCCGGGCCGCAGCCCTAGCGCTTTCGAGAGCGTTGCCTCGGCCTCCGTTTGCCGCCCGAGCCGCTGGTAGGCAGCGGCCAGCAGCATCATCGGACGGCCGGAGGCAGGGGTGATGGCAATGGAGCGCTGCAGCCAACCCAACGCAACTGCGTCGCGGTCCATCAGCAGGTTGACCCAGCCGGCGCCGAGCAGCCAGGTCCAGCGTGCGACCGCCGGCGTATCGAACTGATCGGCCTGGGTGAACGTCGCCAGGGCGTCCTCGAAGCGTCCCAGCTGCAATTGCGCGAGGCCGATGTGGTAGAGCGCGATACCGTTCCAGGGATCAAAGCTGAGCGCCTGTGCGCAGGCCACCAGGCTTTCGTTGAAGCGGGTGGTGGCATTGAGGAAGCGGCAATAGGCCTCGAGCACCGGGAGGCTGCTGGGTTTGAGGCGCCGGGCGCGCTCCAGCGCCGCCTTGGCGCTGGTTTCGGCGGCCTTGCCGTCGGCAGGTGCGTACCAGACCATCTGAATGCCGCGCAGTTGCAGAGCCGCAAGAGCAACGGCGAGGTCGACATTGTCGGGATCGGCGGCGATCGCGGCGTCGAGCATCCGCTCGGCCTCGCCGAAGCGCTCCGGCGAGGTCTGGGTAAGGAACGCCGTCGCCTGCTCGATCACCACCTTGGTGTCCTGCCGGGCTGCCTCGGCATCGCCATTGAGCAGCGCGTTGAGGCGCAGCGCCAGCACGTGGCCGATGCCGGCGGCGAGCCGCGACTGCTGCAGCGGCAGGGCGGTATCGCCGATTTCGACGGTGATCGCGGTCACCGACTGAACCTCATGGGTGGCAGTATCCACCATCCGCGCTTCGGCGGTCCAGGTCTTTGCGTCCACCCGGATCTCGCCGGTCACGACATAGTCCAGGGCCGGATCGGCTCCCGTCCCGTCCGACGCGACTGCGACGCGGATATTGTCGACCCTCGCCAATCCATCCGTCAGGCGGGTGGTGACGCCGGCCGCCGTCTCGGCGACCTGACCGCCATCGCCGGTGCCGGTGAACGGCATCACCGCAATCGTCGTCGGGCCGTGTTTTGGGGGTGCGGCAAGCAATAGCGCGGTGACCGTCAGGCCGACAACAACTGCCGCTGCCGCCAAGCTGAAGACCAGCAGAGGACGAAGGCGAGACCGGCGCACCGGTGGTGGGAGGGCCGGCCGCCCGTCGTTGGCGTTCGGTTCGACGCCGTCCTCCGGCGTCGGAACGTCCACGTCGAACACGTAGCCCTGGCCGGACACCAGCCGGATCATCTGGCGCTTGTCGTCGCCCAGTGCGGACCTGAGCTCGCGGATGCGCTGGAACAGGCTGTCTTCGCCGACATGGACGTCCGGCCAGACGGCCTCCATCAGGTCCTGTTTGCCGAACACCCGTCCGGGGTTGGCGACAAACAGGCTGAGCATTGCGAAGGTCTTGGGCCGCAGCTTGGTGACCGTGCCGTCGGCACCGCGCAGCTCGGCCCGCTGGCGGTCGAGTTCAAAACCGGCAAACCGGACCACCTTGCCTCCCATGTCCCCAAACCGCCGCCCCCATAGCAGGAAACGCCCGGTTTCGCCCCTTCTGACGACAATATCAGAAAGTCTTCAGAAACCGAGCCCCCGGCGTCAGGACTCTTTGCCTGAAGGCGTGGGAGGACTGGACCGGGTCGGACTGCCGGTCGCCTTTGGCATGATCGGTGCGTCGGGGTATTGGGGGCTTTCATTGCGTAACTGGTGCCAGCAGGCGGCCTCCGCCGCGACGCGTGGTCTTGTCGTCCTGTTCGCCGCCTTGATGTGGGTGAGCGCGGCCGGCGCGGCACTGGCGCAGCCAACAGTCACCAACGTCGATCCGTGGTGGGGAACAGGGGTCGGCGGATCGGTCGTCACCATTACCGGTACGGGCTTTCAGTGGGGGGCGACCGTGCTCTTTGGCACGATCCCCGCGACCAGTGTCGTGGTCAATGATCCGACGTCCATCACGGCGACGACGCCGGCCTCGCCTATTCGCACCCTTGGGGGGGTTACGTCTCACACCTTCGGCAACGTTGATGTCAGCGTCACCGTCAATGGTGACACGGGAACCTCGCCCTACGGCTACAACTACAGTGACTACCAGCCCGGCTACACTTCGGTGAGCCCTTCGTCCGGTCCGGCGTCCGGGGGCACGACGGTGACGTTCACCGGCAGCTACTTCACCAATGCGTCACAAGTCAATTTCGGCAATGTGCCAGCGACAAGCTTTGCCGTGGACGATGACCAAACGATCACGGCGATCGCTCCGCCGGGAACTGGCACCGTGGATGTCGTGGTCTACAACGCCACCGGCACCGACGGCTGCTGCTCCGACCCTGCGACGCGCTTCACCTATATCCCCGTGCCGGCGATCACCGATCTCTGGGGCGGCTTCGCCTTTCACGGCCAGGAACTCATCCAATTCAATGGCTCGAGCTCGGTCACCATCATGGGCAGCGGTTTCACCGGCGCCACCGCTGTGCACATCGGTGGCGTTCCATCAGCGCATTTTTTCATCGTCAATGACACCACGATCCAAGCCTCCGCGCCATCAGGCACTTTCGGCACCAGCGTCAGTGTCACCGTGACAACGCCTGGCGGCACCAGCGCGCCAAGTACGAAGCTCCTCACCTACAGCAGCATCCGTCAGCCCGGCGTCAGCTCGGTGGCCCCATCGTCTGGTCCTTTGGCGGGCGGCACAGCCGTGACCATCACCGGCACGTCCTTCACCGGGGCCAGCGCGGTCAAATTCGGCACGACCCCGGCGACGAGCGTTGTCGTGGTGGACGATACGACCCTCACCGCTGTTGCGCCGGCGGGAGTTGGGAGCGTCGATATCTTCGTCACCAATCTCATCGGTGTTGCCAGCAGCAATCCCGCGCCGATATTCACCTACATACCCGGGCCGGCCGTGACGAGGCTCGTCCGCAATGGCGGGAGCGCCGCCGGCGGCGATACCGTCATCATCACCGGCTCGGCATTCACCGGAGCTACTGCAGTGTTCTTCGGGGCAACACCGGCTACCGGCGTCACGATCAACAGCGACACGCAGATCACGGCCGTCGCACCTGCCGGTACGGGCAACGTCAACGTGACGGTCACTACGCCCGGCGGCGTCAGCGGGACGGGCCCGGGGAACGTTTTCTACTACGGCGCACCCCAGCCAGTCCTGACCGGCGTCACGCCATCCGCCGGCCCGGAGGCGGGCGGCACCAGCGTCACCATCACCGGCAGCGACTTCAGCGGCGCCTCGGCTGTGCTGTTCGGCACCGTTCCGGCCACCAGCTTCACCGTGGTCAATAGCGGCGAGATCACCGCCATCTCGCCACCCGGTGTCGGCACGGTCGACATCTTCGTCGATGCGCCGTGCTGCACCAATGCGCCGAACGGCACCTTCACCTACATTCCGCCCGGCCCACCTGCAGACAGCGTCAAGGCCGAGCAGGTGCAGGACCAGTTCAGCCCAATCGTCGCCCGGAACTCCGGCCGGGCCATCACCGGCGCCGTCATGAAGGGCATCGTGCTGGGTTTTGGCCACGGCGGTCCGACCGCCGATATCGCCCTCGCGGCCGAGAGCGCCTTCATGGCCTACGCCCCCGAGGCCGCCGCAACCCATGCGTTCGACGGCTTCGACGGGCCGGGCTTCATCAACCCGGCCGAGCAATGGAGCCTCTGGCTCGACGTCCAGGGCTCCGGCCTGCTCACCGGCGGCAGCGGCCAACAGCTCAACCTCACCGGCGGCCTCGGCTATCGCTTCACCGAGGATTTCGTCGCCGGCGTCATCGGAGGCCAGGAGTCGTTCAGCTATTCCGCCGACAGCAATGGGCTCTTGAGCGGCAGCGGCCTGTCGGCCGGCGGCTATGTCGCATGGCGGTTCTCGGACCAGGCCATGTTCGACGCGGCGCTGGTCGGGACGACACTCGGCTATGAAGTCACCTCAGGGACGGCGACGGGTCAATTCGATGCCTCGCGCTGGCTCGTCACCTCAGGCCTCACCGGCGATTTCGAACTGGGCGAGAACCTGACGGTGTCGCCGTCGGCCCGGGTGTCGGCGCTCTGGGAAAACCAGGAGGGCTGGACCGATAGCCTCGCCACCGCGCATGCCGCCAAATCCTTCTCCGACGGCACGGCCAGCGGCGGCGTCACCTTCTCGGGCAAATGCCTGCTGCTGGAGGATATGACCCTCTTGCCCTATTTCGGACTCTTCGCCGACTACCGCTTCGACAACTCCGGGGGCAAGACGACGACCGGCCTCGAGGGTCGCGTACGTGCGGGCGTCAGGCTCAGCGTCAGCGCCGGCGCCGCGATCGACATTGGTGGCGAACTGGGCGGGCTGTTCTCACCACAGCGGACCTGGTCGCTCAATGCGGGAGTCCGCGGCGGGTTCTAGGCCGGCGCGGGCCTGCGCGAGTTGGCGCCGTGGCTTCCCTCCCTTTCTTCGGGGGCCTGTTAGTCCCAGTCGGCCACCCATTGTGGCTCGTTGATCAGTCGCGAGCCCGGGAGGGCCAGCGTACCCATTCGCTGCATCTCCTCGGCCGTCAGCGTGAACTCGAGTGCGGCGAGGTTCTCGCGCAGCCGCTCGATCCTGGCGGTCTTGGGGATCGCGGCAACCCCGTCCTGCTGCAGCAGCCAGCGCAGGGTCACCTGCGCGGCGGTCCGGCCGCGCGCCCGGGCGATTTCCTCGATGACCGGATCGCCGACAATCTTCCCGAGCGCCAGCGGGCAATAGGCGATCGCCGCCATGCCGCGGTTGCGCAGCGCCTTCAGCATCACGCGCTGGTCGAGATAAGGGTGGTATTCGAACTGCTCGGCCGCGAATGGCTCGGTGGTAAGGCGCCAGGCTTCGTCGAGCAATGCGGTGGGAAAGTTCGACAGCCCGATATGGGCGGCACGGCCGTCGCGCTTCACCGCATTGAGGGCGCGGATCGTCCCGGCAAGGGCAACTTCCGGATTGGGCCAATGGAGCAGCAGCAGATCGATCCGGTCGACGCGAAGCTTCTCGAGGCTGGCATCCACCGAACGCTCGAGGTCGGCCGGGGCCATGTATTGCGGCTGGACCTTGGTGGTGACGAAGACCGTGTTGCGGTCGATGCCGGATGCCACGAGGCCCTCTCCGACGGCTGCTTCGTTGCCGTAGCCCTGCGCTGTGTCGACATGCGTGTAACCGAGCTGCAGCGCTGCAGAGACGATTTCGGCACAGGCCTCGCCCCTGAGCTGCCAGGTGCCGAAACCAAGGCGCGGGATGTTGGCGACGCCACCTGCAAGAGTTGGGACGGCAAGTGTGGTCGAAGACGGCAAGTCGGAGTTCCTCCTCTAGAGTCGATCGACGATCGATGCGTTGTCGATTATTAGTCGATTTCGATTGTCACGATATCGAGTCCATGCATTAATGCAATGGGAAAAGGTTTTCCGACTTGGGTGGAGACCTGTTCCTGCCGGTCGATCGACCGGGCAAACGGGCAAAACGCCCTGAGGGAGGGGTCAATGAAATCTTTGCTGGCGGCCGCGGGAGCGGTCGGTCTTTTGCTTGCCATGAGCGGTGGGGCGGCCTCCGCCGATGACAAGACCGTGTGTTACGCGTTCCAGGACCTGTCGACCGGATTCTGGGTCGCCGGCCACAAGGCCATCGTCACCACGCTCGAAGCCGCGGGCGTGCAAGTCATCGAATTGAACGGCGGGCACGATGCCAACCGCCAGCTCGAGCAGGTCAAGGACTGTATCGCGCAAGGCGGCGACGGCATCATCCTGACCGCCGACGATGGCGACTCGGGGACGGTCGTCGTGGCCGAGGCGCAGGAATCGGACGTGCCGATCGCAACCTTCAACCGCCCGCCATCCGACATGACCAAGGGCATCATCGTGGTCGCCGACAACGAGGCGGTGGCGCGTGCGGCAGTCGACGCCATGGTCGCGGAAGCGCAGAAGAAGTTCGACGCCACCGGCAAGAAGCTGAGGCCGCTGATCTTGATGGGCGATCTCGCCGATCCCAATGCCGTGCAGCGCCGTGCCGGATTCATGAACTCGATCGGCGCCCATCCCGAGCTTTTCGAGGCGCCCGTCGAGGTCGCGACCAAGTGGAACTCGCAGGTGGCACTGGCCGGCCTCGAGGCTGCGATGACTGCCGATCCTGCGATCGATTTCCTCTTCACTTCTTCGGACTTCCTGTTCCCCACGATCCAGTCGGTTCTCGAACCGCTGGGCCGGTGGAAGAAGGCCGGTGAGGACGGTCACATGATCCTGGGAGGTCTCGATGGTGACGACGGCGCCTGCAAGCTGATCCAGGAAGGCTATGTCGACTCGACCGGCGTCCAGGACGTCTATCTCGAGGCCGAACTGGCACTGAATGGCATCATGGACGCAATCACGGCGGGGGAAACCCAGCCCAACGCGGTCAAGCTCGATCCGGGGTTCGCCCTCAGCCAGGCCAACTTCGCCGAAATGGGCGACAAGACCTGGGGCTGCCAGGTCCTCAAGGGCATGTAGCAAGGAACGGCCGCGCGGTGGCGCGCGCGAGCCTGGCGTTGGCGGAGACGGTCCTCCTCTGCCAACGCCCTAACTCAGGGCGACGGGGTGAACGGTGACGGCATCGACATCTGACGAGGGGCTGCATACGGATATACGGCGGGACCCGCTCTCCTCATTCTCCCGAGTCCTGCGGCGCCTGCTCGTCTCGGAGTACTTCGTTCTTTACCTGACGATCGCGTACTTCCTTGCCGTCGCCCTGTTTTTCCCGGCGCTGGTCGAACCGCGCAACCTCTCCAACCAGCTCTCCAATGTCTGGCCGCTTGCCGCGGTAGCGATCGGGCAGACATTCGTGATCATCATTGCCGGCATCGATCTCTCGCTCGGTGCCACGATGGGCTTCGCGAGTGTTGCCGGCGCCATTGTCATGACCACCGCTGCGGACAGGCTCCTGCTCGGCAACAGCCCGGTATGGGGCACGCTGCTGGCGGAACAGGGCGGCATCCTTGCGGCACACCCGCTCGGCGCAGTCGCTGCCATCGCCGTCATGCTGGCCGCGGGGCTGCTGATCGGCTTCATCAACGGGTTCTTCATCGCCCGGTTCCGGCTGCCGGCTTTCATGATGACGCTGGTGACGCTGATGCTCTTCTCGTCGGCAGCGATCTGGATCACGCAGAGCCAGAACATCGTCAACCTGCCCGATAGCTTCAATCAGCTCGGCTCGGGCGACCTCGTCTCGGTGTATTTCGGCGAGAAGCTGACGCCCGAGATCAAGCGCCGCGATGTCCTGCCGTTCGTCACCTATCCGATGCTGATCACGCTGGCGCTCGCCGTCGTGGCGCATTTGGTGCTGAGCCGGACCGTCCTCGGTCGGCAGGTCTACGCAGTCGGCAACAATGCCAGGGCGGCGGCCATCTCAGGTATCCCGGTGCGGCGCGTCATCGTCATCGTGTTCATGATCGCCGGCTTCTGCGCGGCCGTCGCGGCGGTGCTCTACTCGGCCCGCCTCGAAGGCGGCCGGCCCACGATAGGCGGCGGCTCGGCGCTGCTCGATATCATCGGTGCAACGGTGATCGGCGGAACGTCGCTGAGCGGCGGCAGGGGCAAGATCGCCTGGACGCTGATCGGCGTGCTGTTCTTCGTACTGCTCTCCAACACGCTCAACTACATGCGCCTCTCCGCCTTCCACATCGATGTGGTCAAGGGCGCCATCATCCTCGCAGCTGCGCTGCTCGATGTGCTGCGGACGCGGCTCGTCGCGGAGCAGGGGCGATGACCGGCTCGATGCTATCCATGAGCGGGATCGGCAAGAACTTCTTCGGCGTCCCCGCCGTCCGAGACGTCACGCTCGAACTCGGCCATGGCCGCCTGCTTGGCCTCATCGGCCAGAACGGCGCCGGCAAGTCGACGCTGATGAACATTCTCGGTGGCGTGCACATGGCTGCTAGCGGCACCATGACGATCGAGGGCGTGGCCTACGCGCCGAAACGACCTGCTGACGCCAAGGCCGCCGGCATCGCCTTCATCCACCAGGAGCTCAACCTGTCCGCCAACCTCTCGGTCGCCGAGAACATCTTCATTGCAGGCTTTCCGAAGCGAAGTGGCATGATCGATCGGCACCGGATGCGGCAGCGGACAGCGGAGCTGCTCGCGGCAGTCGATCTCGACATTGCGCCGACGACCCTGGTCGAGCGGTTGTCGCCGGGCGAGCGGCAACTGGTGGAGGTCGCCAAGGCGCTCGAGGCCGATGCCCGCCTCATCATTTTCGATGAGCCGACGACGTCACTCACGGCGCGCGAGACGGCTCGGCTCTTCGAACTCATCGGCCGGCTGAGATCCGACGGCAAGACCATCATCTACATCTCGCACATCCTGGCCGACGTGCAGGCCCTGGCCGATGACATCGCTGTGCTGCGCGACGGCCGCCTCGCCGCCGCCGGACCGGCCGCAGATTTCGACATTGCGCGGATGATCAATCTCATGCTCGGTCGCGACATCGACCAGCTCTATCCACCGCGCGGCGCCTCGCAGCAGGACGAGGTGCTGCTCGAAACGCGTGGCCTTTCCGCCCGCGGCGTGGTGCGCGACATCTCGCTGACCGTACACAAGGGCGAGATCGTCGGGCTGTTCGGCCTGATGGGATCGGGGCGCACCGAGCTGGCGCGGATGATCTTCGGCCTCGACAGTTTCGATGCCGGCACCGTTGCCATTGCCGGGACCGTCCGTACCCGAATGTCGCCGCTCGATGCCATCCGTTCACGCGTTGCCTTCGTCACCGAGAACCGGCGGGAGGAGGGGCTGCTGCTGAATGTCCCGGTCGCCGGCAACCTGGCGCTGGCCGCGCTTCATCGTTTCGCTGCCCCGCCGTTGCGGTTCGTCGACGAGGTTGCGCTGCTTGGCGCCGCTGAAGAAATGGCCGCGAGGCTCAAGCTGAAGTCCGGGGCCATTGCCAGCCAGCCGGTCAAGAACCTGTCGGGTGGCAACCAGCAGAAGGTGGTGCTCGGCAAGTGGCTGATGGCCGGTCCTCGCCTCATCATCCTCGATGAGCCGACGCGCGGCATCGACGTCGCCGCCCGTCTGGAGATCTACGGGATGATCGACCAACTGGCGGCCGAGGGGTGTGGCCTGCTGCTGATCTCCTCCGAGATCGAGGAAGTGATCGCCATGAGCGACCGCGTGCTGGTGATGAGCCGCGGCAAGATCGTCGACGAGCTCGCACGGCCGGACATGTCCAAGGACGCGATCCTTCGCGCCGCCTTCCGCGAGACGGAGCGGGCCGCATGACCGCCCGGCAGCTGAACGAATTGCTGCTTCGCTACGCGGCGCTCATCGTCTTTGCGATCATCCTCATCTATTTCGGTTCGCAGGCACCGCGCTTCCTGGGCATCGACTCGCTTGCCAACATCCTTAAGCAGGCAAGCTTCACCGGCATCATCGCGGTCGGCATGACCTTCGTGCTGTTGACGGCCGGTATCGACCTCAGCGTCGGCTCGAACATGTACCTTTCCGCTATGGCGACGGGCTATGTCCTGCAGGTCCCCGCTCTGCAGAACCCAGGCGGCGTGATGGTCGCCATTCTCGCCGGTCTTCTCGCCGGCACGCTGTTCGGCGCACTCAATGCGTTCTGCGTCGTGGTCCTGAGGATCACGCCGTTCCTGGTCACCCTCGCGACGCTGGTGGCTGGACGGGGGCTGGGCACGGCCATCACCGAGTCCTACGGCATCGAGTATCCGGCGGGCTACCTGGCCTTCGGGGCGTTGCAGATCCTGGGCATACCGATGCCGATCTGGGTCTTCGCCATTGTTGTCTTCATCGCCCACTTCGTGCTCACGCGCACTCAGTTCGGCCGCCAGATCTACGCCGTTGGCAACGACGTCGAAGCGGCACGCAAGGCTGGCCTCGATGTCGATCGCATCACGTTCGCGGTCTATGTGATCTGCGGCTTCTGCGCCGCCATTGGAGGCGTGACGCTGATTGCCCTGATCGGTCGCCTCAACCAGACCTTCGGCGTCGGCCGCGAGTTCGACGTGATTACCGCCGCCGTGCTCGGAGGCACCAGCCTCTTCGGTGGCGTCGGCTCCGCCTTCGGGGCGGTCCTTGGTTCGACACTGGTGCAGATGGTGCAGTCCGGGATGATCTTCATCAAGGTCAACCTCTACCTGCAGCCGATCGCTCTCGCCGCGATCATCTTCCTGGCGGTGTTCGTCGATGCCCTGAGGATCGGCCGCCTCGAACGGCTGCGCCGCCGCCAGCTCAGGAATGATGACGAGGACCGTCGCTCCTCGCTATGATCCCCACGATCTGGACTGGACTGTTCAAATGACCGACTCGCAATTCGTCGAGAAGAAGCGCGTGACCATGGCCGACATTGCGCAGCTGGCACAATGCTCGCAGTCCACGGTGTCGGTCGTGCTCAACCCCGACTCCAAGGTCAAGATCTCGCCCTCGATGCGCAATCGCATCCTGCAGGCAGCCGAGACCCTTGGCTATCGCGCCGAGACCGTGCTGCCGCCACGCCTGCAGCCGCTGCGCCGCATCGCCGTCGTGTTCGACGACCTCACGGTGTGCCCTGAGGCAGTGATTGCCGCGGACGGCGTGCGCGAAGCGACCTGGGAGACCGGCGACATCGTCAGCGTCTACAACAGCCATGGCGACGCCGAAATGGAGCAGCGCACCCTCGCGGCGGTGCTGCGCAGCAAGATGGAAGCCGTCATCTACGCAACGGTGCGGACGCGCGAGGTGGACGTGCCGGCGCAGCTTCGTGCCACCGAAGTGCCGGTGGTGCTACTCAACTGCTATTCCAAGGATCGGGCGTTCCCGGCGATTGTCCCCGGCGACGTGGCCGGCGGCAACACCGCGACGACGACCCTTGTCGAGGCCGGACACAAGCGCATCGCCCACATAACCGGCGAAGCCTGGATGGAGGTGTCGAAGGATCGCCTGCGCGGCTATCGCGATGCCCTGGCAACGGCCGACATTCCATTCGATCCGGCGCTGGTCCGCGAAGGCAACTGGCAGCTCAGTTCCGGCTATGCCGCCACCAAGGACCTGATGACGCTCTCCCGGCCACCCACGGCGATCTTCTGCGGCAACGACCGCATGGCCATAGGCTGCTACGAGGCGCTCAAGGAGCTCGGCTATCGCATCCCCGACGATGTTTCCGTTGTCGGTTTCGATGACGATGAGATCGCCAGCCACCTCATGCCCGAGCTTACGACCCTCAAGTTCCCCCGCCATTTGATGGGCGCTCGGGCCGTCGAGCTGGCGCTCGACCTGGCAACGGCCAGGGCGGAGAGCTACCGCGTGGTCAAGCTCGAGTGCGAGCTGGTCCTGCGAAGCTCCGTCGCCGCGCCACCGTCGAGCTGAGTTCGAGGCCGCGACAGACGAGGTCGCCTAGCCCACCGTCGAGGCGCGGATGGTGAGTCGGCACGGCTGGTAGTCGATGCCGGTCGGCAGCGGCTTGCCGTCGATGGCTTCGTAAAGCCGCGTCGCCGCCAGCTGACCGAGCAGCGTCAGGTTCATGTCGATGCTGGTGAGGGTGGGGTAGGTGCCGTCGACGATCACGTCCCAATTGTCGAAACCCATGATGGCGACGTCGCGCGGGATCGACTTTCCGCGTTCGCGCAGGGCGTCGATAGCGCCCCGCGCGATCTGGTCGGAGTCGCAGATAATCGCATCGATCTCGAGCCCCTGATCAAGGATCATGGCACAAGCCGAGCGGCCCCAGCGTTCCGTCCACTCGCCATGCGAGGTCTCGTAGACGAGGTTCGTCCCTTGGGCTTCGAGCACACTGCGAATGCCTTCGGCCCGGTCGATGCTGGCGCGCTCGTTTTGCGGGCCGGTGATGTGGGCGATCCGCTTGCGGCCCGTCTCCAGCAAATGCTGAATGGCGAGACGACCACCGCCGATATTGTCGGGCGTGATCGAGAGATCACGAGGGTCGGCTGAAGGCGTGTAGACGTAGACGACCGGCACCGGCAGATCCGGCGCGATCGGCAGCCTGTGGTCGGTTCGGCTGCCAACGACCATGATGGCGTCGACGTTCCGGTTGAGCAGTTCGTTGATGTAGTGCTTTTCCCGGATGACGTCCCCACGCGCGTCGCAGAGGAAGACCGAGACTTGTCCGGCTCCGAACGTGTCCTCGGCCGCCATGAGGATGGGGAGGCTGAAGCGCCCTTCGAGATCGGAAGTCAGCAGGCCAACCGTTCCCGATTTGCCGTGAAACGGGCGGACGCTGCCCGCATGGAGATAGGTCAGGTCACGCGCCGCCTGCTCGACGCGTCGACGGGTTGCCTCGCTCACACGTTCGCGGCCGTTGAGGGCCTTCGAGGCAGTCGCCATCGAGACCCCGGCGCGCTGCGAGACGTCGGCCAGCGTCGGCGATTTGACTGTCTTGGAACTGTCCGAACTGTTCATTGTCGTCGCCTGAACGTCGCCGCGCCAACCCGGCCATCGTTGTCTATCCGAGCCGAGCTTCAGCAGGGAAACGGATTCTCGCGCTGGGCGTGCATGGCTGACTTATCCACGTGGTTCACCGCTCCGGCATCGCCGCTACGCACCTTCCGCGCGTATCCAGACCTGCATGCCTCCCGCCTCGCGGTTGGCCCACAAGTGATAGGGAATCGCGCGGAAACGCCGGGGCTCTCGCAATGGCGGTTCCGACCGGTACAGCGCACCTGTCCAACCGTCTTCTGATGTCACCTCGGCCTCCCCGGTGAGAACGACCGCGCCACCAAGCAGGCTCGGTACGAACTGGGTCTCGATGGGACCGTCCTTCAGCACGAAGCGTTGCGGCGCCATCGCATTGTCGACTTCCTCGAGGCAATAGACGATAGGTCCGCGCTTCAGCGCGATACGACCCATATCCTGGCTCACCGCCGGGTGGGCGCTCAGGCGCTCGACCGGCATATCGAGGTGCATCCTGATCTCGTCGCCTGCCCGCCATTCTCGGTCGATCGTCGCGTAGCCTTTGGCGATCGGCGGCTGCACCGCGTCGCCGTTCACCGCAAATCTTGCGCCGCGGCACCAGCCCGGCACCCGAAGCTTGAGCGCCATGCGCCGTGGTACCTCCGGCGACACGCTGATCCGGACGTCTCCGTCCCAGGGGTAATGTGTGGTCTGGGCGACGGTGACGCGCTGGCCGTCGACGGTCAGCTCGGCAGTATTGGCGCCATAGAGGTGGACTGCCAGATCAGCGCCGCGCGTCGTGTAGAAATAGCTGCCCAGCGACGCCAGCAGGCGGGCGATGTTGGTCGGGCAGCACGGGCAGTAGTGCCACTTCCAGCGTCGGTTTTCGCCGTGGCTCTCGAGAACGTTGTCGTAGAAGTAGTGCTCGCCGTCGCGGGAGATGCCCGAGAGCGCTCCGTTGAACAACACGAGCTCGACGTGATCGGTGAAGCGCGCATCGAGATCGATCTGCGCCATGCGGTGACCCCAGAAGGCGAGCGCAACCGCGGCGCAAGTTTCGGCGTAAGCCGTGTCGTTGGGCAGGTCGTATTCGCGGGTGAAGCCCTCGTTGGAATGCGCCGGACCAAGGCCGCCCGTTACGTAGAGCTGGCGAGTGGTCAGGTTGTCGAAGAGCCGGTTGCAGGCCGCCAGCAGCGACATGTCGCCGGTCTCGACCGCGACATCGGCCATCGCCGAGAACAGATACATTGCCCGAACGGCGTGACCGACGACCTGCGTCTGCTCGCGCACGGGCATGTGGGCCTGGCTGTAGGAATAATCCTTGAAGATGTACCTGGCGGGATCGTCGCCGCGGCGCCGCGCTTCGTCGTCATAGTATGACGGCATCTGGCCGCGGGCATCGATGAAGAACTTCGCCAGTTCGAGATGCCGCGGATCCTTGGTCACGCGGTAGAGCTTGATGAGCGCGATTTCCATTTCTTCATGCGCATCGTAGCCCTGCTTCTTGCCGGGCTCGGGGCCGAACGTGTCGATGATGTGATCGACAAGCTTCAGCATGACGTCGAGGAAGCGCCGCTTCCCCGTTGCCTCGAAATAAGCGACCGCGCCTTCCAGCAGGTGGCCCATCGAGTACATTTCGTGCAGGTCGCGCAGATTGGTCCAGCGCTTGTCGGGCTCGCGGCGAATGAACCACGAGTTGAGATAGCCATCCGCAAGCTGTCCGTCGGCGAGCTTGTCGACGATATCGTCGATCTTGGCTTCAAGCTCGGGGTTGGGGTGGGCGCGCAGCGTGTAACTCGATGCCTCGATCCACTTGCCGAAGTCGCTGTCGAAGAAGTGCTGCATCGACAGGCCGCTCGGCTGGATCGGACGGACCAGCGGAGCGGGAGGATTGCGGAAATTGAGGACCTCGAGGAAGCCTTCCTCGTCGAGCCGCCTGTGCTGGGAAGGTACCGTGACCTTGCGCACAGTCTCGGACCAGCTCTCCCAAAAGCCGCCGGCAAAGTCGACCTTGGTGTGGTCGGCCGGCAAATAGCGTTCGATACGGCGCGGATTGGAAAGGTCTGACATGTTGGCTCTGGGTTATTTCACGGCGCCTGCCGTCATGCCGCGCACGTAGTAGCGCTGCAGCAGCAGGAAGAGGACGAGACAGGGAAGCATGGTGAGGGTGACGCCCGCCTGCAGGGCGCCCCAGTCGATGATGCCGTAGAGGCCCGACGAGACGTTCACCAGCATGATGGGGAGCGTGAACTTGTTCTGATCGGAGAGGAAAATCAACGCGGCCAGAAACTCGTTCCAGGAATTGAGGAAGGCGAACAGGGCAACGGTCGCGACGCCGGGGAAAGCGATTGGCACCATGATGCCCATCAGCAGCGTCCATTGCGATGCGCCATCGATCCTCGCGGCTTCGACCAGCGCCTTGGGCACGGCGTCGAACGCGTTGCGCATCATGAAGATCGAGAAGGGCAGCTGGAAGGTTGTGTAGATCAGCACGAGGCCGAGCTGGCTGTTCTGGAGCCTCAGGAACTTCAGCACGAGGAAGAGCGGCGTCAGGATCGACTGGAAGGGGATCATCAGCGTCGCCATCACGACGACGAAGAGCGCGAGCTGCCCCGGAAACTTGAACTTGGAGAAGCCGTACCCCGCCGGCACGGCTACGAGGAGCGTCAGCGCCACCGTACCGGCGGCAATGAGCACGGAATTGGTGGCGTAGACGTGCCAGCCCGCGCCGACAGTCTGGAGCCGCCCGTAATTCTCAAGCGAAAAGCGGTTCGAAAAGAGTGACACGGGGTCAGCGAGCGCCGCCGCGGCGGGCTTGAAGGAATTGGCAACCGACCAGACCATCGGCCCCAGAAAGAAGACCGCGAGGAGGACCCAGGCGAGGTAGAGCCCGGTGCGCTGCAAAGGCGTCATGGGCATCAGCTTTCCTCCGGCCGGCTGCGCAGGAAAGCAAGCTGGATGGAGCTGATGGCGACGAGCACGACCAGGAGCACCAGCGACAATGCCGATCCATAGCCCAGCCGGTACGAGGTGAAGGACGCGAGGAAGATCGAGAACACCGCCGAGATGGTCGAGTTCTGCGGCCCGCCTTGCGTGATGATGAAGAACTGGTCGAACGCCAGCATGGATGAGGTGATGTTGAGCACGAGGACCAGGAGGATCGAGTTGCGGATCAGCGGCAGCGTAATGAGGCGGAACCTGCTCCATGGGCTGGCACCATCGATCTTGGCAGCTTCGATGAGTTCGTTGGGAACGCTTTGAAGGCCGGTCAGCAGGATCACCATGGAGAAGCCTGCGCTCTTCCACACGACCATCAGGATGATGACCCCCATCGCAGGCCAGAACTGTTCCAATGGCCGCGGCGCGGAGTTGATGAGTCCGAGGCCCAAGAGGAGTTTCGCAAACACGCCGCTATCGGGGTTGAGCAGCCAGATCCAGAGAGTTGAGGCAGCGCCGAAGCCGATGACGACGGGCATGAAATAGATGGTGCGGAACAGGCCGGCAGCGCGCAGGGGCCTGTCCACCAGCAGCGCCAGCGGCATCGCCACGACGAACAGCGCAACGGTGACGAGGACGGTGTAGAGCGCGGTGAAGCCCAGGCTGCGCCAGAGCTGCTGGTCGCCGATGAGCTCGAGATAGTTGTCGCCGCCAATGAAGCTGGCTTTGCCGAGCAGCGGCCAGTTGTAAAAGCTCATCCACACCGTCATGCCCAGCGGCAGCAGGAAGAACACCGCAATCATCAAGATGCTTGGCGAGATGAAGGCGAGGCCGAGCCATTGCTTGGGCTCGCGCCCGACGCGCGAGATGGTCTTGCGTGCGACGTGCGGGATGGTCTTGGAGGCGGTGGTGTCGGTCATCGCGGGACTCGGTGGTGATAGCGGAGGGCCGGCGCCGAAGCGCCGACCCCGTCCGGGAGGACTTACTCGGGGTTGGTCCGGTCGAGGATCTTGGTGAACTCGGCCTGGCCGGCCGCGATCGCCCCATCGATGTCGCCATCGAAGATTGCGCGATTGAGCAGGTTGAGCCACGGACCCGTGCGGCTGACGAAAAGCTCGTCCGACGCAAACGTGTAGGGGGTCTTGGCATTGGCCAGCATGTTGTAGGCGATGAGGTTGCGCGGATCGAACTGCGCATAGGCCTCGTCGGCCACGTCGGTGCGCGGCGGCATGCCCGATTCCTTGGTGATGAACACCTGCTGGGCGGGCTGCATGTAGAAGTCGACGAAAGCTTCGGCGACCGCCTTCTTCTCGGGCGAGATGCCCTTCATCAGCGTAAGGGCATCGCCGCCGGCAAAGCTCGACTGCCCGCCATCCGGACCCGAGATCGGCACGATGCCGAAGTTCACGTCCGGATACTGGCTGGTGAGCAGGTTGACGATGTACGAGCCGGTCATCAGCACGCCGACCTTGCCCGACGCGAAGGCCGCGACGGCGTCGCTGCCATTGCCTGAGCGCGAGGTCGGGTGGATGGAACCATCCTTCCACATCTGGTTGTAGAGGCCGAGGACGGCGCGCAGTTCCGGCGTGTCGATCGTGGCAGTGCGACCGTCGGCGGAGAGGATGTCGGCGCCCGCCGCCCACACGTGCGGCGTGAAGGTGTAGACCTGCCAGCTGCCCGACGGGGCGACGAAGAAGAAGCCGTAGATGTCGTCGCTGAGGGCGCGGACCTTGGCTGCATCGGCAGCAACTTCCTTGAGCGAGGTCGGTCCCTTCTCGGGATCGAGGCCGGCCTTCGCGAACAGATCCTTGTTGTAAGCGATGACCGAGGCATCCGGCAGCGTCGGCACAGCGTATTTCCGGCCATTGTAGGTGCCCAGACGCAAGTGCGACGGGCTCATGCTGTTGGCGTAGGACAGGCCGTCGATGAAGTCGGTGATGTCCTCGAGGCTGTCGGTAGCCGCGAAGGTCGGCAGATAGATCAGGTCGAGCACTGCGCCGTCCGGCGGTGCGCCGGCGGCGATCGAGGCGCCGAGCTTGGTCACCATCTGCTCGGCAGTGATCTGCGTGATGACGACCTTGTCCTCATGGCTGGCATTGAACTGGTCGGCCAGGGCCTGAAGCACGGCTCCCGACGACGTACGCACCCATAGGTTGATTTCTTCGGCTGCGGATTGGCCGATCGCGGCCCCCGCCAGCAGCAAGCCTAGCGAAAAGCTGGCAAGATACCTTTTTCTCATTTCGCACTCCCTCCGTGGACCGGCGCCCCATGTGGCGCCTGGCTACCAAGACGCTAGCAATGGGTCGAACCGAGAGTCGATGAACACGCGTCACTATTTTCGCACATTCGAGAAATTGATTTCTCGATATTTCGCATATTTTCGCACGTGCCGAGGTAGTTGTGAGACGAGTGCCTTCGGCATAGAGGAGTCGCATGAGGCAGGGAGTTGAACGTGCCAGCCACACAGGTGGGTAAGGCCAGAGTGTCCGAGACAGGGGCGGAGAAACCCGCTCGCTCGCGTGGCCACGGCTCGCGCATCGTCTACGAGACGCTCCGGCACGCCATTCTCGACCTTGAGCTGGAGCCCGGCAGTCCGCTGGACGAGGTGAGCCTGTCGACGCAGTTCGACATGTCGCGCAGCCCGATCCGAGAGGCGCTGGTTCGCCTTGCAGCCGACGGCCTCGTGACCACCTTGCCCAACCGCAGCACCATCGTGTCGGTCATCGATTTCGTCCGCCTGCCGATCTACTTCGAGGCGCTGACGCTGATGTATCGTGTGACCACGCGCTCGGCTGCGGTTCACCACGGCGAGGAGCACATGGTCGCGATCCGTGGCCATCAGGCGGCTTTCGCCGAAGCTGTCAATCGTCGTGACGCCGTCGGCATGATCGTGTCGAACCGCGACTTCCACGTCGCCATCGCCGAGGCGGGTGGCAACGACTACTTCACCGCGCTGTTCACGCGGCTGCTGGACGAGGGCAGGCGCATCCTGCGCCTCTATTACCAATCGTTCGGCGACAAGCTGCCCCAGCAATATGTCGCCGAGCACGACGCCATCGTCGGCGCAATCGAAGCGGGCGACGCCGAGCTGTGCGACCGGCTGGCGAGTGCGCATGCCGCCCAGATCGTGCAGCAGATCCGCAGTTACCTTGCGCGCGAAACGGTGACGCAGGTGCCGCTCGAAGACATGGAGCGCTAGGCGCGCTGCTCCGCGACCGGTGCGGTCCAGCGTTCGACCCGCCGTCGCGCGGCCTCGGACAGGCCATCCCACAGCACGCTGCGCACACGCGCATGGTACGCGTCGAGAAAGGTGACCTCGCTGCGCGTCAGTGCATCGAGATCGGCCAGCGACAGGTCAATCGGCACCAGCGTCAATGTCTCGAAGCGGAGGAAGCCGTTGCTGCCGGCCACCGTTTCCACCTCGTTCTCGATCCTGAGGCCGAACGCATCCTCGCGATAATAGCCCGGCTCGATCGTCATGATCACGCCCGCTTCGAGGGCATGGGGGTTGTGTGTCTTGCCGAAGCGATGGGGATGCTCATGTACGGCAAGGTAGTGGCCGACGCCGTGCCCGGTCCCATGATCGAAATCGAGCCCCAGGTCCCATAGTGGGCGGCGCGCCAGCGCATCGAGCTGATGGCCCGTCGTGCCCTTGGGGAATTGCGCGATCATGAGCGCGATGAAGCCCTTCAGCACCGCCGTGTAGGCGCTGCGCACGTCATCGGCGACCGGGCCGAAAGCAGTGGTGCGCGTCGCATCGGTGGTGCCCCCGAGATACTGCCCGCCGGAATCGAGCAGGAAGGGCGCCGCCGCGGTGATTGCCGTATTGGTCGCGTCGCTCGAACTGTAGTGGCACATGGCGGCGTTGGCGGCGGACGCCGCGATGGTATGGAAGCTCGCCTCAACGAAGTTCGCGCCCTGCTGGCGGAACTCGAGGATCTTGTCTTCCGCCTCGAGTTCAGTGATGGGCCGGCCTGATGCATGACGCCCCGCAACATTGTCGTGAAGCCAGGTCATGAACTCCGTCCAGGCAATGCCGTCCGCCACGTGGGAATCGCGGAAGCCCTGCAACTCGGCAGGGTTCTTGAGCGCTTTGGCAACCGTGATCGGGCTGATTGCTCCGACGATGCGACCATTGCCGCGGGTGACCGACAGCCCGGCCGCCGCGGATGCGAAGGTCGGGTCGACCAGCACGGCCTGACCATCGGAGCGCTTCTCCAGTGTGGGCAGCAGTGCCGCCGGGTCGCGGATATCGACGCCATCAAGCTCGTATTCGCTCCGATCATTGGGCAGCTTGCCCTCGGCGACGAACCACTCGGTGTTGCCGGTGCGGTCGAGCAGCACGAAGGAATGCGGCATCGGCATGTGGGCGATATCGCTGCCTCGCACGTTGAGCAGCCACGCAATATTGTCCGGCTGGGTCTCGACCATGAGGTCGGCGCCCAGTTCGGCCAGTCGCTCGCCGATCCGCCGGCGCTTACTCTGCGAAGTTTCACCCGCAAAGCCCAACGGGAAGTTCGAGATGCGGCCCATCGGCGGTGGCGGTTGGTCGGCCCAGATCGCATCGACAGGATCGCCGTCGACGAGGACCAGCGAGCCGCCGGCCTCCGTTACGGCGCGCTCGAGCTTCCCGTAGAGTTCCGATGGCACCAGCATCGCGTTGACGCCAATGCGGCTGCCGCGCGGCAAATTCTCAGCGATCCAGCGCTCGATGGGGAAATCGTAGAAATGCGCGATCTCGATGGCCCCCAGATCGATCTCCTTGCGCACCTGAACCTGGTAGCGGCCATCGACGAAGATCACCGCCCGGTTGGCGAGCACCAGTGCGATGCCGGCTGAACCACTGAAGCCGGTCACATGGCGCAGGCGCTCGTCGTGTGGCGCAACGCTCTCGCCCTGATGGGCGTCGAAGCGGGGAACCACCATGCCATCGAGCCCAACCGAGGATAGATGGCGCCTCAGAAGCGGGAGAACGTCGTTCGTGGCCATCGTCAGAAGCCGTAGCGGGCGAGGTTCGGCCGGTTCTTGAGGCCGGTTTCCGTGACCTTGCGTACATGCGCCTCCTCGGCACCGATCAATGGCAGGCGAGGCTGGCGCACAAGGGGCGAGGTGCCGCGGACGATGTGCTCGACCAGCTTGATGTTCTGGACGAATTTCGGGCCGATATCCATGTGCAGGAGCGGCAGGAACCAGCGGTAGATTTCTAGTGCCTCGGCGATCCGGCCCTGTTGCACGAGCTTGTAGATCGCGACGGTCTCATGCGGAAAGGCGACGACGAGGCCGGCAATCCACCCGCTGCAGCCGAGGATAAGACTCTCGAGCGCAAGGTCATCGACGCCTGTGAGAAGTTGGTAGCGATCGCCGACGGCGTTGAGTGTTTCGTTGATGCGCCGCGTGTCACCGGTCGACTCTTTGATGGCGACGAATTTGGGTTCGTCCGACATCTCCTGCAGCATCGCGGCATTGATATCGATGCCGTAGGCGAGGGGGTTGTTGTAGATGATGATGGGCAATGGCGAGGCCGCGGCGATGGCGCGGTAATGGGTGACCACCTCGCGGTCATCGGCGAGGTAGCGCATGGCGGGCAGCACCATCAGACCCTCGATGCCGGCCTTGGCTGCCTCGGCGGCGAGTTCGGCGCCGGCGCGCGTCGAGTCCTCGGCAATGGTCAGCAGTACCGGGACCCGACCGGCCGCTTCCTCGATCGCCGCCCGCGCGATCGCCAGCTTTTCTTCGCGCACGAGGCTGCTCGCTTCGCCGAGCGATCCGCACATGATGACGCCGTCGACGCCCGCCTCGATCTGGAAGGCGACGTCGGCTCTCACGCCCGCATAATCCACCTCCTGATCGGCCTTGAGCTTGGTGGTGAGGGCGGGAAGTACGCCGCGAAAATCGCTCTTGTTCATCTGAACCTCGGGACTGTGAAGGCACCGTTCGACAACGGTCACGAGCCCCACTCATAGGGCCGCGATCTTCTGTCGGCAAGATGTCGACAATACGCTTGACGTGAATTTGGGAGCGGACAAGTATGCGACCGGCAGCGACGGCCCAGCAGGGACGATCGCGCCGAAAAACACAGGAGGGTCTTCATGGGACGTTCGAGACTGTTGTCGCGGCTGGCGCTCGTAGGGCTGCTGGCTGGCGCCTGTTCAATCCCGGCGCTAACGGCCTCCGCACAGGAAGCGGGTGGGGTACTGCGCATTCTGGGCACCGAGGATATTGACCATTTCGATCCAACCTCGGCGGCTCTCGTCACGTCGAATAACTTCCTGCGCGCCACGACGCGCCAGCTGATCTCCTACAAATCGTCCAATGACGAGCTGGTCCGCGTGACGCCCGAGGGTGACCTCGCGACGGAAGTCCCGCAGCCCACCGACGATGGGCTGACCTACACGTTCAAGCTGCGCCAGGGCGCGATGTGGAATGCGGCGTCCGGCGCCCGCCAGATCACCTCGGCCGATTTCGAGCGTGGCGTCAAACGCATGTGCAACCCGGCCCTGGGCTCGGCGGCGCTGACCTACTATACGGGTCTGATCGCGGGCCTCGCCGAGTTCTGCGACGGGTTTGCCAAGGTCGAGCCGACCGTCGAGGCCATGAAGGCCTATATCGAAGGCAACGACATCCCCGGCATCGAGACGCCGGACGACGAAACCATCGTCATCAAGCTCAAGCAGCGTGCCGGCGACTTCATCTTCATGCTGTCGCTGCCCACTTCCGCGCCGGCTCCGGTCGAAGTTCTCGACTACATGCCGGATGGCCCGGACTACCGCGCCAACTTCATCGCCAGCGGCCCCTATACCCCGGCCGAATACACGCCGGACAGCTCGATGCAGCTGGTGCGCAATCCATCCTGGAAAGCCGACAGCGATCCGCTGCGCAAAGCCTATGTCGATGAGATCCAACTCACCTTTGGGCTCACCGTCGATGCCATCATGCAGCAATTGCAGTCGGGCGATGGCGACATGACCTATGACGTCACCATTCCGCCGGCCGTGCTGCAGACGCTGATCGCTGCAGGCGACGACAAGCTGGTGACGGTGTCGTCAGGCAACACCAATTTCATCTTCATCAACACCGTCTCGGGCAACAACAATGGCGCGCTCAAGGACCTGCGCGTCCGCCAAGCGCTGAACTATGCCGTCGACAAGGCGGCGGTGGTGCAACAGCAGGGCGGCCCCGAGATCGCCAAGCCGGTCAACGGCATCTTCGGTGTCGGTGTGCTGGGCTATCACGAGTTCAACCTCTATCCGTCCGATGGCGACAAGGGTGATCCGGAAAAGGCCAAGGCGCTGCTCGCCGAGGCCGGCTTCCCCAACGGCATCACCCTCAAGATGCCGTACCGCAACAAGGGCATCGAGCCCAACATCGCCCAGACCATCCAGGCCTCGATGGCACGTGCGGGCATCACCCTCGAGCTCACCCCGGTCACCGCTTCCGACTACTATTCGAAGTTCATGACCAACCCGGTGAACACCAAGGACGGCACCTGGGACATCGCGCCCGTGGGCTGGACGCCCGACTGGGCCGGTGGCGCCGCGCGCTCCGTGTTCCAGCCCCAGTTCAGCTACGACGGCACGCACCAGACCTACAACTACACCGACTACAACAACGACAAGGCGAACGCGCTGGCCGACCAGGCCATCAATGCGCCGACCGCCGAAGAAGTCGGCAAGCTCTGGGGGCAGGTCGACGAACTGGTCATGGCCGACGCGCCCGTAGTTCCGCTCATCGCCAACCTCATCGTGCTCTATCATGGAGCCGCGGTGCAGGGTTTCGAGCCCTACTCGCTGGGCGTCCAGGGTGACTGGACCAATGTCTGGCTGCAACGCTAGGCTCTGATCTGAAGGCACGCCCGCGCGCCCATGAGGTGCGCGGGTCTCTCCTCGCTAGCGGAGTGCGTGGCTTGGCTGTTCTGGAAGCGCGGCATCTCAGCGTCGATATCCCAACCGAAGACGGCATCATCCACGCGGTCCGCGATGTCTCGTTCTCGATCGAGGCTGGCGAGCTGTTCGGTATCGCCGGCGAGTCCGGCTCCGGAAAGAGCGTTCTGGCCCAGTCGATCCTCGGTCTGTTGCCCATGGCGCGCGTCAGCGGCGAGGTGCTGTTCGAAGGTCGAAGTCTCCTCGATCTGTCGCAGCGTGAGCAGCAATCGATACGAGGCTCCCGCATCGGCATGATCTTTCAGGATCCGATGTCGAGCCTTCATCCCTACTACTCGGTGGGCAGCCAGGTCGCCGAGATGATCCACGCCCATGAGAAGGTGTCGCGCGAAGCGGCGCGCCGGCGCGTCGTCGATATCCTTGCGCGCGTCGGCATCACTTCGCCCGACGAGCGGTACGATCATTTTCCGCATCAGTTCTCCGGCGGCATGCGGCAGCGCGTGATGATCGCCATGGCGCTGGTGCTGCGGCCGCCGCTGGTGATCGCCGACGAACCGACCACAGCGCTCGACGTTACCGTACAGGCACAGGTCGTGGCCCTGCTCGACGAGATGCGCCGCGAACTGGGTACCACGGTGATCATGATCACCCACGATCTCGGGCTGCTGTCGAGTGTCGCCGACCACATCATGGTGATGTATGCCGGGCGCCGCATGGAGATCGGGCCGAGTGCGCCGCTCTTTGCGGCACCAAGCCATCCCTACACGGCGGGCCTGCTTGCCTCGTCGCCATCCAACTACGCGGCCGGTGCCGAGCTGGTGCCGATCCCGGGCCGCCCACCGAGCCTGCTGCAGAACCCGACCGGCTGCGTATTCGCGCCGCGCTGCTCGAGCGCGATGCCGGCCTGCAGCATGCCGCCGCCGCTTCGCGTCTATAGCGACGGCCTCGAAGCCTTATGCTGGCTGGAAACCACGCCCGTGCCCGCCGCCGTCCCAGCGTCGGCAAGCCAAGGCAAAGTCGAATCCTCCGATGTCGTCGTCACCGTGGAAGGGGTGCGCCTGAGCTTCCGGGGCGGCGGGCCGCTCTGGCGGGGGCAGGAGGTCGAAGTCCTCAAGGGCATCAACCTCGAACTGCGGCGCGGAGCGACACTGGGACTGGTGGGCGAGAGCGGCTGCGGCAAGTCCACGCTGGCGCGCGTCATCGCGGGGCTCATCCCGATGACCGCCGGTCGCGTCACGCTGCTCGGACAGGACATCTCAACGCTCGATACCGCCGCCTGGCAGGCGCTGCGGCGGCAAGTCCAGCTCGTGTTCCAGAACCCCTACGGCGCCCTCAATCCACGCCGGCGCGTCGGCGCCATCATCGGCGATCCATTCCGCATCCACGGCATCGCCTCGGGTCCCGAGCGCAAGACCGAAGTACAGCGCCTGATGGAACTGGTCGGCCTCAATCCGGAGCACTACAACCGCTTCCCCTCCGAATTCTCCGGCGGCCAGCGGCAGCGCATCGGCATCGCCCGGGCGCTGGCGCTCAACCCCGCCCTGATCATCTATGACGAGCCGGTCTCCGCGCTCGATGTCTCCATCCAGGCGCAGATCCTCAACCTCATGCGCTCACTGCAAGAACAGCTGGGCCTGACCTACCTCTTCATCTCGCACGACCTCGCCGTGGTGCGGCATGTCTGCGACCGTGTCGCGGTGATGGAGGCGGGCCGGATCGTCGAGATGGCGGACACCGAAACGCTCTACGCCGCGCCCCAGCATCCTTATACGCGCACGCTGCTTGCCGCATCGGTCTCACCGCCGCCGCGCCATCCGGTTGCCGGTCGCCGCCTCGTCACCTCCGTCGCCACGGAGCTGGCATGAGCGTCGGCGCGGCCTCCCCCGTTGTCCAGCGCAGCTCGCTCGCGCTCACCCTGCGCCGCCTCTTGCGCGATCCGGCGAGCGTTGCCGCCTTCTGCTTCATCATCCTCACGGTGATCTTCGCCTTCTCCGCGCCGCTGATCGCGTCGGCCACAGGCCACTCGCCGATCGAGCAGTATCGCGACACCGGCCTGTCACCCATGGGCCTGCCGGTCGCGCCCAACAGCGAGTTCGTCTTCGGTACCGATCATCTTGGCCGCGACGTGCTGGTGCGCCTCGCGTATGGGGCGAGCGTATCGCTGACCGTCGGCATTCTCGCGGCACTTGCCGCCGCCGTCGTTGGCGTCACGGTCGGCATGGTCGCCGGCTTCTTCGGTGGCTGGGTCGACACGGTGCTGAGCCGCGCCATGGACCTCGTGATGAGCGTGCCGTTCCTGCTCTGCGCCCTCGCGCTGGTTTCCGTCTTCGGGCCCAGCCTCTCTCTCAGCATCGGCGTTATCGTCTTTTTCAGCTGGACCACGATGGGCCGCGTCATCCGCGGCCAGGTGATCTCGCTGCGCCGGCAGGAGTTCGTGGAAGCGAGCCGCTCGCTGGGGGCAGGGCCGCTGTCGATCATGTTCGTCGACATCCTGCCCAATCTCAGCGTGCCCATCATCGTCTACACGACCATGATGATCCCCGGCTCGATCGTCTTCGAGGCCACGCTGTCCTTCCTCGGCATGGGTATCGTGCCTCCGGCGCCAAGCTGGGGCGGGATGCTCGCCGATGCCGCCGCGAACTCGATCTATCTCGTCGCCTGGTGGCTGGTGCTGATTCCCGGTCTGGCCCTGCTCCTCACCACGCTGGCCTTCAACATCCTCGGCGATGGGCTCCGCGATGCGCTCGATCCGAAGGGCAGGCGGGTGGTAGGCCAGGTGAGGACGAAGCCATGATCCGCTTTCTCGCCGGCCGCGTGATGTTCGGCGCACTGGTGCTGTTCGCGCTCAGCGTCTTCGTCTTCTTCCTGTTCTTCATCGCGCCCGGCGATCCCGCCCGCATGATCGCCGGCGACAAGGCGACCGAAACGCAGCTCATCCAGATCCGCACCAATCTCGGACTCGATCGCCCCATCACCGAGCAATATGTCCGCTTCATCGGCAATGCGCTCCACGGCGATCTCGGCTTCTCGTATCGCAACCAGCAGCCGGTCGCGAAACTGATCATCAACCGGCTGCCGGCGACCCTTTCGCTGGTCATCGGCGGCGTCATCGTCTGGCTTGCAGTGGGCATTCCCGTCGGCATCATGTCGGCACGGCATGCGGGAGGTCTGCGCGATCGGGTGGGGCAGGGCTTCATCCTCATCGGGCTGAGCTTTCCAACCTTCGTCCTCGGCATGGTGTCGCTCTACCTGTTCTATTTCCTGCCGCGACAGGCGGGCTTCACTTTGCTCCCTGCGGGCGGTTTCAAGCCATTCCTGCCCAACCCTGCAATCTGGGCCTGGCACCTGATCCTGCCATGGTCGACACTCGCTCTCACTACCTCGGCCGTCTATGCGCGATTGACGCGCGGGCAGATGCTCGAGGTGATGGGCGAGGACTACATCCGCACCGCCCGCGCCAAGGGCCTCAGTGAGCGCAAGGTCGTCTGGAAGCACGCCATGCGCGCGACGCTGACGCCGCTCGTCAGCCAGCTCGGCGCCGATGTCGCGCTGCTGCTGGGCGGTGCCATCGTCATCGAGCAGGTTTATGGGCTTCAGGGCGTGGGCGCGCTGGCCGTGCAGGCCGTGGCCAATCTCGATCGGCCCATCATTATCGGCGTCGTCCTCCTGGGCGGCTTCTTCATCGTCATTGCCAACATCGCCGTCGACATCATCTACGTTTTGCTCGACCCGCGCGTCCGCTAGGAAAGACCGACATGCCAGTCGCCGAATACACCATTCCCGGCATGCACATTCGCGACCATCTGGTTCCGGTGCCGCTCGACTGGGCCGATCCGACCAGCTCGCCCATGATCGAAGTGTTCGTGCGCGAAGTCGTCGACCCGACCAAGAAGGCTGACAATCTGCCGCTGCTGGTGTTTCTCCAGGGCGGCCCCGGGGGCAAGTCGCCACGTCCCACCGCCGGCAGCCCATCGTGGCTCGCCGAGGCGCTGAAAACCCATCGCGTCATCCTCCCCGATCAACGCGGCACCGGACGCTCCACCCGCATCGAGGCCGCGACGATGGCGCAGTTCGCCGATGGCGCAGCCGGTGCGGACTATCTCGTCAAGTTCCGCGCCGATTCGATCGTCGATGACTTCGAGCATGTGCGGAAGACGCTTTTCGCCGGCAAGCGCTGGGAGTCGCTCGGGCAAAGCTACGGCGGCTTTTTGACCCTCACCTACCTGTCGCGCTACCCCGACGCCCTTGGCGCCTGCTACGTCGCCGGCGGTCTCGGGAGCCTCAGGCCATCGGCCGAAGAAGTCTATCGTCGCACCTACCCACGCGCCGCGGCCAAATCGGCGCGCTTCTACAAGCGCTACCCCGACGATGTGGCCCGCGTTGCCGCTCTGGCCGATTTCATCGATGCCAATGATGTGCGGTTGCCGGACGGCGACCGGCTGACGGTCAGGCGCCTCCAGATCGTCGGCATCGACCTGGGCATGGGACCCGGGCTCGAGAACATCCATTGGTTGATCGACGAGGCATTCTCTTCACCCGAGCATCTCTCGGACCATTTCCTTGCGACGATCATGAGCGAGACCAGCTACGACGGTGGCCCGCTCTTCGCCGCCTTGCAGGAGAGCATTTACGGCCACAATGCCGGCGCCACCAATTGGGCCGCCGAGCGCGAACGCCTCAACCATCCCGAGTTCTCGCCGGCGGCCCGGCCGCTGCTGTTCACCGGCGAGATGATGTTCCCGTGGATGTTCGAGGAAATCCGCTCTCTCCGTCCCTTCCGCGCGGCCACCGAGGCCCTCGCCAAAAGAGAGACATATCTACCGCTCTACGACCCCGCCCGCCTGACGGCGAACGACGTTCCCGTCGCGGCGGTCGTCTATCATGACGATCTCTATGTCGATGCCGGGCTGTCGCTCGAGACCGCCTCGGAGGTCGGCAACCTCACGCCGTGGATCACCAACGAGTTCGAGCATGACGGCATCCGCCAGAGCGCCAGTGTCTTCAAGCGACTGGTCCAGATGGTCAAGGAACAAGGCGGCCCGCTGAGCTAGCCCTCGGTCGACGGGACAATCCGTCAGGCGTCCTCGAGCAAGCCGAAGTTCTTGAAGTCGGCGAAGTTCTTCGTCCAGCGGTGCTTTTCGAACAGCTCGGTGAAGACCTCGTCGGGTAGCGGGCCCTCGGCGACCGCGTCGATATTCATCTGCGCGTGCTGCGGCACATGCATCGAGGAAATGGCGGTGGTGACGCCGGGGTGCTGCAGCACGAAGCGTAGAGCGAGGGCGGCAAGAGAAGAGGCGTATTTCGGGATGTAGCGGCGCAGGCGATCGACCTTGGCAATGTAGGCCTCTCGCGGCACCGATAGATCGAAATAGCCATCGCGGAAATCGCCCGGCTCGAACCGGGTGTCGCGCTGCAGATAGCCCGTGAGCCCGCCCTCATCGAGGACGCAGCGCGCAATCACTGCCACGGAGTTGGCGGCACAGGCCGGCACCAGCATCTCGAGCGCCAGCGGATCGAAGATGTTGATGATGGTCTGGATGCTGTCGATCGCGCCGTTTTGCGCCAGTGCCAGCGCCATGTCGGAGCGGTGATCGGGGATCGATACCCCGATATAGCGCACCTTGCCCTGCTCCTTGAGCCTCTGCAGCTCGTCCAGCCAATGACCGGAAGTGCCCCAGGAGGCCCAATAGGTGTGCAGCTGCAGTAGGTCGATCTGCTCGAGCCCCAGCGTCCTGAGCGACCGCTCGCAATCGGCGGTGCAGTGACCTTTTGGATAAGCCGCGTTCACGTCGACCGGCGTGCCCCATTGGCGCTGTCCGGCCAAGCCCGCGACCTTGGTGGCGACGAACGGTCGGAGGCCGCTCCACTCCTTGATGGCGACACCGACGATGCGCTCGGATTCACCGTAGGCACGTGCCGTGTCGATGAAGTTCACTCCGCGCTCCATGGCGAGGTGCAGGGCGTGCACGTGTTCTCTGTCGCTTTGCGCGCCGAACCAGCCCGCAAAGCCCATTGCGCCGAACCCCAGCCGGCTGACGCGGGTGGCGTCATCCCTGAACTTGGCGAACTGCATGTCTCAACTCTCCCGTTTGTCGAACTCCCCCGATCTTCGTCAGGCGGCGAGCATCGTTTTCAATTTCGCGTCGGCTCGGGCCAACAGTATCGGATCCGGCCGCGTGCCGCGTGCGATCAGCATTTCGGCAAGCCGGATGTCGCGTGCGACGGCGCCGCCCACCCCGATGCCACTGGCGGCCAGCAGCCGGCCGCCCTCGTCGAGATGGAACAGAATGAAGGCGCCATCGCCGAGATCGCGGCGGACAGTCTTGTGGTCCGGATCGGCGAGGCCGGCGACCTGCAGCGTGAGGTCGTACTGATCGGACCAGAACCAGGGCACGGCCGAATGCTGTGTCGCCTCGCCCAGCATGTTGGCGGCGGCGATTTCGGCCTGGTCGGTGGCGTTGCGCCAGGATTCGAGGCGCACGATGCGGCCATCGCGGCTCGCGAGCGGAAAGGCGCAGCAATCGCCGGCGGCAAAGATGTCGGGGTCGGTCGTCGCAAGCCGGGTATCGACGACGATGCCGTTATCGACGGTGAGGCCTGCCGCCGCCGCAAGCTCGGCATTGGGGACTGCACCGATACTCGCGACCAGCAGGTCGCCGAGGAAGGTGCGGCCGTCGGCGAGCGTGACCGCTGCGTCGGTGGCGTTGGTATCGATGCGCTCGACGGGCGTGCCGCAATGGATCTCGACGCCGGCCATGGCGTGCCGCGCCGCAACCACTTCAGCGATCGCCTCGGGGACGCCGCGCATGAGGATGCGCGGCTGCGTCTCGATAACGGTCACTTTCGCACCGCGGTCGCGGGCCGTCGCAGCGATCTCGAGACCGAGAAAGCCGCCCCCGAGGACAAGGAGCTCCGCGCCTTGCGGCAGGCGATCGCGTAGCGAGACGCAGTCGTCGATCGTGCGCAGATAGGCGATGCCGGGGATGTAGATCCCTTCGTGCATGAGCTTGCGCGGTCGCGCTCCGGTGGCAAGCAGCAGCCGATCGTATGCAAGGGTGTCGCCGTCGCCGAGGCTGATCCGTTTGCGGTGTCGGTCGATGGCGGTGACGAGGCTTACCCGATGCGTGATCCGCGCCTCAGCCAGTTGGTCGCGATGCGTCACGAACCGCGCCGGCGCATCGTCTGTGGCGAGGACAGCCTTCGACAGCGGCGGGCGCTCGTAGGGGAGATGCGGCTCGGAGCCGATCAGGTCGATGGGGCCGTCATAGCCCTTGCTGCGCAGGGCAAGGGCAGCGCGCAATCCGCATTCGCCCGCTCCAACGATGACCATGCCGGCGCGCATGGCTCAACCGATCTCCACGAGGACCGCGTCGTCCTCGACCTTCACCGGATAGGTCACGAGGTTGACGCAGGCCGGGGCGCTCTTCGCCACGCCGGTCTTGTAGCTGAAGCGGCCATTGTGCTTGGGGCACTCGATCACGTCGCCCATGACAAGCCCGTCCGACAGGAACGCATGCTCGTGCGTGCAGATGCCGTCCGTAGCGAAGAACTCGCCGTCGGGGCTCTTGTAGATGGCGAACACCCGCCCGGCGTGATCGAAGCGGATCAGGTCCTCCTCGTCGACATCGTCCACGCTGCAGGCTTGTACCCACTGGCCCATCGGGCTCTCCTCCCAGTCAGTTCGTCTATTCGGCTGCGGCCGGCACTGGCGCAGCGTGCAGCTCTTCGCGGTACGGTTTGGCCGTCGGCGGCAGCTCGCGCTTGAGGAAATAGTCCTCGTATTTCAGCTGGCGCAGGAAGGCCGGGATCATCTCGCGATAGCCGGCGAGAACGGACGGGGTCGGCGCCGGCAGGTCATGCTTGATCGCCTCGTGCAGCCTGGGCAGCGCGTGGTAGGGCACCATCGGGAACATGTGGTGCTCCACGTGGTAGTTCATGTTCCAGTAGATGAACCGGCTGATCGGGTTCATCAGGACGCTGCGCGAATTGAGCCGGTGGTCGGTGACGTTCTCGGCCAGCCCGCCATGCTGCAACAGCCCGGTCATCACGTGGTGCCAGGCGCCGTAGAGCCGGGGCAGCCCGACCAGCATCAGCGGCAGGATCGACTGCATGTACAGGGCGAGGCCGATCACCACGGCGTAGATCGCGAGCCAGATCCGGGCGACGCGGATCACCTTGTGCTGCTCCATCTCAGGGATGAAGCTCTTTTCGGCCGAGCTGAGGTTGCCGGCGGCGTTGCGCAGCATGTCGCCGATCGCGAACCAGGCGTCGTAGAGGCCGACGAAGTTGGCGATGAGCCGCAACAGGTCCGGCGGCCGCATCACCGCGATCTCGGGATCGCGCCCGACGATAACCGTGTCGGTGTGGTGCCGGGCGTGGCTCCAGCGCCAGGTCACCGGGTTGCGCATGATCATGAAGCACGCGAGCTGATAGACGGCGCGGTTCATCCACTGCGTCTTGAACGCTGTGCCGTGGCCGCATTCGTGCCAGCGCGAGTCTGTGGCCGAGCCGTAGAGCACGCCATAGGCGAGGAAGAGCGGCACGGCCCACCACGAGCCCCAGAAGTAGATGCCGCCGGCCGCAAAGATAGCCATCAGGCCCAGCCATATGATGGTGTCGCGGATGGCGGGCGCATCCGAGCGCTGCATCAGCTCCTTCATCTGCTTGCGCGGCACATCGGTGTGGTACCACTCGGCGGCAGCGAGGCCGCTTTCCACGGCGCGTTGGGCGTCAGGCCCGAACAGGCTGTAGTCGCGCCTGGTCGTTGTTGGGTTCGTCATCGTCTCCTCCACACTGCCGGATGGACCGGCAACGTCGAGCAACGGCTACCCGCAATAGTCGTTGTGGCGCAACGCCGCCATGATGTATTCTATCAGAAACAATCATCTGCCCCATCAGCCAATGAGCGGAACGTGCCACGATGAAGCGACCAACCATTGCCGATCTCGCCGATGTCGCCGGCGTGAGCGTGGCCACAGTGGACCGTGTGCTGAACCGACGCCTACCCGTCCGCGAGGCGACAGCGCTGCGCGTGGTCGAGGCGGCTGAAGCGATCGGCTATCACGCAACGGGCCTGTTGAAGCAGCGGCTGAACGAGGTGCCGCAGCGCACGTTCGGGTTCCTGCTGCAGCGCCGCAACGCCTACTACACAGCGCTTGCGGAGGCTCTCATCGAGGCGACGCGCAGCGCCAGCTTTATCCAGGGCCGCGCCATCGTCGAGCATATAGACGAGATCGTGCCGTCGAGCATCGCCGCACGCCTGCGCGAGATCGCGCCACGCGTGGATGCCGTCGCTGTCGTTGCCGTCGACCATCCGATCGTCAACGAGGCGATCGGCGAACTCGCTGCCAGTGGCAAGCCGGTGGTGACGCTGATCACCGACGTGACGGCGCCCAACCGGGCCGGCTGCCTGATGGCCGATCGGCATAAGTCGGGGCGCACTGCCGCCTGGGCGATCTCCCGGCTGTCGCCGGAGGCAGGCAAGGTCGGCATCGTGATCGGCAGTCATCGCTATCTCAGCCAGGAGACGTCGGAGATCAGCTTTCGCAGCTACATGCGGGAGAATGCGCCGCAATTCACTCTGCTCGAGCCGGTGGTGAACCTCGATGACCACCAGCTCTGCTACGAGGCGGTCATCGACCTCGTGACCTCGCATCCGGATCTCGTCGGGATCTACTGCTGTGGCGGCGGCGAGGAGGGGCTGGTGCGGGCCCTGCGCGAAGAGGCCAGGGGACGGCGCATCGTCACGGTCTGCAACGAGCTCACGCCGGTAACCCGGCAGGCGCTCATCGATGGCGTTATCGACCTGGTCCTGGGAACGCCGGTTCCGGCGCTGGCCCAGCGAACGGTCGAGGTCCTGGCGCAGGCCGTGTCCGAGCCGCAGCGCGGCATGACCCAGGTCCTGCTACCGGCAGACCTCTATATCAGCGAGAACATCTGAACCCTGAAGTTTCCGTCATCGCCTATCATCACCAAAATGATGGGCAATGATAGGTTCGTGATAGGAAACAATCTTCCGGTTTGACACTTCCGGAATGGAACGGGCAGTCTAAACACCAATTGGAATGTTACAAACGTTCCATCTTGGCCGGCAGAACGCGCACAAGAACGCGCAGCCGGAGGGGAGGACTGCCGCCATGTCGTCAACGATCGACTTCGCCCTCAATCATATGGTCGCGCCGCAGCTCGACCTGGTCTCTTTCTTCAGGCTGGCGCGATCGCTGGGCCTGACTGGCGTCGAAATCCGCAACGACATCGCCGGCCAGGCGATCCTCGACGGCGCCTCGGCTGCGACCGTGCGGGCAAAGGCTGAAGCGGCTGGCGTCTCGATCCTCACCATCAACGCGCTGCAGCGTTTCAACGACTGGACCTCGGAGCGTGAGCGCGAGGCGCGGGCTCTCATCCAATACGCTCGGGATTGCGACGCGGCGGCGCTGATCCTTGTGCCCGTGAACGATGGCTCTGGCCGCGGTGACGGCGAGCGTCAGGCCAATGTCCGCACCGCACTGACCGCGCTGAAGCCGATGCTGGAAGATGCCGGGATCATCGGGCTCGTCGAGCCGCTGGGCTTCGAGATTTGCAGCCTGCGTTCGAAGCGCGAGGCGGTGCAAGCCATCCGGACAGTGCTGGGCGAGAACGTATTCCGCGTCACTCACGACACGTTCCACCACCATCTGGCGGGGGAGCCGGACCTGTTCCCGGAGTTCACCGGCCTCGTCCACATCTCCGGCGTCGATGATCCGAACGTCGCGATCCGCGACATGCGCGATGCTCACCGCGTCCTCGTCGATGCACGCGATCGCATTGGCAACGTCGAGCAGATCGCTGCCCTCACCGCCGCCGGCTATCGCGGTCCCTTCTCGTTCGAGCCGTTCGCCGACGAGCTGAGAACGCTGACCGATCCGGCCGCTGCCATCAGCAAGAGCATCGAGTTCGTCAGGGGGCAACTCGCCGCCCAGGCGGCCTAGCTGCCTCACGACCGGGCCCTCAGGGAGGGGGCCTCCGGCATGTTCAGGCGCCGCCGGACGCCGCAAAGTGGAGGATATCGAATTGAAGAAGACCATTCTGGCCGGCCTCGCGCTGGCACTGATGACCGGAACCGCGATGGCCGAGAATGTCGGCGTCAGCATGGCTCTGTTCGACGACAACTTCCTCACCGTGCTGCGCAACGGCATGATCGACTATGCGAAAACGCTCGACGGGGTGAACCTGCAGGTCGAGGACGCGCAGAACGATGTGGCCAAGCAGTTGAGCCAGATCCAGAACTTCATCGCCTCCGGCGTCGACGCCATCATCGTCAACCCGGTGGATACTTCGGCCACCGCGGCGATGACCAAGCTTGCCGCCGACGCCAAGATCCCGCTGGTCTATGTGAACCGCCAACCGATCGACGTCGACGCGCTGCCCGACAACGCCGCGTTCGTCGCGTCGAACGAAGTCGATAGCGGCACGCTCGAGACCAAGGAGGTCTGCAAGCTCTTGGGCGGCAAGGGCAACATCGTCGTGATGATGGGCGAGCTCTCCAACCAGGCAGCCGTGCAGCGGACCGCCGACGTGCACGACGTGCTGGCAACGCCGGAGTGCTCCGGTCTCAAGATCGTGGAGGAGCAGACCGCCAACTGGTCGCGTACGCAGGGCTCCGACCTGATGACCAACTGGCTCTCCGCCGGCCTGCAGTTCGATGCTGTCGTCGCCAACAATGACGAGATGGCGATCGGCGCCATCCAGGCCCTCAAGGCCTCCGGCCGGGCCATGGACTCGGTGGTGATCGGCGGCGTCGATGCCACGCAGGACGCGCTGGCGGCCATGGCGGCGGGCGACCTCGATGTCACGGTGTTCCAGAACGCTGCCGGCCAGGGCCAGGGCTCGGTCGATGCCGCCCTCAAGCTGGCGCGTGGCGAAGCCGTGGACCAGAAAGTCTGGATCCCGTTCGAGCTCGTGACCCCCGCCAATCTCGCGGACTACCAGGCCAAGAACTAACGGGATCTCTCCTCCCGCACTGGGGACGCGTGCGAGCCGCATGCGTCCCTTCTTTCCCCGCCTGGATGGAAAGGAAATTCCATGCTCAGTCCGACGACCATGCGCGCGGTCCGCGAGAGCGGCGCGGTTCCGCAATCCGAGTTCCTGCTGGAGGTGAGCGGGATCCGCAAGGAATTCCCGGGTGTGCTGGCCCTCGACGACGTCCAGTTCAAACTGAAGCGCGGCAGTGTGCATGCACTGATGGGCGAGAACGGCGCGGGCAAGTCGACGCTGATGAAGATACTCGCCGGCATCTATCAGCCCGATACGGGCGAGGTGCGGCTCAAGGGCCAGGACATCCGGCTCGTATCCCCGCTCGATGCGCTCGAGAACGGCATCGCGATGATCCATCAGGAGCTCAACCTGATGGCCTACATGACGGTGGCGGAGAACATCTGGATCCGCCGCGAGCCGCTCGGCGCCTTCGGCATGGTCGACCACAAGAAGATGCGCGACATGACGCGCGAGCTGCTGGAGCGGCTCCGCATCCCGATCGATCCCGAGATCAAGGTGCAGGAGCTCTCGGTCGCGAGCCGCCAGATGGTCGAGATCGCCAAGGCCGTCTCCTACCAATCCGATGTGCTGATCATGGACGAGCCGACTTCGGCGCTCACTGAGCGCGAGGTGGAGCACCTGTTCGAGATCATCCGCGCGCTGCGGTCCGAGGGGAAGGGCATCGTCTACATCACGCACAAGATGAACGAGCTGTTCGAGATCGCCGACGAGGTATCGGTGTTCCGCGACGGCCGCTACATCGGCACGCACGCCTCGGGCGAGATCACCCGCGACGACATCATCCGCATGATGGTGGGGCGCGAGATCACCCAGATGTTCCCCAAGGAAGAGGTGCCGATCGGGGACGTCGTGCTCTCGGTCAAGGGGCTGACCCTCAACGGCGTCTTCTCCGACGTGAGCTTCGACATCCGCTCGGGCGAAATTCTCGGCCTCGCCGGCCTCGTCGGGTCGGGCCGCTCGAACGTTGCCGAAACGCTGTTCGGCGTCACGCCCGCCAGCGTTGGCACGATTGCGATCAACGGCACTGAGGTGTCGGTCGCCTCGCCCAATGAAGCGATCCGGCACGGCATGGCCTTCCTCACCGAGGACCGCAAGGAGACCGGGTGCCTGCTCATTCTCGACGTGCTCGAGAACATGCAGGTCGCCGTGCTGCAGGATCGTTTTGTCAGGCTCGGCTTTGTCGACGAGCGGGGCGTGATCGACGCCTGCGAGAAGATGGCCGAGACGCTCAGGGTCAAGACCCCGAGCCTCAACGAGACGGTCGAGAACCTGTCGGGCGGCAACCAGCAGAAGGTGCTGATCGGTCGCTGGCTGCTCACCAATCCCAAGATCCTGATCCTCGACGAGCCGACGCGCGGCATCGATGTCGGAGCCAAGGCGGAAATCCATCGGCTGGTCTCCGGCCTCGTCCGGCAGGGCGTCGCGGTGCTGATGATCTCGTCCGAAATGCCGGAGGTGCTGGGGATGAGCGACCGCATCATGGTGATGCACGAGGGGCGGGTCACCGGCTTCGTCGATCGCGCCGACGCCGACCAGGTCAAGGTCATGGATCTCGCGTCGCGCTGAGGCGGGCGCTCGAGAGGGAGGAAAACGATGAGCATTGAGAACGCGAGTGCGACGGCCGCCACAAGGCCAACGGCGCAGCGCAGGCGGCGGCTGCCCACCGAACTGAGCATCTTTCTGGTGCTGGTCGGCATCGCGCTGATCTTCGAGGCGCTGGGCTGGATCTTCGTCCACCAGAGCTTCCTCGGTAACCCCGCCCGGCTGCAGATCATGATCCTGCAGGTCTCGGTGCTCGGCATCATCGCCGTCGGTGTGACGCAGGTGATCATTGCCGGCGGCATCGACCTCAGTTCCGGGTCGGTGGTCGGCGCCACCGCCATGGTCGCAGCCAGCCTTGCGCAGTCGTCGACGTGGCCGACACCGGTCTACCCCGGGCTGGTGGACCTGCCGTTCGTCATCCCGATCGGGGCAGGGCTGCTGTTCGGGCTCCTCGCCGGCGTCATCAACGGCGCCCTCATCGCCTACACCAGGATACCGCCGTTCATTGCGACGCTGGGCATGATGGTGTCAGCCCGCGGCGTCGCCAAGTGGTACACCACCGGCAAGCCGGTTTCGGGTCTCACCGAGCAGTTCACCTTTATCGGTACCTGGATCTGGCCGGTCGTCGTGCTGCTTGTCGTCGCGGCCATCTTCCACGTCGCGCTGCGCTATACCCGCTACGGCAAGTTCACTTATGCCATCGGCGCCAACCCGCAGGCGGCGCGCGTCTCGGGCATCAACATCGAGCGGCACCTGGTCAAGGTCTACGCCATCGCCGGGCTGCTGGCGGGGCTCGCCGGCGTGATGACCGCAGCTCGCGCCCAAAGCGGCCAGGCCGGTATGGGCGTGATGAACGAGCTCGACGCCATCACCATGGCGGTGATCGGCGGCACCTCGCTGGCCGGCGGGCGCGGTTCCATCCTCGGCACGGTGATCGGCATGATCATCCTCGGCACCATGATCTCCGGCTTCACATTCCTGAGGGTCGACGCGTTCTACCAGGAGATGATCAAGGGCGTGATCATCGTGGGTGCGGTCATCGTCGACCAGTACCGGCAGCGCCGGAAGAAGTAGGCGGAGGGGGCCATGTTCGAACCCGCGCTGGGCATCGAGCGCCTTGGGACGATCAAGGAAATCGCTCAACTCGTCGGCGTCGCCGAGAGCACGGTGCATCGCGCCCTCAAGGGCACCAGCGTGAGCGATGAAACCCGCACGCGGGTCATCTCTGCCGTGCGGGAGATCAACCAGCGCAAGATCAGGCTGGTCGATGAAAGAAGGGGATCTGACCTCTAGTCGGCTCGCTCCTCCGGCGCGCCAGGTGTCAGGATCGTGGGCCCCAAAATCGCCAGCCCATTCGGGACGCCGCGACGAGACTGCACTGTTGTGGCCGGCCTGCAGTCCCTGTTCATCCGCCCAGGGTGCTGCTCCGGCGCACCACCAACCTCGGCTGCAGCAGGATCTGTTCGGTTTCGGTGCGCCCCTCGAATCTCTCGACGAGCAACCTCGCAGCGTGTGTGCCGATCTGTTCGCCCGACTGGTCGACGCTCGTCAGGCTGTTCTGATCGAGTGCGCAGTACACGGTGTTGTCGTGGCCGACGATGGCCAGGTCCTCTGGAACACGGAGTCCACTTGAGCGCGCATGGCTGATCGCTTCGAAGGCCACTGCGTCGCACCAGCAGAAGATCGCCTGCGGTGCGCTCTCCAGCAGTTTTTCCATGCCGCCATAGATCCCCCTGGGGGTCTGCTCGGTGCGGACAGTGTTGATGCGGGCGGCGAGCCCCTGGGCCTCCATCTCGTGCCGGTAGCCGCTTTCTCGCATCCGCATGGCCGTGGGGTGTTCAAGGCTCAGCATGGCGATGCGCTCAGCACCCTGCTTTACGAGATGTTGGACCACCAATCGTCCGCTTTGCTCGTCGTTATTGTTCACCGTGTCGAACGTCGTCGCGGCGAGCGGACGATTGCCGATGGCCACCATGGGGATACGGCTCCCAAGCTCGGTGAGTTGCTCGGACGACAGGCTGCTCGAAACGAGTATGAGCCCGTCCATCTGCATGTCGATCATTGCCTGCGTGAGGTCGCTTTCGCTCGACTGCGAGGCGATGCCTTGCACCGTCTGGTAGGGCGTACGTTCGAAGCCCGCGCTGATGCCGGCAAAAATATCGGCGAGGAAGGGGTTGCGCATGTCGGGAAAGACAACACCGACGACGAAGGATCGTCCGCGCAGCCCGCGGGCAGCGGTGTTGGGGGTGTAGCCCAGCTTCTTGATCGAAGCGTTCACCCGCTCGCGAAGCGAGTCGCTCACGCCATAGGCATTGCGCAGAACCTTGGATACGGCGGCAAACGACACGCCGGCATCGGCGGCCACCTGAAGAATGGTGACACGCTTCGGCTTGCTCTTTGCCGGGCCGCCTCGCTTCTGCTCGATCTTGTTCATCTCGGGTCCCCTCCGCTGTCGATAGCAGACCCGGTGGATTCTCAGCAAATGGCGAGTCCCTGACGGCGTCCGTTGCCGTCCCAGGGACTGGACCCGTTGTAATCCCACCCGAACGACGTTACACGACCCAAATGTGCAACCTTGCACGTTTTCTCATTTTGAGTGGTTGGGAGGTCGAGTTGATCAGAGGGGCGAAGGGCATTGAGGCCATAGGTTGGGCAGCCAGGATGATCCGCCCCCTGGCCGATGGCGGAGAGGGCACCCCGGCGAGCCAGGTCGCGCGCGAATTCAGCATCTCTAGGCTCAACGGAAACGAGGTGCTCCGCATCTCGGCGCTGGGACTCTACCGGGCATTCATCAATGGCCAACGGGTGGGCGAGGATGCGCTGACGCCCGGCTGGACGAACTACGACGCGAGGCTCTCCTACCAGGTCTACGATGTCGCCCACCTGCTCAAGGAGGGCGCCAATACCATCACGATCTGGATCGGCGACGGTTGGTATCGATCCCCGCTGATGTGGATCGAGGAGCGACGCAAGAACATCTGGGGCACCAGGGTTTCGGCGATCGCCGAGATCAGGGGCGGGACAGGTCTCGCCGACGTAGTGGTGTGCACGGACGGGCAGTGGACGAGCGGAGAGACGCCCATCCGCAAGTCCCAGATCTATTTCGGCGAGATCTTCGATGCGACGATGACGCCGAAGGTGAAGCAAGGCGTCGAAGTTGTCGATTTCGATCCCGGCAAGCTCATCGCGCATGAATGCGAGCCGGTGCGAGAGCTTGAGCCGCTCGATCCGGTTAAGGAATGGCAGGATCGCGAGGGCCGCACCCTCTACGACTTCGGGCAGAACACGGCCGGATATGTCCGCCTTACGCTCGCGGCCGATGGGCCGTCCGAGGTCCTGATTGAGCACGCCGAAGTGCTCGACAAGCACGGGCAGTTCTACAATGGCAACTACCGGAGCGCCGAGGCCATCATCAGGCTGCAGGTCGATGAGCGCGGGCTCGCTGGCTATAGCCCGCACTTCACCTATCAGGGCTTTCGCTACGCCCGCGTCACGATCAAAGGCTCCGCGCGCATCACACGCATCCAGTCCGTGCCGATATCTTCGGTCCCCCAGGCAACCGCCTCTTTTTCGAGCGGCAACCCATTGGTGAACCGCTTCTTCCAGAACGCCATCTGGTCGCACCGCTCCAACTTCATCGACGTGCCGACCGACTGCCCGCAACGCGACGAGCGGCTGGGCTTTAGCGGCGACGCGCAGGTGTTCGCGGGCACCGCCTGCTATCTCGCGGACAGCCACGACTTCCTCGTCAAGTATGTGCGCGAGTTGATGATCGACCAAGCGCCGGATGGCGCCATCTCGCACACGTCCCCACACATTGTGCGCGTGAAGCCGGGCAAGCGCATGCAGTACGGCTCGACCGGCTGGGGCGACGCCATCACCGTCATCCCGTGGCGGCTCTACCTCCAATATGGCGACAGGGACATCCTCGCCGAAACGCTGCCTGCCATGGTCAAGTGGATCGATTTCGTCTGGTCGCTGACCCGGGACGGGATCGTGCGGCCGCCTGCGACTCCGGGAGCACGGGGCTTCTGCCTCGGCGATTGGCTGCAGCCCAAGGGACCCAGTTCCAAGCCACTGCCGACCATCGGCGATGATGCGGCTGCAACGCTCTATCTCTACATCAGCCTCGGCATCGCCGTTCGCGCGGCCGAGCTCGTCGGCGAACCCAGTATCGCCTCGCGGTTGACGACGCTGCGTTCGGAGGTCGAAACCGCCTTCCGCGACGAGTTCGTCACGCCATCCGGCCGACTCGCCTACGACGACCAGACGTCCTACGCGCTGGCGCTGCTCCATGGCTTGGTCCCAAGCGACAAGATCGCCGCGGCGACGGGATATTTCCGGAGCGCCATCATGCGGACCGGCGGCCGGCTCGGAACCGGGTTCATCGGCACGCCGGCCCTCCTTCCGGCCTTGGTGAAGGTAGGGGAGGGCGCCCTTGCTGGTGAGGTGTTCCTGCAGGAGGACGTGCCCGGCTGGCTCTATCAGGTGCGCATGGGGGCAACGACCGTCTGGGAGCGCTGGGATGCCATCCGCGCCGACGGCACGATCTACGATCCGCAGATGAACTCGTTCAACCACTACGCCTTCGGGGCGGTGTGCGAGTGGCTTCTCGAGGGTGTCGCCGGGTTCCGCCCGGACGAGACTGCGCCGGGCTTTGAGAGCATCGTCTTTTCTCCGACCATCGTGGATGGATTGTCCCCCGTTACTGCCCATTACGACTCGGTGCGGGGCCGGATTTCGGCGTCCTGGACGCTGGTTGGCGACGAGGTCCGTTACGAGTTCGTCGTGCCCGAAGGGGCGCGCGGCACGCTGCGGCTATCGCTCGAATACCGCGATGCCGAACTCGATGGCACGCCGATCATGGCGGGCGTCGACGCCATCGTCGGACCGGGCAAGCATGTTGCCGTGTTCAAATACGCCATACCTGGCAGGCAACTGATCGGTGAGTCCCTGCTTGCCGCCAACATGCCCTGACGCAAATCACGTGCAACGTTGAATGTGCAACCTTGCACACTTTGAGTTTGTAGGCTAAGCCAAGCAGGTATGCGCTCGATAAGAAGCGTGGGGTGGAGCAGGGATGGGCGCCTCGGTGCGCCCGCGGCAACCGCAACTGCGACCGACCCTGGGCCGAACGGGGGCGCGAGGAGACAACGGAGGAATTGAATGGCTAGACCACTGATCCGCAACATGCTGGCAGGCGCCAGTTTGTTGGCGATGACGCTGATCGCGGGAGGTGCGCACGCGCAGCAGGTGACCGTATCGCTGCTCGTCGACAACTCACCCGAGGTGCTGACGAGGTTCGAGGCCTTGGTGGCCGGCTTTGAAGCCGCGAACCCCGACGTCAATGTCGAGATCGAAACCAGGCCAGGCGGCGAGGAAGGGGGCAACTTGGTGAAGACCCGCCTCGCGACCGGCACGATCACCGACCTGTTCACCTACAACTCGGGCTCGCTGCTGAGGGCGCTCAATCCCGGGCAGTTCATGGCCGATCTCAGCAACGAGCCCTGGCAGGCCGATGTGCAGGAGACGTTCAAGCGTGTTGTCTCGACGCCGGAGGGCGCCATCGTGGGAGCGCCGTTCAGCACGGCCTCGGCTGGCGGCATCCTCTACAACAAGCCGATCTATGAACGTCTTGGCCTCTCGGTTCCCAAGACCTGGGACGAGTTCATCGCGAACAATGAGGCGATCCTCAAGGACGGCAAGGTCGCCCCGATCATCCAGACCTACAAGGACAGCTGGACCAGCCAGATCCTGATCCTCGCCGACTTCTACAACGTCCAGGCTGCCGAGCCGGATTTCGCCACACTCTACACTGAGGGCAAGGCAAAGTTCGCGACGGACCCGGCAGCGCTGCGCAGCTTCCAGAAGCTGCAGCAGGTCTTCAAGGCCGGCCTGTTCAACAAGGACTTCGCCTCGGCCGGCTACCAGGATGGCATCCGCATGCTGGCGACTGGAGAGGGAGCGCACTACCCGATCATCAGCGGTGCGCTGCGTGCCATGGGAGCGACCTATCCGGATCAGTTGAAGGACGTCGGCTACTTCCCTGTGCCGAGCGATGATGCCTCGCACAACGGCCTTACAGCGTGGATGCCGCAGGCGCTCTATGTGTCGAAGAACACGCCCAATCTCGATGCTGCCAAGAAATTCCTGGCCTTCGTTGTCAGCCCCGAAGGCTGCGAGATTCTCAAGAGCACCGGCGGCGGCACTGGTCCCTTCCTGGTCAAGGGCTGCGTGCTCGAGGGCGCGGCGCCGGCCGTCTCCGACATGCTTCCGTTCTGGGACAGCGGCAACAACTCCCCGGCCCTCGAGTTCCTCTCGCCCATCAAGGGGCCGGCGCTCGAGCAGATCACTGTCTCGGTCGGCTCCGGCATCATGACGGCCGAAGAGGGGGCCAAGCTCTACGACGAAGACGTCCGTAAGCAGGCTCAGCAGCTCGGTCTCGCCGGCTGGTGATCATCCCGCCTGACAGCAGCTCCGGACCCGTCCGGAGCTGCTCCTTGTGAAGCAGTTGGTGGACGATGAGTGATTTGTCGATGACAGGCCTTGCGGCGCAACGTTCGACGCCCAGGCGGCGATTCAAGTCCGGTGGGCTGTACCCCTATTGGTTCTATGCGCCCGCGGCGGCGATCTACGTGATCCTGTTCCTGCTGCCGACCGCCTCGTCCTTCTATTTCAGCCTGATGCGGTGGTCGCTGTTCGACGCCACCTTCATCGGTCTCGACAACTTCGCGCAGTTCCTGCGCGAGCCCTTCCTGCTGCAGGGCCTGGTCAACACGCTGGTCTTCGCGGCGGTCAGCGCCAGCCTGAAGGTCGTACTCGGCCTCGGCTGTGCGGTGCTGCTGACCTCGCAGATCATCGCCAGGGGCTATCTGCGGGCAGTGATCTTCTTTCCGGTGGTCGTGTCGACGGTGGGCGTCGGCATCACCTTCACCGTGCTCATGCACCCCACTGAGGGCGCCATCAACCAAGCCCTGGCGGCGATCGGCATCGTGGGCCCCGACTGGCTGACCAATCCCCGCCTGGCGCTCATCTCCGTCGCGTTGGTCGATGTGTGGAAGGGCGTCGGCATGGCGACCGTGATCTACATCGCGGGGATCGTCTCGATCCCCAAGGACTACTTCGAGGCCGCCCGGATCGACGGGGCGTCGAAGCTCCAGAACTTCCTCTACGTGACGCTGCCGCTCTGCCGCCCGGCCACAGTGACGATCGTCACGCTCAGCCTCATCGGCGGGCTCAGAACCTTCGAGCTGGTGTGGACGATGACACGAGGCGGTCCGGGCTTTTCGTCCGACGTCATCGCCTCGGTCATCTACAAACAGTACCAGTCGGGCTTCTACGGGCTCTCCACCGCGGGCAACGTGGTCCTGTTCCTGTTCATCGTACTGCTGGTCGTCCCGCTGACGGCATACTTCAACCGGCGGGAGGGCCACGAATGAAGCTGATCAAGGAATATTGGCTCGGCGTCCTCGCCATCATCGTGACGACGGCGGTGTTCCTGGTGCCCTTCGCCTTCATCGTGCTGATGGCCTTCAAGGACCAGAAGCAATCGTCGCTTCTCGATTTCTCCTGGCCTCAGGTGAACAACCTGTGGGCGAACATTGTCGAGGTCGCGTCGACGCGTAACTGGATGCTCATCACCGCCTTCCTCAACTCGACGATCCTGACGGTCGCCGGCGTGACGCTGCTGGTGATCTTCTCGGCCATGGTCGGCTTTGTGCTTTCCCGCAGGAGGAGCCGCTTCAACAAGCTGGTGGAGTTCCTCATCCTTGCCGGCCTGATGATCCCGCCGGCGGTCGTCCCCACCATCTGGGTGCTTCAGGGGCTGGGCCTGTTCGGCAAGCTGCACGGGCTCATTCTGATCGAGGTCGCCTACCACCTTTCGTTCTGTGTGCTGCTCTACAAAGCCTTCATCGCCACGATCCCGCGCGAACTCGATGAGGCTGCCATCATCGACGGCGCGCGGCCGCTCGATGTCTTCTTCCGGGTGATCCTGCCGCTGCTCTGGCCGGTGACTGTGACGATCATCGTGGTGCAGACCGTCACCATCTTCAACGACTTCACCAATCCGCTCTACTACCTGCCGGGTAACCAGTTCGCGACCGTGCAGTTGACCCTCTACAACTTCCAGAGCCAGTTCGAGACGTCCTACAACCTGCTCTTCACCAACATCCTCTTGATCACCATTCCGCCGCTCCTCGTCTTCCTGTTCTTCAACCGGCAGATCATCGCGGGCATGACCGCAGGCGCGGTCAAAGGGTAGGAGTGTGCGAGCGAGTTTGAAATAGCGGCCCCGGCGCCTTACCGATCCGCAGCCCCGGGCCCGGGTCTCACCAGCCGCCGAATTGGCCCGGCTCCCAGCCGCCGCGCGACCCAGGCGGCCGCCTAAATGCGGCCACTATTGCAATCGTGGTTAATTTTTTGTATATCTCGCGCAGATACGTGTAGTTCGGCGTGAACCAAGAATACCGAGAGAGCGCCTGCGCCCGCATCGCGGAACGAGCACAAGACGCACGACTACATCTCTCGGCCGCACCATCCGATCTACGCCGGATGTATTCTGAAACAATCCAGAGGCCACATCGTAAGTGTAGTTCCGGTGCCGATGATATCGGCGCCGGGGCGATGTTTTATTTGGTGGTGACTGTTGAATGCAAAGTGTCTCGCATCGACTACCAAGCGTCAAAGATAGGAACGAGGAGCAATCACACTAACGCTTTAGGGAGCAGTCATCATGGCAATCGTTCTGACAGACGACCAATACGTCACTCTCGACGAGTCGTCAGGGCTACAAAACAGTGGAACACCGGGGGCCAATGAGGACAACAACGACAGCGACATTGTATACACCGACCTGCCGGCAGCCTTTTCCACGCGCCTCTTCGATGCCGGCCAGCTCAGCCTGAGCAATGCATTTGCCCAGGCCAACGGCGCGGCACAGAACGACTTCATTTCACTCACCGACGGTTCAACCCTGACCGGGTTCGTCATGAGCAATGGCGACCCGTTGCTGGCCTATGATGCCGGCGTACCGACCGACCCGACCACCGGCGTCCTTGCAGACTTTACCACCGTCGATGGCGAGGCGATCTACCTCTTCGCCGACGTTGCCTCCGGCCTCGGCGCCTTCATGTTCCTCGGCGTCGACGAGAACGGCGACATCGTGCTCGCCGGCTACCTCGAGTCGGACGGAACGATCTCCACGGTCCAGTTCGAGGCCATCACCAACCCCGACAGCGGCAACCACGATGATCCGGTCGACCTGTCTGGGTTGCTCGACGTAGCCGGCAGCGGCACGATCGACTTCGATTTCGACGACCTGCCGTCCAGCAACAACCTGTTTGCGACCCTGGGGCCATCCCCCGACGGTCCGGCAATCGTCATTTTCGGCGCCGATATTCATCTGAAGGGCACCGGAGCGCCGACCAACACCAGCGACATGATGTTCATGTCGCAGGCTGGCCCCCATGCCACGATCGGCATGAACAACCAGATGTTCAATCCCGGCGACGCGGCGTTCTTCGCTTACGTCAACGACGTGAACGCGGACTTCCTGTCGGGCTGGGAGCCCAACGGGCTCACCGGAACCGAGGCCGATGATGCCGACAACGCCCTCTATACCGGCGGCACCCTGGACGTGAAGTCAGCCAAGTTCACGATTGCCCAGATCCAGGGCAACAGCACCGGCAGCATGAAGCTCACCACCTATCTCGGCGCCGCCGACACGGCGCGTGATCTGCTGACCGGTCCGACGGATGGCGCCACGTCGCCGAACATCATCATGGTCAACGTCACCATCGCCGGCGTGACCACCTCATTCGACAGCGACTCCGATCCCGCCGTGAGCGGCTTCGACGTTTCGGGCCTGGGCACGGCCACGGTCACGCTCACCGGGGTCGATGATGGCTACGCCATCGAGTTCATAACCGACACGGATCACAACCGCGTCAAGATCGAAGGTACCGCCGGCAAGTTCGACATCGGCGGCTTTACCATCACCGAAGGCACCAGCAGCCACATGCCGGTCGGCGACCGGATCGTGTTCGAGGATGACGGCCCCACCGTTGGTGATGGCCAGGGCACTCCTGCCCTCACAGTCGACGACAGCGACTTCACCGCTGACGACTCCCTGAGCTATGCCAACCTCTTCGATGTCGATTTCGGCACTGACGGCGGCAAGGACAGCGACAACGACGGCACTGTCGACGACGATGCTGTCACCTACGCGCTGGGCATCAGCGGGGACGGCGATGACAGTGGTCTCGTCGACTCGTTGACCGGCGACGCGGTCCTCCTCCACGCGGACAACGGCGACGTAGTCGGCACCACCGCAACCGACGGCTTCGAGGTGTTCCGCATCTCTGTCGACCTCAACACCGGCGAGGTCACGCTCGACCAGAGCCGCGCAGTCGCCCACGACGACGCGGCCGACCCTGAGGAGGACGGAGCCGGCGAGCCCTCCAAGCTGGCTTCCGCCGACCTCATCACGCTGACCGCCACGGCCACCGATGATGACGGCGACACCGGCGACCACACAGTCGGTATCGGCGACACCTTCAGCTTCGAGGACGACGGTCCGGCCATCGGCGATATCAGCAGCGACACCGTCGATTTCTCCATCGGCAGCTCCGTCAGCAACGTGCTCGGCGCCGTGCCGGGTAACGACGGCGCGAGCGTCAAGATCACCGATTTCACTCCGAGCTTCGATTTCGGTTTCACCACGGTGGTCGGCGTGCAGGAGGACGACCAGACAATCGTCTACTACGAGAACACGAACGGCAACGGGACCATCGGTGACGCCGGGGACACCGCATACTTCCAGCTGGCTCTGGATGACAGCGATACCGACCCCGCCAACTGGAACTACGTCTTCGACGTGTTGCACGACCCGAACGTGGTCAACATCGACTTCGACTTCGACAACCTGCCGTCCGGCGCCAACCTCTTTGGTGTCGTAGGCGAATCCGCGACCGATCCGGCGATCATCGTGTTCGGCAAGACTCCGGTCTTCAACTCCGCCGGCAACTACACCAACAAGAGCGATGTGATCCACACTTCGCAGGGCGGTACCGGAGCGACCATCGGTGTGAACAACCAGATGTTCGACGCCAAGGAAGCCGCGTACTTCGTCTACGTGGACGATCCGGTGGCCAACTACCTCTCCGGCGCACCGGGAGGCCTGACCTCGACCGAGGCGGACGATGCGGACAACGTCCAGTACACGGGTGGCACCGTGGACGTGCATACCGCATCGATCACCGTCTCGCAGACCCAGGCCGGCCCCAAGGTCCTGGCCGGGATGAAGATCACGACATGGCTGGGTGATCCCGACCAGGGCCGTGACCTGCTGAACGATCCCACCAGCGGTGGTCCTTCGCCTGACATCATCCTGGTCCGCGTCTTCGTGCCGGGCCAGGCCAACCCCATCGTGTTCGACGCGGATGCCGATCCGGCCGTGATGGGCATCGATGTTTCGGGCCTGGGTACCGCGACCGCAACCGTGACTGGCCTCAAGAATGGCTACACGGTCGAGTGGACGACCGACGACTTCCACAACCGGGCCTTGATCGAGGCAACGGCGGGCAAGTTCGACGTTGGCAAGTTCGCCATCGCCGAGTCGACGACCGTTCCTGATGCGGAACTCAACTTCGAAGTCACGATCGAGGACTTCGACACCAACGGCGATACCGCGGTGGATAATTTCACCGTCGGCATCGACGGCGACCACGACGGCAACGTCATCGTCTGACGACAACCAAGCCTCGCCGGCTGGGAGATACCCTGGCCGGCGCCTTTTGCGGCAAGAGTCCTGCCAAGGCGGTTGTGCAATGCACAAGACCCTCTACCAGACCATCATCGAGCGGGTGAGGCGCCAGCTTCCCACGCTCATCCTCTTCAGTTGCCTCGCCAACCTCCTGCTTCTCGTCACCGTCTTCTACATGCTCCAGGTCTATGACCGGGTGCTGTCGACGGACTCGCTCGATACCCTCATCTGGCTGACGCTCGGCACTCTCGGGGCCATCATCGTCTACGGCCTCATAGAACACGCGCGGCGGCTGATGCTGACCCGCACCGGGGCTTGGATCAATCTCGAGCTGTCCGGCCCGGTGATCCGCCGGGCGATGGACGCGCGCCTCGCCGGCGCCGGGCTCGAAGCGGGACCACGCGACGTCACGGACCTCCGCTCCTTCTTCGAGGGCGATGGACCGCTGGCGCTGCTCGACACGCCTTGGGCGCTCATCTTCATCGCCTTCATCTGGCAGCTCCATCCGGCACTGGGCCTCATCGCCATCGGCGGCGCGCTGGTGCTTTTCGGCCTCGCCGTCGGCAACGACATCGCGACGCGGCCGGCGCAGAAGCGTACGACCGCCGAGCTGCGCGCCAACCACGACGCCGCGCTCCGCTATATCGACGGCGGCGAGACGCTCGGGCCGCTCGGCATGGCCCAGCCGATCATCGAACGGTGGCAGGAGCGCGAGGCCGCCGCCGGCGATCGCCAGCAGCATCTGGCTGAGGGCACCGCGACAGTGGTCAGCATCTCGCGCGCCATTCGCATGTCGCTGCAGGTGCTGATCCTCGGCACCGGCGCCTACTATGTGATCCAGGGACAGCTGACCGGTGGCGCCATGATCGCCGCCTCGATCGTCCTCGCCCGAGCCCTCTCGCCGATCGAGCGCTCGATCAGCGCCTGGCGCCGGTTGCTCGCCGCCTTGACCGCGCATCGCAACCTCAAGGCGTTGTTCGAAGGATCGGCCGGAGACCTCGAGGCGGTTCAACTGCCCCGGCCGCTCGGCCGCCTCGCCGTCGAGACGGTGAGCTATGCGGCAGCGCAGTTGCGGCACGAGCCGATCCTCAACAACATCAACTTCAGCCTCGAGCCGGGCACCAGTTGCGCCATTGTCGGCCCGTCCGGCGCCGGCAAATCGACGCTCTGCCGCCTGCTGGTCGGCGCGGCACGGCCGAGCTACGGCCATGTACGCATCGACGGCGCCGACGTGTTCGGCTGGAATTCGGACGACCTGGGCCGCCACATCGGCTACCTGCCGCAGCAGGTCGAGCTGTTCCCGGGCACCATCGGCCAGAACATCGCCCGCTTCCATCCGCTCGATAGCGACAAGCTGGTTGAGGCGGCACAGTTGGCCGGCGTGCACCAGTTGATCCTGGGGCTGCCGGGCGGCTACGAGACCGATATCGGGACCCAGGGCAGCCGGATTTCGCAGGGCCAGCGCCAGCGCATCGCACTTGCCCGCGCCGTCTACGGCGATCCCGCTGTGCTGGTGCTCGACGAGCCCAATTCCAACCTCGACAGCGACGGCGACCTCGCGCTGACCAAGGCGCTGGCCGAGCTGAAGCGCCGACGTCGCACGGTGGTGATTGTCACCCACCGGCCGGTCGACCTGCAGGCCGTCGACCGGATCCTCATCATGCGCAACGGCAGCGTCGTCCGCTTCGCCGATCGCGATGAGGTGCTGCGGCCCGCCGCCGTTCCCGCCGAGGCTGAAGGTGCGCGGCGGCTCACGGAGCCGACACGGAAGCTGCCTCAAGCCTCTCCGTAGGAGGTGCTGCAATGTTTGAAAGTCCGACCAGGATCTGGCAGCTGACCCTCGAATGGTGGCAGCGCCAAGCCGTGCCCTTCATCGACCAGAGCTGGGCAGCCGTGCGGGACCTGGGCCTCTCCCCCGAGGGCGTCGCCACCGCAGGAGTGACGCTCGGCGTCCTTGGCTTGCTGCTCCTGATGCTCGGCACCCGCCGCCGCCGACCCAAGCCTCGGGTCGAGCTGGCCCGCGTGACGCGTGGTCCCCGGCTCCTCGGCTACATCGCGGCCCTGGCGCTGATCGGCGGCTTCGGCACCTGGGCCTATGGCGCCCGGCTCGCCAGCGCCGCCATCGCCCCCGGCGTTGTCAGCCCCGACGGCTACCGAAAGACCATCCAGCACCTCGAAGGCGGGATCGTCCGCACCATCCACGTCAGGGAAGGCGACATCGTCAACGCTGGCGATCCGCTGGTGACCCTCGACGACACGCAGGCCCTGGCACGCCGACAGGAACTACGGGCCCGATATATCGACCTGCGCGCCCTGGAGGCGCGCCTTCTCGCCGAGACGCTGGGGCGCGACGCGGTCGTCGTTCCGCCCGAACTCCTCGCCATGCCCGAGATCGACTACGCGCGGGCCATCGACGACCAGAAAGCCCTGTTCCTGAGCCGTCGCACCTCCCAGACCGGCCGCGAGCAGATCCTCGGCCAGCGTACCAAGCAGGTCGAAGAGCAGATCGCCGGGCTCACCGAAATGATTACCGCCGAAGAAGAGCAGATCAGCTTGCTGGAGCAGGAGGCCCAGAGCGTAAAGAAGCTCTACGACAAGGGCCTCGAGCGCTTGCCCCGCCTGCTCGAGTTGCAGCGCGAAGCGGCCAATGTTGAAGCTCAGCGCGCCGCCAACCGTGCGGCGATCGCCCAGAACCGGCAGCTCATCGGCGAAACCCAGATGCAGCTCCTGGCGCTGCGTGACGACATTGTCGAAAAGGCCAGCGAAGACCTCAGCACGGTCCGCGGCGAACTGGCGGAGCTTTCGAGCCAGCTTGCCTCCCGCGAGGACATCCTGGCGCGAACCGTCATCGTCGCTCCGATATCGGGCACTGTGATGCATGTGCGGGTCACCACGGTGTCCGGCGTCGTCAAATCGGGCGAGCCGATCCTCGAGATCGTGCCCGAAGGCTCCAAGCTCGTGATCGACGCGCGGCTTCGGCCCATCGATATCGACGCGGTCCATCCCGGCATGTCGGCGCGCGTGGTCCTGACTGCCTACCGGCAGCGCAACCTGCCCCAGATTCACGGCGTGCTGCGTTCGATCTCCGCCGATAGCCTGATCGATGAACGGTCCGGCGGCTCGTACTTCCTCGCCAAGGTCGAAGTCGATCGCGCCAGCCTCGAGGCCTTGGGCGCGGGCATCAAGATGCTCCCCGGCATGCCGGCTGAGATCATGCTGATGGGCGACGAGCAGACCTTGTTCGACTACCTCGTTGCCCCGATCACGGCATCTCTGGACCACAGCTTCAGGCAGTAGGCGGCGCGACGTGCTCCAGTTCCACCGCTAGCCGAGCAGCAGCGTGCGAATCTCGAAAGGTGCGAAGGTAAGCGCCAGCGTGTGGACGTTGTCCGCCAGCTGCGCGCTGGGCGCTTCAAGCAGGTTCGCCTCGCGGACCTTTCGACCGGTGGCGCCGAAGTCGAGGGTCACGGCTTGCCTGCGGCCGCGCGTTTCGCACAGCCGGACCACGAACGCGTTCCCATCCTCGGCTTTCTTCACCGCTTCGACAGAGACCCCGTCGCCGAGGACTTCGAAGAGGCTGACCGCTTCGAGCGATGGTCCAGCGGCGGCGCCTGCGATCAGTTGCAGCGGCAGGTTGAAGGCCTCCGCCTCGTCGTGGACGGCGCCGCGGTCGCCGTCGTGGACGAACAGGGCGTAGCGGAAACGATGGAGGCCCTGGTCAGCGTCGGGCCACGGGAAAACCGGGGACTTCACCAGCGTCAGCCGCAGGATGTTGCCCTTGGCATCGTAGCCATACTTGCAGTCGTTGATGAGCGCGACGCCGAAGCCCGGCTCGGACATATCCACCCAACGCTGCATGCTGGTTTCGAAGCGGGCGACATCCCAGCTGGTGTTGCGATGCGTCGGGCGCGTCACGTGGCCGAACTGGATTTCGGCAGCGACGCTGTCGGTGCGGACGGCGAGCGGGAAGGCGGCCTTCAGCAGGGTCTGGTGCTCGTGCCAATCGACCATGCAGTCGATGTCGAGCCGCGCGGAATCGCGCTCGAGCGCCACGATCTGGACGATGCTCGAGCTTTCATAGCGCCACTCGAGGCGAATGGCGGCGCGATAGGGGCCGGTCTCGACCACTTCGGAGGAGACGAGCCGGTCGACCGGCCAGACCTTGTCCTCAAACGAGGCATCGATATCCCAGGCGTCGAAATCCACCGGGATGTCCTGGTGGGCGAAAAGCGCGTTCGCGGCTTTTCCGGCCTCGACGGTCTCCCGGCTGCTCTGCTTGTCGAACAGCGAAACGATGCGGCCCCGCGCGTCGAGTTCGACCCTGAGGCGCGAGTTCTCGAGCGAGGTCGGCGACACTGAGAGGCCGGTGGTCTCGGGCAGCTCGACGGTAGCGGGGCTCAGCGCGACGGCTCGCCCGCCGAGCGGGGGCACAGCGTCGACGGGTGCTATGTGGGCGGCCGAGCCGTCGGCCAGCACGATCCGCTGCGCCGGGATCGCCGTTCCGTCTTCGAGGACGCTGTGCATCCCCTCAGGAAGCGTCACATAGCCCGCACGCCGCCGCGCCAGAAGATTGAGCAGCAGATGCTCACCATCACCCGCGAGCGGCGCCGCCAACTCGCGCTTCAGTGTCTCCGCCTCGGCGAAGAACCGCGCATAGTCCCGGTCGCTGTCCTCATACACGGCGCCGATCGAGGAGCCGGGCAGGATGTCGTGGAACTGGTTCAGCAGCACGATCTGCCACAGCTCCCACAGCTTGTCCGTGGGATAGGCGACGCCCCGCTCCATCGCCAGCACCGCCAGCAGCTCGAGCTCGCGCAGCGCTGTCTCCGCCAGCCGGTTGTTGCGCTTGTTCTTGGCCACCGAGGTGAGCGTCCCGCGGTGATACTCGAGATAGAGCTCACCCACCCAGGTCGGGAAGGCCGCCGGATCGGCGCTGAACTTGTCGCTCAGCCGGGCGAAAAACGGCCCCATTTTGTCGTGCTTGAGCCGCGGGCAACCGGGGATGCCGCGCTCCATGCGCCGCACATTCTCCAGCATCGCCCGTGTCGGCCCGCCGCCGCCATCGCCGTGCCCGTAGACCAGGAACAGCTCGTCCAGCGTCTCCTTCTGGCTGAACCGCTTCCACGTCCCCAGCACATGGCTCGGCACGAGGTCCGGGCAGTACGTCGTGTTGATGCCGTCGTATTCGTATTTCTGCGTCGTGAGGAAATAGGCCGGCACCCTGGTGCCGTCGATGCCCTGCCAGTGGAACGCCTCATAGGGCATGCGGTTGGTGTCGTTCCAGCTGAGCTTGTGGGTCACGAACATGTCGAGCCCGCTGAGCGCCATCAGCTGCGGCAGGGCCGCGCTGTAGCCAAAGGTGTCCGGCAGCCACACAATGCGCGGCGTCACCCCGAACTTCTGCTGATGGTACCGCACGCCATGCAGGATGTGCCGCACCAGCGCCTCGCCGCCGGTGATATTGACGTCCGGCTCGAGCCACAGCGCGCCCTCGATCTCGAACTGGCCACCGTCGATCTTGCCGCGCATGCGCTCGAACAGCTCAGGATAGTCCTGTTCAAGGTAGTCGAGCAGCAGCCCCTGGTTGTACATGAACCGGTAGTCCGGATACTCGTCCATCAGGCTCAGCGCCGTGGCAAAGCTCCGCGCCATCTTCTGCCGCGTCTCGCGCACCCGCCACAGCCAGGCGACGTCGATATGCGTGTGCCCGGTCGCGACGATGGTCGGCATCGCGTCCGCGTCCGCGTCGGCATAGATGCGATCGGCAATGACCTCCGCGGCCCCCAGGCTCGCGGCAAAGCGCGGCGCATCCCCCGGCCGCAGGTCGATCGCCTTCAGCGCTTCGTCGATGTGGTTCAGTATCCGCGTCCGCCGCGCATCGTCATGCTTCAGCAGCCGCGCCACATCGAGCGGTACCTTGAGGTCGAAGTAGAGCTTCTCGGCCAGCGGATCATGCGTCAGCAGCCGGCACGCGAACCCCAGTTGCCGCCGGTCCTCGATCGTCCCCGCCTCGATGACGATCTCGAACCTCTCGCCCGGCACCGCCACATCGGCCAGCCGGAACTCGCGGTGGTTTCCATCGGCCCCCTGCGCGATCTGCCCATTCACCCGCACCAGGCACTGCGGGTCGGATCGCCCCATCACCGAGCCGAACTGCGCCTCGATGCGGCAGAACACGCGTTGCCCCGCCGCCTCGGCGGGGATCGTGGCCGTCCCCGCAAACCAGTAGTAGCCGTCGGGCTCCCCCCAAACGAGATCGCGGTCGACCGGCGTCCAGCCGTCACGAGGCTCCGTCAGAGCGCGGGCCCGGTCACCGTTCTCGGCGCGGCGAAACCGCAGCGGCACCTCGGCATCAAGCAGCGTGAAGATGCGCTCGCGCAGCACGGCGAGCAGGCGGTCGTAGGTCGCGATCGAGCGCATATGGAGACGAGCTATTCCTTGGTGGCGCCGGACATCAGCCCGTTCATCAGTGTCTTCTGCAGCGCGATGAAAATCACCAGCATCGGCAGGATCGATAGCACGGTCATCGACAAGAGGCGCGGCCAGTTGATCGAGAACCGCCCGATGGAATTGGCGATCGCGAGCTGCACCGTCCATTGCTCCTGCTTGGCGACGATCAGGAACGGCCAGAGATAATCGTTCCAGCGCCACACCAGGTTGAAGGCGAGCAAGGTACCGATCGCGGGGAGGCACAGCGGCACGACGATGCGTAAGAGGATGCGCCATTCCGGCGTGCCCTCGATGCGCGCCGCCTCGAGCAGGTTGTCCGGAATGCCGGTGATGTACTGCCGCATCAGGAACACGCCGGTCGGCGTCGCGGCCGGCGCAATGATCAGGCCCCACAGGGTGTTGAGCAGCCCCAGGTCGCGCAGCACCAGGAACACCGGGATCAGCACGATCTGCAGTGGCACCATCACGGCCGACATGATCACGAGGAAGATGACCGTGTCACCCTTGAAGCGGAATTTGGCGAGCGCATAGCCGGCCATCACGCTCATCGTCACCGAGAGTAAAGCCGAGCTGATCGAGACGATCGCCGAGTTGAGGAAATAGGTGCCGAAATTGGCCCGGCTGACCGTCTTCTGGAAGTTCTCGAGCGTGAAGTTCTCGGGCCACAGCGAAGGCGGCCACTGGAAGATCTCGGCCTGCGGCTTCAGCGCCGACAACAGCAGCCAGAGCGGCGGCAGGATGAACAGGACCAGCACGACGGCGAAGGCGGCGATCCGTCCGGGTGAGCGAAGCAGGGTCATCAGCGTCTCCGCGCCACGCGCAGTTGGATGATGGTCAGCACCATCAGGATGAGGAACAGCACGCCCGACTGGGCCGCCGCGATGCCGGCCTGATTGGGCTTCTTGAAAGCCGTCTCGTAGATGTTCTGGACCAGGAACACCGTGGCGCGACCCGGTCCCCCAGTCGTCAGCGAGACCACGATCTCGTAGACTTGGAAGGCTCCGATGACGCCCAGCACCACCACAACGACGACGGAGGGCTGGAGCAGCGGCAGCGTGATGTGGGTGAAGATCCGCCAGCGGCTGGTGCCGTCGATCGCGGCGGCCTCGTAGAGATCCCGGGGGATCGAGGTCAGGCCAGCGATCAGGATCATCATGTTGAAGCCGGCGCCGCCCCAGATCCAGGCCACGACGACCGCTGCCTGGGCCAGTTGGTCCTGTTCCAGCCACGGCACGGCCGGGACGCCGACGAGCGAGAGCCCATAATTGACGAGGCCGCTATTGCGCGCGAACAGCCAGGCCCAGATGACGCCGATGATCAGGCCCGAGATCATCGAGGGGAAGAACACGATGGTGCGAACCACCGAATTGAACCGCGACTGCGGTGCGAGCAGCATCGCCAGTGCAAGCGCCGCTGCCAGTTGCAGCGGCACGGCGACGACGACGAAGACCACGGTGCGCACCAGCGACAGGACGAAGTCCTTGTCGGTCATCAGTTGCAGGTAGTTGTCGAACCCCACGAACACGGGGATCGATTCCGGCACTTGTTCCACGACCACCAGGCCGCGACGGAACAGGCTCATCCACAGGCCCTGCACCAGTGGATAGAGCGTAAAGGCGAAAAGCAGGGCGACCGTAGGCAGCAGCAGCAGGTAGGGCCAGCTCGTGCGGCCAGCGAGGCGAAGCAGCCTCGTCGACATCGACATTGCCGGTCTGTTGAGCTGCGTCAGGTCGCCCGTGCTCATGTCGTTACTTCCCCGCCGTGATGGCAGCTTCAGCTGCTGCGTGGAGGCTGGCAACGGCTTCCTCTGGGGTCACCTGGCCAGCAACCACCTGGGTGACGCTGTTCTTGACGGCGTCCCAGACACCCGCCTGCATTTCCGGCCAGGCCTGGTCCGTCGCGGCATAGCGCGGCGAGCTGTCGAGCTCCACCTGGAAGTTCTTCACCGCCGCGGCGGCATCTTCGCTCGAGTAGGCAACTGCCGGCGCCAGCTTGTTGGCCGGGAGCAGGCCGAAGATCTTGGCGTATTCTGCCTGGACGTCCGGAGAGGTGATCCAGGTCACGAAAGCCGTGGCTTCGTCGAGGTGCTTGGAGGTGTTGAAGGCGACGAGGTAGTTGCCGCCCACGTTGGACGACGACACGGTGCCCTTGGGCGTCGGGCCAGCCTGCCACTTGAAGCTGGCGTTGTCATTGAAGCTGCCGATCTGCCAGCTACCCGACATATAGGCGACGGCCTGCTGGTTCACGAACATGTCGTAGGGCTTGTCCGAGCTCGAACCCGACCAGAGCCCCGGCGGCATGTAGTCTTCGGTGATCTTGACGAACTGCTTGAGCACGGTGACCCAGCTCGCATCATCCATCGCCACCTTGACCGGGGCGTCTTCCGAATAGATGTGGTTGCCGTACTGGAACTGGTACGTGAGGTAGCGGTGCGCCGACACGTCCCAGACCAGCGGGAAGCGAACGCCGGCCTTCTCGGAGACCTGCTTCAGCACCGGAAGCACTTCATCCCAGGTGGCGCCCTGCGCCGGCAGCGGGATGCCGGCCTTGGCGAAGGCATCGGCGTTGTAGAAGATGCCGACCGCCGTAACGTCGAGCGGCGCGGCGATCACCTTGTCGCCCAGCTTGGCGCCGTCGGCCCAGCCCTTGACGAACTGGTCGATCCATTCCTTGCCGTTCACCTCGGCCCAGTCGACGAGGAACGGGCGAACAACCGGCTCCATCGACGAGGTCAGCGACACGTCCGGCATGATGCCTGAAGCGGCATACTGCCGGAACTTTTCCGACATGCCGTCATAGGGCGTGATCTGCAGGTCGAAAGTCGTTTCGGGGTGCAGCTTGGTGTATTCGTCCAGCAGTCCGCGGAGCGCCTGCTCCTGCTCGTCGCCGTCGACATACCAGCCCAACTGCAGTTCGGAAGCGACGACCGGCGTTGCGATGGCCGTCGCCGCCACTAGGGCAAATGCGGCATTCCTGATGAAGCTCATGATGGTCCTCCTATTACTCCGTCCATGACGGGAGCGATTGACGCGGGCTCGTCCCCTTCTGCCAGGAGCTCATCGCGGTATTGTACAGCGATGTGCGCTGGCAGTCCGCTCCAGCCCTGGAGCAGCGATCCCCGCCCGAAAGGCGGCGAATAGTATTCGATGGCCCCCGCCCAGCCGCTCGCGAGGCAGGCCTCCCACCAGCGGGTGAGGGCGTATCGCGCGCCCTTCAGACCGAGGCGTAGGCGCTGCTCGGCGTAGAGACCGTCGAGGTAGGGCCAGTCCGAACCGTTGTGATAGCGGAAGGCGAAAGCGGATTTGGCGCGCACGTCCTTTGCCCGCTTGAACGGGGGATAGGCGCAGAGCATGCCCCAGTCGCCATAGGGCTGCTCGGTGTTGTGGCGGCTCTCGAGGCGCTTGGCGACATCGGCAACCACCGTCCTCGCCTGCGCATCTGACACCGCGCGGTAGCGCAGCAGGGTCAGTGAATCGAGGGTCAGGTGGTCCTCGGCGAAGCCGTCGGAATTGACGAAATCGGCGTAGTTGCCAGCCGACTTCACCCAGAGGGCACTATCGATGTTGAGCCGTGCCAGCTCGGCCTGGAACCGCGCCGTTTCGGCGAGCACTGGATCGACCGTCTTGCCCAGCCGAACCACGGCGTCGAGCGCTCCGACCCACAGGCCGATATCGTAGGAGACGTACCCTTCGCGATAGACGTTGTCGGCCCAGTCGCGGTCGTGGTTGGGCTTCTTGGGGAGCCCGTCCGCTCCCGCGGCGCGGATATAGCGGTCGACGATGGATCGAACGGTGGTCCAGTGGCGCCGCGCCTCCTCAATATCGCCGGTCGCTGCGACGTAGTCGCCTAGGGTCAGGATGAAGAACAGTGGGCTGTCGAAGTGGTCGCTCCACCAGTCGCCCTGGCGGAGGTGCTCGCCCGCATAGACCTTGTCGCCGCGACGGAATTTGTCCCACGCGGCGGCTTGTGCCTGCCCCGAGAGAATGACGCCGCTCGGCGCCTCGCCATCGGGCTGGACGCCGACCGCCAGCAGGCGGAGCTGGTCGCGCACCGCTTCCGGCGCCAGCGTCAACAGCGGCTGCAGCGTCCAATAGCCGTCGCGATAGTATGTGCGGGCAGGGGCGCTGTAAGCCTGTCCGGCGGCGAGGCCGGCGAAGCGCCCGCGCTCGTCCTGCCGGATGCTGGAGAGGGCCGCGTGCGTGCCTTGGCTGACCATCGAGCGCAGTACGGGATCGGCCTCGGGCAAGCGATCGCAACGCCGCACATAGGCTTCGGCTTCGGCAACGACGGTTTCGATTGTCAGCCGCAGGGCAGCCTCGGCTTCGTCGCGGGAAGCGCCGACGCTCAGCACCAGATCGTTGCCGCGCTGATCGAGGATGAACGCGCCCCAGGCAAGCTCGGTGATCCGCAGGGAGCCTTTGCGGCTTGTCCGGGTGGCGACGTCCTTGGGGTCGACCGTATGCCACCAGGCCGCCCGTCTGGACGGGGCCGCCCGGACAACTGTCACGCCCCGGATCACCATCACCGGGGCGGATTGCGCAACATACACGCCGCCCGATCTACCGGTGACGCGGTTCGGTCCGTAGACGAAGGGCCCGGAAATGGCTGTGAAGCTCACGGTGCCCAGCGTGCCCGCGCCCCACAACGCTAGGGTGATCTTCCCGTCCGGTTCGCAATCGCCCTGCAGCCGCGGCGCCATGATCGGCAGCAGCACCGGCTCGGCGGAATCGATCAGGCCATCCGGCCGCGCCGTCATCACGTTGTTGCCGTGCTGATAGCGGGCCGAGATGGTCATGCCGCCGCTCCCCGGGTCGTACTGGTAGTGCCTTCGATGAGGCTGAGCCGCGCCTGGCGGCTGGCGAACTGGAGGGCTCCGACAACGCCGGCCCGGTCGCCCAATGCACTTGCGACGACCGCGCACGCCGTCGGCACCAGTTGCGCAGTGAGTTTACCGATTGCCTCGGCGAGCCCCGGACGGGCGCCGATGCCGCCGCCGACGACCACAATACCGGGGTCGAGCAAAGCGATCACCGTCGCGACACCCAGCGCGATGTTGCGGATAGTGTCGGCGACGACTGCCGATGCGGCTTCGTCGCCCTGCTCGGCACGATCGAAGATGTCGCGTACCTCGAGGTCGCTACCCGTGGCATTGGCGTAGGCATTGCGGATACCGTCCGTGTCAACCGCGGCCTCATAGGCGCCGCCAGGATGCAGGCGGGCTGCTGAAAATGGGTCGGCGCCGAAGGGGAGGAGAGCGATTTCTCCGGCGCCGCCCGAGTTGCCGTGCAGCAAGTGGCCATCGACGATGAGGCCCATGCCGACACCGGTGCCGAGAGCGAGGAACGCCAGGGAGTGCGTTCCCCGATCGCGGCCACGGCCTGCCGTGTACTCGCCGAAGGCCGACAGGTTGCCGTCATTGTCGACGCTGACCGGCAGGCTCAGCATCTTGCCGAGTGTCTCGGCAAGCGGCGTGTTGCGGTCGAAACTGACATTGGGGGACAGCGCGACGCCGCCATCAGGCGCGACGATCCCCGGTACGCCGACGGCGACGTGCTCGATTGTCTCGAGCGCGATACCTGCGCGCGCTGCAAGGCCGCGGACCATGTCCGCCATCTGGGCGAGCGTGCTGTCCTTGGCGTGGTTGGCGGTAGGCTCGTCGAATTCGGCGAGGATTTCGCCTGCGGCGTTGCCGATCGCGCCTCTGAGCTTGGTGCCGCCGAGGTCCAGGCCGATCACCGCACCCCGCCGGCCGGAGAGGGCAAGCTCGCTGCCCCGCGCTTCGATCCAGCCCGCGGCGCGCATCAGGCGCAGCGCGTCGGCTCCAGTGGCGATCCCATCCAGCACCGACGCCTGGGGCGCGCCGGCCCTGAGCCGGGCGGCCACCGCATCGATAGCGTCCATGAGCTGCTGGTCGGACATACAGGGCCAATTGTTCGTTAACATGACGAATGAATGACGATACGTTCTGTTTGTCAAGCGGGTGGAACGTTCATTCTACGGTCGGAATTGCGCGTTCATGCGAAAGACTGGCAGAAGTTCATGATCTAACGCTGGACTTTTGCCGGACTTGGGCGCGTCGAAGACGCGGATTTCCATGGGTGCGCGCGGCTTGCGCTGGAGAGCGTGGGGGTGGTGCGGTGCTGACTTGACAGGTTGGGCGAATGTCCGCAGTTAGGTCGGTGACTTAACGAATTTGGACGGGCTTTCCGGTGGACGATCTGGTCGCACCAACCCGGGTGCTTCGGCAGTTATCGGTACAGGCGGTGATGGACGTGCTGTTGCGCGAGGGCTCCGCCTCGCGGGCCGGACTGTCGCGCACCACCGGCCTCTCCAAGCAGACCATGTCGGAAGTGATCCGCGTGCTCACCGAGCGTGGCTGGGTCCGCGAGAGCGGCATGATCTCGGGCGGCGTCGGCCGCTCGGCGGTGCGCTACGAGGTCGATGCGGCGGCCGGGTGTGTCCTCGGGATAGACCTCGGCTCGAGCACCATCCGCGCCACGGTCGCCAACATCGCGGGCGCCATCGTCCTCGACAGCGAAGTGCCGGCCGACCCGGCCGGCGGCATGCGGCTGATCGAACAGATCGGCGCGCTCAAGACCTCGATTCTTGCGCAGGCCGGGCTGCCGGCGAGCAAGCTGCTACACGCCACGGTCGCCATTCCCGGCGTCATGGACCCGGCCTCGGGGCGGCTGAGTCTCGCGCCCAATCTCGATGACATGGGCACCATCGACGTCGCCTCGTCGATCCGCCAAGTGCTTGATTGCAAGGTCACATTCGAGAACGACGTGAATGCTGGCGCGATCGGCGAGTACTGGGAAACGCACCAGCCGAGCGAGGGCTATTTCGGCTTCATCTCGATCGGCACCGGCGTCGGCCTGGGCATCCTGGTGGACGGCAAGCTGCTGCGCGGCGCCGCCCAGGCGGCGGGCGAAGTAGGCTACCTGCCGCTCGGCTCCGACCCCTTCGCGCCGCTCAGCGTCGAGCGCGGGGCGCTCGAGAATGCGCTCGGCGCCGCCGGTATTTCCGGGCGCTACCACCTCGCCGGCGGCCCGGCCGGCACCCCGGTTCGCGACATCTTCGACCGCTACAACGAGGGCCAGCGCGCCGCGATCGTCACCGTCGAGGAGTCGGCCCGCCTCGCGGCGTTACTGGTCGCCACGGTGACGGCTGTGATCGACCCGGCCAAGATCGTCATGGGCGGCAATATCGGCGGCCGGCCCGAGCTGGTCGAGCTGATCCGCAAGATCCTCCCCACCTGCACGCGCCACCCGGTCCCCATCGAATGCGGCCGCCTCGGTCCCCGCGCCACGGTAGTCGGCGCTGCCGCAATCGCGCTCGGCGAACTCCACAACTCCCTCTTCAGCCCCCGCGAGCTCCCCAACAAGCGCGACGTCCCCGCCGGCCGCCGCTGACTGGAAATCCATGCCTTCGACCGGTCGGAACAGCGCAAAAGTACAGCGCTAGGCCATGAACTTCTGCCAATGTGGTCGATGCGCGGCACACGATCGACGGAGTTTGTTCGTCATATTGACGAATGAAGCAATCGTCCGCAGTATGGGTTCCCAGCAGCCGTGAAGCTTCACGGGAGAGACGGAGCGGGTAGATGGCATCACTGCAACTGGTGGGCGTGACCAAGGATTTCGGCGACGCCAAGGTCATCAAGGGCGTCGACCTCGATGTGGCGGACGGCGAGTTTGTCGTTTTCGTGGGGCCGTCGGGTTGCGGGAAATCAACGCTGCTGCGGATGATTTCGGGTCTCGAAAAGACCACCGGCGGGCAGATTGTCATCGGCGGGCGCGATGTCGCCGCGCTGTCGCCGGCCGAGCGTGGCATCGCCATGGTGTTCCAGTCCTATGCGCTGTACCCGCACATGACGGTGGCCAAGAACCTGAGCTTCGGGCTCGAGAACGAAAGGCTGCCCAAGGCCGAGATCGACGCCAAGGTGCTCGAGGCGGCGCGCATTCTCGCGATGGAGCCTTACCTCGATCGGCGGCCGAAGGAGCTGTCGGGCGGCCAGCGACAGCGCGTCGCCATCGGCCGCGCCATCGTGCGCGACCCCGACGTGTTCCTGTTCGATGAGCCGCTGAGCAATCTCGACGCAGCGCTGCGCGTCCAGACCCGCGCGGAGATCAGCCGCCTGCACAAGCGGCTCGGCGCCACCATGATCTACGTGACGCACGACCAGATCGAAGCGATGACCATGGCGGACCGCATCGCGGTGCTGAACGGCGGCAAGCTCGAACAGTTCGGCAACCCGGTCGAGCTGTTTCGCCGGCCGGCGAACAAGTTCGTCGCCACCTTTATCGGCTCGCCGCGGATGAACGTCTATCCGGGCGTGCTGACCAGCCGGAACGAACGCGGCGCCGTGGTGACGGTGCCCGGTTTCGGGGCGGTGGAACTGCCGGTCGATGCCGGCACGCTGGCGCCGGGGGCGGCGATCGAGCTTGGGATTCGCCCCCAGCATCTGCGGTTCGTGGGCGAGGGCGCGGATGTGACCTTCGTCGTCGACTACGCCGAGAGCATCGGCACCGAGACCTATGTGTACGGCAAGCTCGAAGGCACCGAGACGGAGACGATCTTCCACGTGCCCGAGCACAAGGCGTTCGAGCCGGGACAGCGGGTACCGCTCAAGGCGCCGGCCGAGTTCGTGCATGTGTTCGATGGGGCGACTGGGCTGGTGCTTAAGCCGCTGGAGTGAGGGCGCGATGCCGCGGCTTGCCTTCTCCCCTTGTGGGAGAAGGTGGCGCGAAGCGCCGGATGAGGGGTCCCGCAGCGCTTGCGTTGCGCGATCGGAGCGAAGCGACGAGCGACAGAGTTCGCGGAGAGATGCCCCTCATCCGCCCTTCGGGCACCTTCTCCCACAAGGGGAGAAGGTAGGCCAGTGGGTGAGGAAATCTTATAAGTAGCTGAAAATACATACTTATCTCTGGACAGTCGTATGACCCTCATCCCCGCCTCCACCTCCGACCAGACCGTGCTCATCCAGTCCGCCATCGACGCACTCGCCGCGGTGGGCGGGGGCAGGGTGGTGCTCGAGGCGGGGGAGCACCCGTGCGGGGCACTGCGGCTGCATGACCGGATCGGCCTGCACCTCGAAGCAGGATCGGTATTGCGGTTGGCGCCGGACTACGACGCGCTGGCAGGCAATGTGGTGAGCGTCATCGCCGAGGGTTCGGATCGCGGGCTGATCGTCGCTCAGGGCGCCACCGGCATCGCGATCACCGGCGAGGGAGAAATCGCGGCGCCCGGGCGGGCCTATATCGCGGGTGACGACCCGGAGGTGGGCACCTGGGTGCCAGCAAAACTCCGGCCGCGCGTGCTGGTGCTGGAGGACTGCAATGACGTCGAGATCTCCGGCGTCACGATCACGGACTCGCCGATGTGGACGATGCATCTCGTCGCCTGTCGCGATGTACGGGTGACGGGTGTGCGGGTCCAAAACGACCGGCGGCTGCCCAACACCGACGGGCTGGTCATCGACAGCTGCCATGACGTGCTGGTCGAGGGGGTAGAGATCTCCACCGCCGATGACGGCGTGTGCCTGAAGACCACCCGCCGCGCGGCAGGCATCGGCACTTGCAGCAACGTCACCGTGCGCAACTGCCGGGTTTCGAGCCAGAGCTGCGCCCTCAAGATTGGTACCGAGAGTTTCGGCGATGTCACCGGCATCGTGTTCGAGGATTGCGCGGTGGTCGATTCCAACCGGGCGCTTGGGATCTTCTCGCGCGACGGCGGCCGGATCAGCGACGTGCGCTTCTCGCGCATCGCGCTCGAGTGCCACGAGACACCGGACGGCTTCTGGGGCTCGGGCGAGGCGCTGACCGTTACGGTGGTCACCCGCCGGCCGGAACTGCCAGCGGGCGCGGTTTCCGGTCTCGTCGTCGAGGACATTTCGGGCACGATGGAAGGGGCGATCAACCTCGTCTCGACGGTTGCCGGCGGGATCAACGACGTGCGGCTCAGCCGCATCGCCATTGCCCAACGCCTCGGCACGCTCGGCACCGCCCGCCGCTACGACCTGAGGCCCACCCCGGCCGACCTCGCCCCATCAGCCACCGCCTCGGGCCGCGCCAATGCCTGGACCAAGGGCGCGGACGGCGTGGTGATCGGCCTCGTCGACTACCCCGGCGGTTTGCCTGGGGTGTTCGCTTCGGGGGTGGACGGGTTGTCGCTGGACGATGTGGTGGTTGAGCGGGTTATCTGAGGGAGCCGTGGAGCGACCCGCATGACTTGACGCTGGTAAGCTCAGTCGGCGTCACGATCCCCTTGGGGTGGCAGCGATAAACGCGTCGAGTTCGGCCCGCGTGCCGGCGCCTTCCATCGGCCCCCGAACGGTCACATTGCGAGCCCCGGCCGCGCAGGCATAGGTCAGGGCCGCCTCAGGACCCATGCCCAGGCGGCGGCAGGCCACATAGGCACCGCCGAAGCAGTCGCCGGCACCGGTGGGATCAACCTCGGTCACCACGAATGCCGCAGCGTCTAGGCGGGATCCGTCCCGGCTGAAGCAGGTGGCCCCGTCCACCCCACGCTTCAGCACAACCTCTCCGACGCCGAGGTCGAACAGTCGCTGCAGTGCCGCCGTTTCGCCAACGACACCGGCCGCGCGCTCGAGTTCATCACCGCTCGGCAGGAGGAGGTCCGCTTTTGCCACGAGTTCGGCGAACTGGCGTTCAATCCGCGCGTCTGGCCGCAGTTCCTTGCGAAGATTGGGGTCGACCGAGAGCGTTCCACCCCTCGCCTTGATGATCTCGACAGCTCGGTCAATGACGCTGCAGGCGCTCGGCATCGGGAGGGCTGTGCCCATGACGTGAATGTGGCCAGCGCGGCGGACAAGGGCATCGACCGCGTCATCCCAGCCGAACCTGGACGCAGCCGAGTTGGCGATGTTGTAGACAAAATCCCGCTCGCCGCTCGCACGGTAGCGAACAAACGCACTGCCCGTCGGGTACTCGTGATCGATGGCTACCGCGGACACATCGACTCCGTCCATCCGCAGCCGATCCAGGTTAACTCGACCGAAGTCGTCGTCGCCGACAGCGCCAATCATGGCGGCGCGGCCGCCGAGGCGCCCGCACTGATCAATGAAGATCGCCGGCGCTCCGCTTGGATAGGGACCCACCAGCGGTTGTGCTGCCAGGAACCCCTCGCCGACGGTCGTCGCAACGATCTCGACCAGGATCTCGCCGGCGCAGACGGTCGGACCCAGTTCGTCCGGTGACAAGACGGCGTTCTGCATTCGGTATCTACCCGCAGTTGGTGCGTTCGGCGAAGAGGACGCCAGGTGATTTAGGGGAAGCGATCAATACCACGCGTCGGCGTCGCTGGGGCAGATCGCGACGGCAAGACCGCAGCGGTCGTCCGCTTTGCGCCAGAAGGGGTCGGCTCCTTCGCCCTTTGTGCAAACCAAAGGATATGCGTTAATCGGCAGGCAAGAGCAGCTGTCCCGTGACAGGCCCCTGAGGACTATCGATGGGCAGCGACAATACATCGCCTGACGCCGGATCGGCCAACGTCGCCGATGTATTCCAGCTTCCCCATTTTCTCGCATTCTGGTCAGCGGAAACGGTCTCGGGCTTCGGTAGCTACGTGACCACTCTCGCGATCCAGACAACAATTGTGTTGCTGCTCGGCGGCACGGCGACGGATGTTGGCCTCGTAACGACGGCCGGGCTGTTGCCGAACCTGTTCCTCGGTCCGATGGCGGGGGCTATCGTCGACCGCTTTCGGCGGCTTCAGGTCCTCATCGTCACCGATATCGCAAGCGGCCTGGTCCTGTGCCTCCTGCCGCTGCTGTGGATCATCGGCAGCCTCAGCACGCCCGCGCTGATGGCGATCATGTTCGTCTCCAACGTCCTGACCATATTGAATCGGGCCGCGAGCCAGTCGGTGCTGCCAAGGCTGGTCCCCAGGCGCTACCTGCTCGTGGCGAACGCCCGGATCGACCAGGGGGCCACCGTTGCGCAGACGTCGGGCAGTTTTGTCGCCGGCGGGCTGATTGCGCTCCTTGGCGCTCCACTGGCCGTCCTCGTCGACGCCGCGTCCTACTTCGTGTCCGCCGCCGCGATCGCAACCATTCGCCTCGACGAGCCGCCGCAGAGGCCGAACGGCACCTTGCGCACCCTGCACACCGAGGTCAGCGAGGCCGTCCGCTGGATGTACGGACACAAGGTGCTGGGGCCGCTGGCGCTATCGACCCATGTCTGGTTCTTCGCCAACGGACTGGTGGGCACGGCATTGGTCGCCTACACGCTGCAGGCGCTGCACCTCGGCCCCTTCTGGCTCGGATTCATCTATGCTGCTGCCGGGGTGGCAGGCTTGATAGGCAGCCTCGTGGCAGTGAGGGTGGGCCGATGGCTCGGTGAAGGTTTGACGGTCATCGCCTGTCGCGCACTGGCCTGCCTCGCATGGACACCTGTGGCGCTCCTGCCGGATCAGTCGACGTTGTGGTTGTCGGTTGCGGTGCTGGCGCTTGGACAGGCGCTGTTCGGCCTGAGCATAGGGGTGGAGAACGCCAGCGAGGCGAGCATCTGGCAACGCGCCATGCCCGACCTCCTGCAGGCGCGCGTGGTCGCTACCAGGCGCTCCGTGAACCGCGCCATGATCGTCTTTGGCGCTCCCGCTGGTGGCCTCCTCGCCGATATGACTGGCTTTGGCGTCGCATTCTGGGTCGGCATCGCGGCCTTTGCCGCTGCCGTGGGCGCACTCGCGCTGGTCGGCTTCCAGAACGTCCGAGAGGTCTAGCGGACATCAGCTGAAGTACTCGCACGTCCGCTACGCGCCACCTATTCAGATGGATCTCAGCGCTGGTGAAAAGCCCCCAGGGCCGCCAGCACGCGCTCGTGCACCGACGGGGTTGGCGGAGGCGGCTCGAATGTGCGTCCGGTGATCCGCTCGTAGGCCTCGACGTAGGTCAGCGCGGTCTTCCAGATCAGTTCCGGGGGGATTTCCGGGACATCATCCTTGTACGGATCGCATCGCGCGGCGACCCACTCGCGGATCACGTCCTTGTCGAAGCTGTCCGGGCGCTCCCCGGCGGCGAGGCGCTGGGGATAGGTGTCGGCCCGCCAGTAGCGGCTGGAATCGGGCGTGTGGATCTCGTCGGCGAGGCGGAGGGTTCCCTCGGCATCGAGCCCGAACTCGTACTTGGTGTCGGCGAGGATCAGGCCGCGTTCGGCGGCCAGCGCCTGGCCCCGGGTGAACAGCGCGAGGGCGGCTTCGCTCACCTGCCGCCACTGGGCTTCGCTAAGCAGACCGCGCATGAGGATCTCGCCTTCAGTCAGCGGCTCGTCATGAGCACCGTCGGCGGCCTTGCTGGTGGGTGTGATGATCGGCGTCTCGAGCGCCTGATTGGCGACGAGGCCGTCGGGCAGCGACTGCCCATACATCTGCCGGCGGCCAGCCCGATACATGGTGAGGATCGAGGTGCTGGTGGTGCCCGCCAGGTACCCGCGCACGACGATCTCCACCGGCAGAATCTCGAGGCGCCGGCCGACGACGATGTTCGGGTCGGGGGTGTCCAGCACGTGGTTGGGGCAGATATCGGCGGTATTCTCGAAGGCCCAGCGGGCTATGCCATTCAGCACCTGGCCCTTGAACGGAACGCAGCACAGCACCCGGTCGAAGGCCGACAGGCGGTCGGAGGTGACAAGGATACGCCGCCCGTCCGGCAGGTCGTAATTGTCGCGCACCTTGCCGCGGTAGAGGCCGGGCAGGCGCGGGTCGATCGCCTCCCTCAGGACCTGGTGTCTGCTGGCGGCGAGCCTCGTTTCGTCGATCGTGGACATGGTGGTTTCCTGACGGAGTATGGGCCTCGGCACCGACCCAAGCCCACTTTCCAGCGTATCGCATCTGCCGGGTTGATCGGCCACACCTTTTGCCGAGCCGCCATCACCGGCGGCGCCACCCGGGGTGGCAATAGCCGGAGACGGTGTGCAGGCGGCAGCCGCAGGCCACATACGCTGCTATGATCACGGTGATTCACAACGGCGATGGCCCGATCATGCTCCGCCTCCTTTGCTGCCTACTCGGCATCCTCCTGCTGGGCTCACCAGCACTCGCCCAGCAGCCTGCCCGTGACCTCTTCGGCGCCGTAACCGGCCCTACTGCAGGCCCCTCCATCCCGGTCGGCGGCTATGCCAAGGGCTGCATCGCAGGGGCGGTGCAACTGCCCACGGATGGCCCGGGCTGGCAGGCGATGCGGCTGTCGCGCGATCGCCGATGGGGGACGCCGGACCTCGTCGACTACATCGCGGCGCTCGCCCGATCCTCCGCGCAGGATGGCTGGCCGGGTATCCTTGTGGGCGATATGGGGCAGGCGCGGGGAGGGCCGATGAAAAGCGGACACGCCTCGCACCAGATCGGCCTCGACGTCGATATCTGGCTGCAACCGATGCCCGATCACACGCTCAGCGCCGCGGAGCGCGAGGACCTCTCCGCCGTATCGGTGCTGCGGAAGGGCACGCGCAACGTCGACCCCAAGCTGTTCGGCGAAGCGGAGCGGCTGCTTATCTATCGCGCTGCGCAGTTGCCGGGCGTCGCGCGCATCTTCGTCGCCCCCGGCATCAAGAAGTCGCTGTGCGCGACCAAGTGGCGCGACCCGAGCTTCCTCAACAAGGTGCGTCCCTGGTACGGTCATGACGACCATTTCCACGTCCGCCTCGCCTGCCCGGCAGGCGCTGCGAACTGTCTCAATCAGGACCCGGTACCCTCAGGCGATGGCTGCGGCGAGGAGCTCGACTACTGGTTCACCGAAGAGCCCTACAAGGCCACCACACCGTCCCCACCGCTCACGCTGGCCGACTTGCCAAAGGCCTGTCAGATGGTTCTCGACGCGAAGTAGCCGCCTGAACGTCCGCTTCGTGCCAAAAGCGGACGTCGGGTATCGCCGCAACGGCGACCGCAAGTGGACACGGTCGCGGTGTCGGCGATCTCAGAACTGGCCGCCGAGACGAGCGCTGATGCCGTGCGACTGCCCCTGCGTTGAGATCTGGCCCGCATAGTCCAGCGATACATCGAGGCCATTGGCGAGGTCGAGGTTGAACCCCGTCTCGAGCACCAGCGCATCCGACCCGGCCGGCGCCCCGGAGACGGCAAAGGCTCCGCCGCCGGCAAAGGCGTTGCTGGCCACCGGGGAGCTGGCAAAGCCATGCCGCCAGGCGAGACCACCGCTCACGCCTGCCAGTCCGTCCTCTCCCACGAGGAACTGGTGCTCGGCGCGCAGCCCGAGCGTCGCGAAGGTGGAGCTGATGAAGTTTGCACTGCTCGACAGAGCCGACGCGCCGCCCTGTTCGGTGAAGGCGTCCGTCGCTGTGCCGCTATAGGCCAGTTGGGCGAACGGCGTGAGGCTCACATCACCCAGGTCGAACTCGCGGTCGATCTCGGCGAACACTTGCCCAGTCGTCGCGCCATAGCTGGCGGTGAGGGTTTCGGCGAAGCCCGGGAACTGCACCTGCCGCGTGGTGGCGACCGCGTGCCGCGTGAACGAGGCGCCCAAGCCGAACCCGGTATCGCCCCATTGCGTGCCACCATAGACGCCGAGGCCCACATCGGTGCTCGAGCCCGTCGTGGCGCGATCCGGGATCGAGAAGTCCGAACTGCCCGCCTGCGCCGAGAAGCCGAGCTGCCAGTCGCCGATCTCGGTCTCGGTGCCCAGCACCAGCCCGCCACCGCCGAACGAGGATGCCGCCGCGTTGCCGTCGCCGGCGCGGTCGCCCAGTCCGCCGTAAAGCTGCCCCCAGAGTTTTCCCGCATAGGCGGTCTCACCCGAGAGCATGGGCTCGCCGGCATAGCCGCTCGCCGCGCCGGTGGTTTGAGGGGACGAGCGCAACGTCTGCAACCGGCCGAGCAGCGCGTCGCGCACGAGGTTCGAGTTCTCCACCAGCATGCCTCTGATGGTCGCGTGGCCCTCGCCCGAGAGCGCCTCATAGGCGGCCTGGGCCTCCGTCTGGTTGAGCCCGAGGATCGCGTCGTAGATGGTGTTGCCGGCCCCCATCGCCTCCACCGCGCTGGCGACACTCGCCTCGTTCGGCGTGGCGGCGACGTCGGCAAACGCCACGGCATTGCGGGCGAGCTCGAGATTGACGCGGGAGTTGGTGTAGTCGAGCGTCGGCGTGATGAACGCGTAGTCAAGGCTGCTGGTGTCGAAACTGTCGTAGAGCGTGCCGTCCGTCTCGAGGATGGTGTAGGTGCCAAGCGCGCTCCCGTGCCGCACTACGGCGAGGTGAGCATTGCCGAGGTAGGCGTCTCCAGTGACGTGAATGAGATCGTTGACGCCGTCGCCGATGTCGGCCACGTAGGTCGAAGGCGCATCGACAAACAGGCCACCGTCGACCGTCAGCGTGCCGGCCGAATCATGTCCGGGCGCGATGATGCCACCCAAGTGCGTTTCGCCGACGGTGCCGGTGCCGCCCAAAGTGCCGGCGACATAGGTGGTGCCGGCTAGCGTGCCGTCGACGAGCAGAGTGCCGGCGGCAACGTAAGTAAGGCCGCTAAAGCCACTGGCATCGCCGGTCAGCACCGTCGTGCCGGGTCCCATCTGCAGGATCGTGCCCCGGCCGCTCATCGGGAGCGAGAAGTCATACTCGGCGTCGGTGTGGTTGAAGACCAGCGCGCTGCCGCTTTGGAAGTTGATCTTGTCGGCGTCGAGCGTGCCCGCCGCCACCGCCGTCTGGCCCAACGCGGCGCCAATGTTCAGCCTGCCATAGGCGCCGATATCGAGGTCGTCGTCATTGTCGACATGCGCGCCGTTCCTGATCGTGAGCGTGCCGGTCGCGAGCGTACCGAGATGCATGTGGTCGTAATTCGTCCAGATCGAGCCGACGCCGTCCACGACGACTGTACCGGTTCCACCGCTGTCAACGTCACCGATGCGGGCCTCGAGGCTCGTGACGTGGCCACCATTGGTGATCGTCAGCGCGCCGCTGCCATACGATCCTACCAAAAGGTTACGGCCGACGGTCCAGCTCGACCCCGCCCCGTCCACGGTGACAACACCAGTACTGCCTGGCTCGCCGCCGATATACCCATCCACGGTCGTGTGCACAGCGCCACCGTCCGCGATCGTGAGCGTGCCGTGGCCTTCTAGGCCCACGGCAAGGTCGTTGCCATTCGTCCAGGTCGAGCCCGCGCCGGTCACGGTGACGACGCCGGTGCTCCCCGCATAGTAGCCGATGGCGCTGTCGTCGCTGGTAACGGCGCCACCGTTGCTGATCGTGAGCGTGCCGTTGCCGCTGTCGCCGACGCGGAGTTCACCGGCCGTCCAGCTCGAGCCCGCGCCGTCCACCGTGGCGATGCCGACACCTCCGGCGTTCTCGCCGATGAACGCGGTACCCCCCGTAGTGACCGTGCCGCCGTTGCTGACTGTCAGTGTGCCGGTGCCACTGTTTCCCACGATAAGATAGCCAAAGAGGCCGGCGGTCGACAGGCTCGACCCCGCGCCATCCACGGTGACGACGCCTTTGCTGCCGGGTAGGGCGCCGATGAAAGCGTAGCCCGCACTCACGCTGCCGCCGTTGCTGATGTCCAGCGTCCCGCTGCCGACAAACCCTACCTCGAGCCCACTGGTCGTCGACAGGCTCGACCCGGCCCCGGTGACGATCACCAGGCCGGCACCGCCGGGTAGGGAGCCAATGGAGTAGCCGCTGCTGCTATCCACGGCGGTGCCGCCGTTGCTGACAGTGAGCGTACCGCGGCCACCGTATCCTACCGTGAGGCCGCCCTCCCAGGTTGAGCCAGGACCGGTGACCTCGATGGCGCCACTGTCACCGGGAGACGTGCCTAGGACGCCAGGGTCGGGTCTGGCATGGCCGCCATTCGTCACCTGCGCGGTGCCGCCATTGTCGATCGCGAACTGCGTGAAGGGTCCAGGAACGAAGTGGCCGTCCCAGTTCGCCGGGTCGAACCAGTCGCCGACGCCAGAATTGATCCATTCGGCGGCCCAGGCCGGTGCCGTGGCCGCGGCGCTCAACGCCGTCGTGATCAGCAGCAGCGCCCGCAGACGCGGAGCGACCGGTGCGCGGCGCGGCGCACTCGCCGTTTCCGGCCTATGTGACAGATGGTTCAACAACGTTCATGCCCCCGTGCCCGAAGTCCGGGCTATGTCCTCCTCACACCCGGGTGCGCCTGCCGTCCTGAAGCGGCGGCGACCGCCGCCTGATTTTTTTCTGAAATCTGCTTTTCGCTTCGCCCTATAGGATTGAAACTCGCTAGATGCTGTCGCGTGGGACCGATCGGGGGATCTTGGGGATGCGCGTGTTCCGCTTTGCTGGATTCGAGCTCGATGAGCCGCGTGCCGAGCTTCGCGGGCCCGGCGGCGCGCCGATCAAGCTCAGGCCGAAGGCCTTCGACCTGCTGCGGTTGCTGGCCGCCAATGCGGGACGAGTCGTCAGCAAGCAGGAGCTGATGGAAGCCGTCTGGCCCAATGTCCACGTGAGCGACGACAGCCTGTTCCAGTGCATCCGTCAGCTCAGGGCCGCATTGAGCGACGACGAGCGGCAATTGATCAGGGGCGTCCCAGGGCGCGGCTACCTGTTCGAAGCCGAGGTTTCGAGCGACCCGGTCGGCGCGCCCCGGGCGTTGGCGGCATCGGCTGAGCCCGACAACGGCGAAAACCAGGTCGGTGGGGCGCAGCTCGCGTTCGGATTGCGACGGCGTTGGATGATCGGGATCGTCGCCGGGCTCGCGGCCGTCATCGGATTGACCGTCGCGGTGCTCGCATTGCTGTCCCCGCCGGGCCCGGCCAGCATAGCCGTGACCGCGATGCTCGATGTGAGCGGGGATTCACGCGGCAGCACCATGGCGGCCGCAGTAAGCAGCCAGTTGGTCGACGGACTGGGGGCGATCGACAATCTTCGAGTCATCGACCCAGAGTCGGCTGCCTCCGGAGGGGAGTCGACCTACGCCATCGACGGCGAGCTCAGCAAACAGCAGCAGCTATGGACCCTCAAAGCCCGGCTGATCGAGCGGGCCACGGGCGAGGTCCGGTCCGTCGCCACCGTGTCCGTCGATAGCTCCGCGCTTAGCCCGCTGCTTCAGCAATCCCGGCTCGTCGCCGGCGTCGGCGATATCTTCGCCCGGCGCCTCAACGCGCTGCTCGAGGACGAGTCGCGCCGCGACGGGGCCCCGGCCACGACCAGTGGAAAGGTTGCCATCGAGCAGGCCGCGGCCTCGATCACCCAGACTACACCCGAGCGCTTCGTGGCGGCCGAGGCGATGCTCGAGAAGGCCCTCGCGACAGAACCCCGCAGCACCGACCTGCAGGTCGCGCTCGCCGGGCTGCAGCTGCGCGGCATTCAGATGGCCTGGTACGGCCCGGCCGAGCGCGCCGCGGCAGAGAGCAGCGCGCGGGCGCTGCTGCAGCAGGCGATGATCGCCCGGCCCCGCTCGATCGCCGTACTCGAGGCGCAATGCCGGCTCCTGAGCGCGACCAACGCCTTCATCGAGAGCCTCGTCGCCTGCGGACAGGTTGCGCGCTTCGATCCCTGGGACGGCTCGGCCCTCTACCTCATCGGGCTTGGCCAGTTGTATCTCGGACGGTTCGAGGACGCGCTGGCGACGTTCGAAGCCGCCGACCGTTACGACACGCCCTCGGTCTCGCGCTGGACCTGGCTGCTCGGGGTCGGCTGGGCAAACCTGCTGCTCGGACGCAACGCTGAGGCGGTGCCGTGGCTGGAGCGCTCGATCGCCGTCACTCCCGGTTCCGGGCGGACACAGATGACGCTGGCCGTGGCCTATCAGCGTCTCGGTCGGCTGGAGGAAGCGAAGGCCAGCATGGCGGAGGGCCTGCGCCTCAGACGCGGCTCGACTGCTGCCAACGTCCGGATTCCGATGGATAATGCGAGCCCGGCCTTTATCGCCGCAAGTACCGAGATCTGGCGCACGATGGTCCTGCTCGGCCTGCCCGATCGCTGATGCTAGCCGGGCTTTTGACGCGACCACTAGCGCGCGCCCCGGGGGAGACGTGCGCCTATTCCCCTAGGCCAGCTTTGGGCCAGAGGCGGACATTAGCAGTGAACCCACCGGCGCTCAGGCGACCTGTCGAATATCGATCCGGTTTCGACCACTGGTTTTCGCCGCGTAGAGGCATTTGTCCGCAGCCAAGAACAACTCGTCGAAACTTGTCTCGTGAACGAATATTGCGCCTCCAACGCTGACCGAGAGGCTTCTGCTCGCGCCGCCGACTGGGAAATCGATCTGCTCAATTGAGGCCCGTATCTTCTCCGCCACTGCCGCCGCCTGCTGCGGATTTGCGCCTGGAAGAAAGATCCCGAACTCTTCGCCACCGATCCGACCGACCAGGTCTGTTGAGCGCACCGCGCCCTGTATGGTGTCGGCTATGATCTGCAACGCCGCATCGCCCTGCTGGTGTCCCAGCGTGTCGTTGATGCGCTTAAAGTGGTCAGCGTCGACCACCAGCAGCGAGCCGGACCTTAGGCTCGCCTCTTTCTTGGCTTCCGTCAGGTAGGCGTCCACCATCATCGTGAAGGCGCCGCGGTTCAGCACCCGGGTGAGGCTATCGGTGGAGGCAATGACGGTCAGGTTCTTATGTGCAATTGCGAGCTGCCGCATCTTGGAGAGGAGCAAGAACAGCAATGGCCCCGCGAGGAACGCTGGCAGCAGCAAGTCGACAAGAACCGACCGTGTGAGAGCATCGTGGGACAGCGTCGGAAAGTTGGGCGCATCCACGATGAGCGCAGCTGCAATGCACAGGATCGTGCCGGCCGCGGTGCCAAGGATGACCTTGGTCCAACCCGTTGCGGAAAGGTCGAGCTTCACAGCCTGATCTCCAGTAGCCACAGCGCAGAGGCCAGTGTCTCAATCATTTGTTAATAAGATCCCACCGCGCTGACTCGACGCGGGAGCGGCCCCCGACTGGCGTCGCTCAATGTCCGCTTCGGGCCACAAGCAGTCACCGGAGGCGCGTCCATTTCGCACCAAGCGCGGACGCGCCGCGGCGCCGGTTTGCGTGCGCGTGCTCCCCGGGCTGGGATCCAGGGATACTTCTTCCGGACCCGGCACCTGACATAGACTACTTTTTCGATAGAGTTTATTGCGAAACTAGGAATTGGCGCTACCCTTCTGCGTGTCATCCGGTCCGCCGGGTGAGCACGCTCACAAGGAGGCAACATTGTCGCGCACCGTTCTCAACCTCACCCGCCGCTCGGCTCTGAAAGGCGTCATGGGGACGCTGCTGGCCGGCATGGTGGCTTTTCCGGCCCTCGCACAGGAGGCGGCGCCAGTCACCGGCGGCACGTTGATCTACCTGGAGCAGCAGGCCCACACGAACCTCTATCCCCCCGCTGGCGGCTTCTATCCGAACGGCGGCGTGCTCAACCAGATCACCGACAAGCTGACCTATCAGAACCCGCAGACGCTCGAGATCGAGCCGTGGCTGGCCGAAAGCTGGCAGGTGAATGACACGGCCACGGAGTACACTTTCAAGCTCCGCCCCGGCATCACCTTCTCCGATGGCACCCCGCTCGACGCCAAGGCGGTGGCCGCCAATTTCGACATCTTCGGGCTGGGCAACAAAGAGCTGAAATACCCGGTCTCCGAGGTCATCAACAACTACGACCACTCCGAGGTGGTCGACGACCTGACGATCAAGTTTCATTTCAAGAAGCCCTCGCCGGGCTTCCTCCAGGGCACCGCGGTGATCGGCTCGGGCATCGTCTCGGTCGCGACGCTGGCTCAGCCCTATGATGCGCTTGGCGACGCCACCAAGATCGTCGGCTCCGGCCCGTTCGTGGTCGAGAGCGAGACCCTGGGCAAGGAGCTGAACCTTAGGGCACGCGCCGACTACAACTGGGGCCCGGCCAAGTTCGAGCACCAGGGCCGCGCCTATCTCGATGCCATCAAGTACATCATCACCCCCGAGGACAGCGTCCGCATCGGCGCCCTGCTGGCCGGCCAGGCCGACGTCATCCGCCAGATCCAGGCCTATGACGAGCCGCAGGTGAACGACGCCGGCTTCGAGATCTTTGCGCCCAACACCCGCGGCGTGAACAACTCGATCGCCTTCCGTCCGGACAACCCGCTGGTCGCCGACCTGAAGGTGCGGCAGGCGCTGACGCTCGCCACCAACCGCCAGGAGATCGTCGATACGCTGTTTTCGGCCAACTATCCGCTAGCCACCTCGGTGATCTCGCAGCACGCCGCCGGCTATGTCGATGAGTCCAGTAAGCTCGTCTTCGACCAGGAGAAGGCCAAGGCGCTGTTCGCCGAAGCCGGCTGGACGCCGGGCGCTGATGGCATTCTCGAGAAGGACGGCAAGAAGTTCGAGCTGACCATCTACGTGTCGCTGCCGCAGCCGCAGAACGAGGGCGTGCTGCAGCTGGTGGCCCAGCAGTGGGCGCAGATCGGCGTGAAGCTCAACGTGCTGGCCGGTGATGCCGGCAGCCGTACGCTCGACCAGCTCGATCCGCTGAAGACCCCGGTCACCGTGGCGATGGTCGGTCGTGCCGATCCCGACGTGATCAAGTCCGGTTTCTATCCCAAGAACCGTGACTGGCTGCTGCAGAAGGGTGGCTCGAGCGACAAGGTCCAGAGCTTCGTCGACGACAAGTTGAACGGCCTGCTCGAGGGCCTCGCCTCCGAGACCGACCGTGCCAAGCGCCTCGCCATCGCCGGCGAAATCCAGGGCTACGTGCTCGACCAGGCCTACATCATCCCGTTCTTCGAGGAGCCGCAGGCCTTCGCCACGGCCCCGTACGTGAACGGGCTGGCCTTCGAGGCCGTCGGCCGGCCGAGCTTCTACAACGTGTGGCTCGCTGCCCACTGATCTCCCCCCAAGTCCCGGGCGGCAACGCCCGGGGCTCCCCTTGCTTTCGGAGCGCCGCCAATGTCGCGCTACATCCTGAGCCGGATCGGACAGGCCCTCTTCGTCCTCTGGGTCGCCTTTACCGCCGCCTTCCTGCTGCTGCAGGCGCTGCCCGGCGACGCCATCCTGATCAAGTTCCAGAGCCCCGACCTGGGCCTCGGTCCCGACCAGATCGCCGCTCTGCGCGAGGCCTACGGCGTCGATAGCCCGCTCTGGGCGCAGTACCTGCAGACGCTCGGCAATTTCCTCACCGGCCAGTTCGGCTACTCGGTGGTCGGCTCGATCCCGGTGGCGCAGGAACTGCTGGCTAACCTCCCGGCCACCGCCCGCCTCGCGAGCCTTGGTTTCACTCTCGCCGTGCTGCTCGCCTTCACCCTTGCTTTCCTCGCGACGCTCGCGCCCTTCAAGTGGCTGCGCGGCGCCATCCAGGCGATTCCGGCGCTGTTCATCTCCGTTCCGGTGTTCTGGCTCGGCATCATGCTGATCCAGATCTTCTCGTTCCGCTTGAAGTGGATCTCGGTGATCAACCCCGGCGAGATCGAAGGGTTGATCCTGCCGGTGATCACTCTCGCCATCCCGATCTCGGCGCCGCTGGCGCAGATCCTGATGCGCAATATCGACGAGGCCTCGACGCAGCCCTTCGTTGCCGTCGCCCGTGCCAAGGGTGCTTCGCCCAGCTGGGTGCTGTGGAGGCACGTGGCCAAGAACGCCCTGCTGCCCACGCTGACCATCGCCGGCATCCTCTTTGGCGAGCTGCTCGCCGGCGCGGTGATCACCGAAACCGTCTTCGGCCTCAACGGCATCGGCGGGCTCTCCGAACGCTCGGTGCGCTTCCAGGATTCCTCGGTGATCCAGGCAGTCGTCGTGTTCTCGGCCGCTGCCTTCGTGATCGTCAATCTCGCCGTCGACCTTCTCTATCCCGTCTTCGATCCACGCCTCAGGAAGGCCAGGGGAGCAACAGCATGAGCAGCATCGGTACCGTGGACGGCTTCGTTGCTACGAGCCGGAACCGCGAACGTTCGAGCCTCGTCGCCCGCCTCAGGCAGGTCCAGCCGGCCCTCGTCATTGCCTGGATCGTCGTTGCCGTCGTCGTGCTCTTCGCACTGTTCCCGCAGCTCTTCACCAGCTTCAACCCGGTGCAGGGCCTGCCGGCCGAAAAACTGAAGGCCCCGAGTGCGCTGCACATCCTGGGCACCGATGCGCTCGGCCGCGACCTCTTTGCCCGCATCGTCTACGGCGCAGTGCACTCGCTCACCGGCGCGTTCGTCGCCGTGGCGGTGGGGCTGGTTCTTGGCACCGCGCTCGGCGTCGTCGCCGGCTCGACCGGCGGCCTCGTGGAAGAGGCGATCATGCGGCTCGTCGACGTGCTGCTGTCGATCCCTGGCCTGCTGCTGATGCTCTCAATCATCATCCTTCTGGGCTTCGGCACGGTGAACGCCGCGATCGCCGTCGGCATCACCTCGGTCGCGAGCTTTGCCCGCCTGTCGCGCTCCGAAGTGGTGCGCGTCCGTCGCTCCGATTATGTCGAGGCCGCCTTCGGCTCGGGCGGCACCTTCTTTGCCGTGCTCTGGCGCCACGTGCTGCCCAACTCGCTGGTCTCGGTGCTGGCCTTTGCCGCGCTGCAGTTCGGCAGCGCCATCCTCGCCATCTCGACCCTCGGCTTTCTCGGCTATGGCGCGCCCCCGCCGACGCCCGAATGGGGGCTGCTGATCGCGGAGGGCCGCAACTACATCTCGACGGCCTGGTGGCTGACCACCGCGCCCGGCATCGTCGTCGTGCTGGTGGTGCTCTCGGCCAATCGCATCAGCCAGTCGCTGGCGAGGGGCCGCTAAGATGACGACGCCCCTTCTCGCCGTCGAAAACCTCTCCGTCGCCTACGACGAGCGCGACCACGCCACCCGCGTCACCCACGATGTGAGCTTCACCATCTCTCCCGGCGAAGTGGTGGCGCTCGTCGGCGAATCCGGCTCGGGCAAGACCACCACCGCCCAGGCGGTGATCGGGCTCCTGCCCGAGAACGGCCGCATCGAAACCGGCAGCATCCGGCTCAACGGCGAGGACATCTCGCGCTGGTCCGGCAAGCGCTTCGATGCCATCCGCGGCAAGCAGATCAGCCTCATCCCGCAGGACCCCACCAGCTCGCTCAACCCGGTGAAGACCGTCGGCGCGCAGGTCGGCGAAATCCTCCGCATCCACGGCGAGCGCGACAGCAAGATCATCGCGGCCCGTGTCATCGAGCTCCTCGCCCGCGTCGGCCTTTCCGAGCCCGCGCTTCGGGCTAAGCAATACCCGCATGAGCTCTCGGGCGGCATGAAGCAGCGCGTGCTGATCTCCATTGCCATCGCGCTGAAGCCGCAGCTGATCATCGCCGACGAGCCAACCTCGGCGCTCGACGTCACCGTGCAGCGCCGCATCCTCGATCTGATCGACGAACTGCGCCGCGAGAACGGCACGGCCATGCTGCTCGTGACCCACGACCTGGGCGTCGCTGCCGACCGTGCCGACCGCATCGTGGTGCTGCAGGGCGGCCGCATCCAGGAGACCGGCGAGACCCAGGCGCTGCTGGCCAACCCACGCAGCCCCTACGCGCAGCGGCTCCTCGCCGACGCCCCTTCGCTCGCCACCGGCAGTTTCCGTACCCCACCGCTCGACGGCGACGACGCCATCATCGTCGATAGCCTCGTCCACGAGTATCACGCCGATGGCCGGAAGGGTTTTCGCGCTGTCGACGGCGTCTCCTTCACCGTCCGCCGCGGCACCACCCACGCCATCGTCGGCGAGAGCGGCTCGGGCAAGACCACCACCGTCCGCGACGTCGTCGGCTTCGGCCGGCCCACCGCCGGCGCCATCCGTATCGAGGGCACCGATATTGCCTCGCTGAAGGGCGAGGCGCTGCGCAAGTTCCGGCAGACCATCCAGCTGGTCTACCAGAACCCCTTCTCCTCGCTCGATCCGCGCCAGACCGTCTTCTCGATCGTCGAGGAGCCGCTGATCAATTTCGGCGAGCGAGACGCCGCCGCCCGGGCTAGGAAGGTCAACGCCCTGCTCGAGCGCGTTGGCCTCCCCGAACCGCTCCGCGGCCGCCGCCCGCGCGCCCTCTCCGGCGGCCAGCGTCAGCGTGTCGCCATCGCCCGCGCGCTGATCCTCGACCCCAAAGTGCTGGTGCTCGACGAGGCGGTCTCCGCCCTCGACGTCACCGTGCAGGCCCAGATCCTGAAGCTCCTCGACGAGCTGCAGCGCGAGCGCGGCCTCACCTACCTCTTCGTCTCGCACGATCTCGCCGTGGTGCGGCAAATCTCGGACACCGTGTCGGTCCTCCACAACGGCCGACAGGTCGAAGCCGGCCGGGTGGAGGAGGTCTTCCTTCGCCCGCAAAGCGCCTACACCCGCGAACTCATCGACGCCATTCCCGGAAAGCGGAGCCACGCCAATGCCTGACACCATGCCGAAGCGCCTCGGCTTCTTCACCCGGCTGCTCGATGACACCGGCCCCGGCGAGCGCTACCACAACGCCGCCGACCAGATCATCCACGCCGAGCAGCACGGCTTCGACACCGCCTGGGTGGCGCAGCACCATTTCCATCGCGACGAGGGCGGCCTGCCGTCGCCGCTGGTGTTCCTGTCCTATGTCGCGGCACGCACCTCGCGTATCCGCCTCGGCACCGGCATCATCACCCTGCCACTCGAACAGCCGATCCGCGCCGCCGAGGACGCCGCCGTGCTCGACCTGCTCTCGGGCGGCCGTCTGGAGCTGGGCCTCGGCTCAGGCGGCACGCCGTCCTCGTTCACGGCCTTCGGCTTCGACGTGGCTGACAAGAACGCCATCTACGACAAGCACCTCGCCACCTTCCGCACCGCGCTTTCCGGCTCGCCAATCACCGGCGACACCAAGCTCTATCCCGCCGCGCCGCATCTGCTCGAACGCTTCTGGCAGGCGACGTTTTCGGTCGCCGGTGGTACCCGTGCCGGCAAGGCCGGCGACGGGCTGATGCTGTCGCGGACCCAGCCACGGCCGGCCGACAACCCCAGGGCCAGCCTCGCCGATCTGCAGCGTCCGATCGTCGACGCCTACTACGAGCACCTGCCGCGCGAGATTGCGCCGCGCGTCGTCGCCTCGCGCACCCTGTTCGTCGCCGACAACCGCGACGAAGCCCGGCACTATGCCGAGATCGGGCTCAGGAAGGCCGCTGCAGGACTCGCCAAGAGCGGCCATCGCTTCGAGAGCGACGATCTCGACCACCTGATCGCCGCCACCGACACCCATGTCGGCACCATCGAGGATGTTCTGGCGAGCCTCCATCGCGACACGACGCTGTCGCGCGTCACCGACATCGTCTTCCAGGTGCACTCGGTCGATCCGCCGCACGAACTGGTGCTGCGCTCTATCGAGCTGATCGCCGCCCATGTCGCGCCCCAGCTCGGCTGGCAGAAGGCCGACAAGCCGGCCCCGCGCCTCAGCGTCGTCCGCTAATTTCAGAAGGAGGAATCCCATGAGCCACACCCAGATCGACATTATCGACCGGCTGGTCGGCATCGTCCCCGGTTCGAGGCTGGACACCGTCCGCCGCAACCGCGTGCAGGCCCGCGACAACGCGCAAGCGAGCTATGACGCGCTGTTTTCGCCTGCGACGCCCGGCACCGTGCTGATCGAGGAGCGCTTCGCCGTCGCCTATTTCGTTGCCGGCCTCCATCGCAATGAGGGGGTCGCCGCCTTCTACCGCGAGGCCCTCGGCCACCATGACCGCGCCGGCCTGCTCGGCGCCATCAGCGCCGAAATCCGCCGCGGCGAGACCACCGGTCCCTACGGCACCTATCCCGCCGGCCCGCTGACGGCCGAGGACACGCCCGGCCTGCTCTACGCCCCCGATCCGGCCAACCGCGCCGTGCTCGGCCGCCTCGAAGCGGCGCTCGTCCATGCCCACCTGCTGGTCTTCCGCCCCCGCGACGCCAGCTCTGCCGCTCTCCAGGCGCTGCTCAATGCCGGCTGGTCGACCGACGATATCGTCACGCTCAGCCAGCTCGTCGCCTTCCTCTCCTTCCAGATCCGTGTCGTCACCGGGTTGCGGGCGCTAGCCGCCGCCGACACCCAGTCCATCGCCGCCGAGTGAGCAACATGACCCAGGCCATCACCTACAACGACCCCAACCGCCCCGTCGCCTTCACCCAGGCCAATATCGGCTGGGCCCCTTGGCTCGAGCCGCTGAAGGAAGGGGAGCTGACCCAGCGCCACTGGGACGGGCTCACCGAGGCGAGCCGCGCCAAGTCGCCCTATTTCATGCTGCTGGCCCGCGACCCCGACATCCTCGGCGCGCGCACCCGCACCGACAAGGACATCTTCTACAACCCCGATGCCGGCCTGCCTCGCGCCGAGCGCGAACTCGCGGCCGCCGCGACCTCCCGCTACAATGGTTGCATCTTCTGCGCCTCGGTCCACGCCCGCTTCGCTTCGACCTATTCGAAGCGCAGCGAGGACGTGGACAAGCTCCTCGCCGACGGCGTGAACGTCGACCTCGGCCCGCGCTGGAACGAACTGGTCGATGCCTCGGTCAAGCTCACCGCCACTCCCTCCGAGTTCGGCCCCACCGAGATCGCGTCGCTTCGCGAGCAGGGCCTCGACGATTTCGCCATTGCCGACCTGATCCAGGCGGCCGCCTTCTTCAACTGGGCCAACCGGCTGATGTTGTCGATCGGCGAACCCACCCCGGCTGTCGGCTAAGACGATATCTGCATGGAGAGACGGAAGTCCTCGAAGAATGCCTCCAGCGCTCGTGCCTCCGAGTGCTGGAGGATCAACAGCATGCGCCTCGGCGGCTACCGCTGAATTACGACAGTGAGTAACGGCCTCACTCGGTAATACTTTGACTCCCATACCCCCGGGGCGTCTTGTGCTTGCATGAGCAATCGAGCCAACCGCACCTCACGCAAGCGCGTCGCCGTAGCCTTGGTCCCAGGGCAGGTCGAACGCCTTGATTATCTGGCTCGCCTCGCAGGGGTGACGCGTCTGGAGATGCTGCGTCACATCCTGTTGCTGGAGCTCGGAAAGAGGCCCGGATGGGCAACCCTTCACTAAAGCGACCATTGGCCTTGAATTGGGCCTGGTGGCTCGGCGCCTTGGTCGTGCTCACCGGCGCGATGGCTCTGCCGATAACGCTGGTGTGGCTGCTGGCATAGTTTCAATCGCATCAACGGGGGCGGCTCGCCGCCTCAGGGAGCTCGCCATGGGCGACAGCAATCTTGCCATTAAGCGCAGGGCACGTTCATCGCGTGCTGTCGAGCGCGAGCATGAAGAACAAGTCATCGCTCCATTCAGCCCGCTGCTCGCGACATACCACCGCAAGGCCGCCTTCATCACGCGCCAGGTGACATCCGGACGGCTCGACGGCAATGCCTCACGTGCGCTCGGCAGGGTCATTGACGAGTTGGTCGAGGAAATCGAGGGCACGCGCCGCGACTTTTCTGCGCGAACCGGCAACCTGCCGCCGCTGAGCCGAGTTGAGGATACGCGAAGGTCAATGGACCAGGTCGCCGAGCTGCTGAAGGACCTGCGTCGGAAGATGCCGAGCCACAGTTTGGCTGAGGGCCGTCACGTGCGGTGATCCCGGGCGAACCAAAGGTAACGGATGCGCACCAAATACCACGTGCTCCTGAATCCAAACTCTGGCGGCGCGATGCGGCAGGGCATTACTGCCGACCGGCTGCTCGCGCTGTTCGCAGAGCGCGGGGACCCGATCAGCCTCGACGCTGACCCGAACCGATCATTCGAGGATAGGCTGCGCCTCGCTCGAAACAGCACCGCGGACATTCTCCTGGCGGCAGGTGGCGACGGAACCGCGACGGGCATGGCAGGCGTTGCCATCGAGACGGGGCGGCCCCTGGCAGTGCTGCCGTTGGGAACGGCCAATCTGCTGGCCCGGGATTTGTCGATTCCCTCAACCCTCGAGGGTTGGTTCGGCGCCCTTGATGCGATGGTGCCGCGCCGCATGGACGTCGGCGAAATCAACGGCCGCATCTTCCTCCACAAGGTTGTCATCGGCGCCGTGCCCGGCATAGCCGCCGCGCGAGAAAAACTGCGTGGCCGAGAGGACTTCGCCGCAAGGCTCGGCTTCCTTGGTCACCTGATCCGTCGGCTGTCGCGCGTACGCCGCTTCGCCGCTGAAATAGCCACAAGGGACGGCGAGCCGCGTATCGAGCGCGTCCAGTCCATCGCGGTTGCCAACAACGACTACGCCGAGGGGCTGGGCCAGCTGTTTCAGCGCCAACGGCTGGATGGCGGCACCCTCAGCATCTACCTGCTGCGGCACCTCACCGTTCGGGATGCGCTGCGGCTCGCCGTGGAGATGGCTCTGGGGACCTGGCGGAACGACGATGTCCTGACGATCGAAAACGTGCGCGCCGTCGTCGTGCGGACGCGGTGGCTGCGCATACGCGCCATGGTGGACGGTGAGATCGTCGCCCTCTCCGGCCCGCTGAGGTTCCGCGTCCTGCCGCTGGCGCTAACGATCCTGGCGCCCCCGGAACCTGCCGAAGCGGCACCTCCCCTCGAGGCATCCTGAGCCATGCGGATCTGTCATCTCTCCGACTTGCATTTCGGCCACCACGATACGCGGCTCGCCGAAGGGTTGGCCGACGACCTGACCAGCCAGCACCCCGACCTTGTCGTCGTCAGCGGGGACTTTACCCAGGTGGGTTCCGAAGAGGAGTTTCGGGTCGCCAGAGCGTTTCTCGATACCCTGAGCACACCCGTATTTGCCGTCCCCGGCAACCACGATGTCCCGGCGCGCAACCTCGTCCGCCGCTTCCTCGATCCATATGGTCTCTATCGAAAGTACATCGCGAATGACCTCGAACCCTTCACCGAGATAGGAGGCGTGGCGATCGCCGGGATCAAGACCTCGAGGCGCCTCAGGGCCGGGTTGAACTGGGCGCACGGATCGATAAACCGCGACCAGCTGGACGAGCTGGAGCGGCAGTTCGAAGGTGCATCACCCGGCGCGCTTCGGATCGTCGTCGCGCATCACCCGCTGATGCAGCCGGAAACGGTCGCCGAAAAGCCCATGAGGTTGGTCAAGCGCGCCGACCTAGCCCTCGAAACCTTCACCCGGCTCGGCATCCGCCTGGTGCTGTCGGGGCACTTTCATCTGTCTTACGTGCGCAAGCACGAGCACCCGGGATCGATCGCCCAAGGCGCACCCTCGGGACTCCGGCGCGCCGCGCTGGCCCCGATTCTCGTGGCTCAGGCGTCATCCACGATTTCAACCCGCCTTCGCGGCGAGCCCAACGGCTACAACCTCATCGACATCGAGCAGGGCCGCATAACCGTGACAGTGCGCGACTGGAGCACCTCCGGCTGGGTGACGAGAGAAACCGCCTCTGCCTCGTCAGAAGCAATGCCGTCTGAAGGTCAGGTCGGCCCTTCTTGAACCATCCGCGTCCAGGCTGGTTCTGACGATATGGCCGAAACGCAAACCCTGACCGTTGAGGAGCGCCGAGCGAAAAAGGCCGAACGGCGCGTCAAGCAACGCGAGATCACACTCCTGCGGGCTAGCAAGATGCACAACGCTCGCTTGCTCGCCGAAACCGCCGGCATCGTTCGGCAGCCGTCAACACCGCCCGCACTGAATATCGGATGTTCAGGCTGGTTTTACTGGCACCTGCGGGGTCACTTTTATCCAACCCAGCTGCCGACCAGCAACTGGTTCTCGCACTATGCCGACCATTTCAGCACCGTTGAGCTGAACGCGCCGTTTTATTCATGGCCGACGCTGGCGACTGTGCAGTCATGGCGTAGACAGGCCGAAGGCCGGGAAATGACCTACACCGTCAAGGCGTCGGAACTCATAACCCACATCAAGAAGTTCGAGGGCACGGCGACGCTGGTACGCGACTTCGGTCATATCGCTGATCTCTTAGGGCCGCTAATGGGCTGTTTCCTGTTTCAGCTGCCGCCCAGTTACCACTACTCGCCTGCTCGGCTGCAGAACATCCTGGCGCAGCTGGATCCCGCCCGCCGTAACGTTGTCGAGTTTCGCCATCCGAGCTGGTGGAGTGACGAGGTCTATGTGGCGTTCCGCGACGCCGGCGCCATCTTCTGTTCCTGCAGCGGGCCCCGTCTGCCGGATCCCGTGATCAAGACGGCGGACGATATCTACGTCCGCTTTCACGGCGTAGAGCGATGGTACCGGCACGACTACAGCCACGAGGAACTGACCGACTGGGCTCATCGGATTCGCGCGGTCGCAGCCAAGCGCGTGTGGATCTACTTCAACAATGACTTCGACGGCTATGCGATCAAGAACGCGATGATGCTGGCCGAAATCCTGTCGGCGACTTAGCCGCGGACGCCATCAGTCGGTTTATGGCGGAGCCGAGCGACATTATTGTCCCCAGCTCCGCCATTCCCGCGTTCAGGCTCCGTCCGGGCGGTCCCAGAAGCGGAGGTCGGCGCAGCGCTTCAGGAAGGCCTTGGCGTCGGCGGCGGATTCGAGGATGATGAAGCCGTCGTCGAGATCCTCCGGCAGCCCAACCTTGGCGAACAGCTTGGTGGCCGCGACGGTGAAGCCCACGAACTTGTAGTGGGCGTAGGCGTCGGAAACGAAATCCCGGGCGGGCGGAAGTTTGAGGAGGCCAAGCGCACCTTCGTCCGCGATCAGCAGGGCAACCGCGTCGAACACCACCGACGGCGCGCCGTCGATCTTGTGGTTGGCGCGGATCGTCGTGCCATCATTCGCCACCACGCCGCCGACGCTGGGCGCAATCAGCTCGACGGTCACGCCCTGCGCCGCCGCAGCGTTGCGCAACTCGCCGAGCAGCACCGCGTCGACGCCGTCCGTCATCAGCACGCCCAGCTTGCGTCCCTTGAACGAGGCCGGTCCGCGCTTGAGAATGCTCAGCGCGTCAGACGGCGCCAGGTCGGTACGAGGGGTGACCGCGGCATCGGCCGGGGCCGGCAACTGGGCCACCCCAAGTCCCTCCGCCACCGCATCCGCCAGCTCGTCGTGGATGTTCTGCAGGTGGCCGAGCATACGCTCCCGGATCCTCGGGACTTCGCATTTCGATAGTTCGAACACCAGTGCGTCGGCGATGTGGCGCTGTTCGATCAGGGTTTGGCTGTCGAAGAACTGCCGGGCTTGGCTGTAGTGGTCGGCAAAGCTCTCCGGACGTTGCCGGAGCTTCGGCCCTTCAGGCTCCTGCACCAGGGTGGCGAACCCGCGCTCTTGCGATTCCCGCGGCCCGCCGATTTCCGGCCCCCACGAGTTGGGCTCATAGTTCGCCCGGCCCCGCGGGTTGTGGAAAGCCATGTGGCCGTCCTGCTGGAAATGGTGGAACGGGCATTTTGGCGCGTTAATCGGCAGGTGGGTGAAGTTCGGACCGCCCAGCCGCTTCAGCTGCGTATCGAGGTAGGAGAAGTTGCGCCCCTGCAGCAGCGGGTCGTTCGAGAACTCGATGCCCGGGACGATGTTCTGCGTCATGAACGCGACCTGTTCGGTCTCGGCAAAGAAGTTCTCGGGCATCCGGTCGAGCACCAGGCGCCCGACTGGCACGGCTGGCACCTGCTCTTCCGGGATGATCTTGGTGGGGTCGAGCACGTCGAAGTCGAAGGCCTCGGCAAACGCCTCGTCGAACGTCTGGAGACAGAGCTCCCACTCCGGGAAATCGCCCGCCTGGATGGCGTTCCACAGGTCGCGGCGGTGAAAGTCCGGGTCGGCGCCGTTGATCTTGACTGCTTCGTTCCACACCACCGACTGCAATCCCAGCTTTGGCTTCCAGTGGAACTTCACAAACGTGGATTTCCCCGCCGCGTTCACCAGCCGGAAGGTGTGGACGCCGAAACCCTCCATGAAGCGGAAGGATCGAGGGATGGCGCGATCCGACATGACCCACATGATCATGTGCATCGCTTCGGGGGTCAGCGAGATGAAGTCCCAGAAGTTGTCGTGGGCGCTTTGCGCCTGGGGGAAATCCTTGTCCGGTTCCTGCTTCACCGAGTGGACCACGTCGGGAAATTTCATCGCATCCTGGATGAAGAACACCGGGATGTTGTTGCCCACGAGATCCCAGTTGCCCTCTTGCGTGTAGAGCTTGACCGCGAAACCGCGAACGTCGCGCGCCAAGTCGAACGATCCCTTATTGCCGGCGACGGTCGAGAAGCGGACGAAGACGGGCGTCTTCTCGCCTTTGCGCTGGAACAGGTCGGCCTTGGTCAGCTCGGGGATCGGCTTGAGCGTCTCGAAATATCCGTGGGCGCCATAGCCGCGGGCATGCACGACGCGCTCGGGAATGCGCTCGTGATCGAAGTGGAAGATCTTCTCGCGGAAGTGGAAGTCCTCGAGCAGGGCCGGCCCACGTGCGCCCTGGCGCAACGTGTTCTGGTCATCGGAGACGGGCGTACCCTGCTGGGTGGTGAGCGTCTCGTAGCCTTCTTCGGCGGTCTGATGGGTCTCTCCCCCGGAGCCGCGCGCGACCCGCTGATCTCCGTATTTCGCTTGCTCAGATTTGCCGGCCGCTTTCCGTGTCATTTGTAGCTCCCTTGGTGAGATCGCCAAGGAGGAAGCTCGCTACGGAAGGAACGTTCCAAACGTCGCCGAGCAGGAGCGGCACGGTCCGATGCCGGCTGCTCCGGCTCCCTTGCGCGGGCTAGCGCTTCTGGTTGAACCCGCCGCTGGTGTTCTCTTCCGGGTCCTTGTTGAACGGGCGCTGCAGCCCGATCTGCCGGCTTGTCTCGACCGCCCGGTCGACGATCTCGGGGTCGGGTTCCGCAATCGAGGAGTCGAAGCCCTGGTCCAGGGCTTGTTGCCCCATCCAGGCCTCCCGGGCGCGATGCCAGTATTCCTCGTCGCGTCCCTCGGGACGGCCATCATACTCCCAGAGATAATACGCGGTATCGCGGATCGACTGCTCGATCGACGGATCAACGATCAGGGAAATCGGCTCATGGTCGTGCGCCGCTCTGTCCTGCAGCTGCTGGATGCCAGCGGCTTCGGAGTTCGGCAGTTCCAGCTCGAGACGTTCGAGGGCCTCGCCGACGCGCTGCGCGATCATCGGGCTGAATTCGTGGTCCGGCCACGTGTTCTCGTAGTCGCGCAGCTCGTCAACGGTAATCCCGGCTGCCAAGGCGAACTGCTCCGGATCGAGTCCGAGCGAGAGGCGCCGGTTGTGATCACCCTTGGGCTGGCGCTGGGCGGGGTCGATGGGAAAGGTCATTTCTCGTGGCTCCTTCATGGGGCTCCCAAGACAATCTGCGGCGCCCCGAAAAGTTGCCGCCATAGGCGAAACTGCCGCTCGGCCACAGCGAATCCCAGTCGAGGTGGGACCGGCCGAGGCATCGAGACTAGAAATCGAGCGTCCTCAACAGCCGCCGAAACGCCGCGTCCACGTCCGCGATGCGGGCATGGGCAGGCTCCGCAGCGATGGCCTCGCTAAACCGAACGAACTCGGTCTGCACCTCGGCGATCACCTCTATCCGCCGACCGCGCAGCGTATCCCGCTCTTTGTCGGTGGTAAGGCGGGAGGCTTCCCTGGCCGCCGAACTGGCCGCGTACAGGTTCCATTGCTGCAGTTTGGGAAGAAATGGCGCCACCAGCGCGCTTGCCCGTCGGTGGGCGACAACGTCTGGATTTGGACTTCGTTCACGGCTGCTGTCGGTCATCCGCCCAAGCTAGACAGCGGGCGGTCGTCGCGCATTTCACTAAGTTAATGAGCTAGCGACGGTGCTTTTCCAGGTGGAGGTAGGTTGGATCGAACTGCCCCAGTTCCTGCAGCAACGGCCAGTCGTTGATCTTCACCACGCCGTCCTGCCACTCGATCGTTCCCGTACGCCTGAGGCGCTGGAGCGTCCGATTGGTGTGAACGATCGAGAGACCGAGGGCGTCGCCGAACTGCGTCTGGGTCAGCGGAAATGGGTACCGGTTGCCCGTGGCGAGCCCTGCCGTCTGCGCCCGGACGAACTGCTCGCAAAACAGATGCGCCATCTGCTCGTCCGCGGTCAGCCGGCCCTTCGTGACCATCCACTGTCGATGGATCGAGCCATCGAGCAGCGTCAGCAGCCACAGCACTCGGGTCAGGTGAGGAAATCGCTCGGTGATCTTGAGGAGGCCCGCATGCGGAAAGCTCACGACGCGGCACGGGGTGATCGCCGTGACCGAGTGGTCCATCAGCTGCAACGGGAAAGAGTGGAGGTCGACAAAATCTCCGGCAACGTGGAGCCCCGTGATCTGCCGCCCGCCATCCTCGACGGTGGAATACCGGCCGGTCATCCCCTTCACCACCAGGGTGCTGTTGAAAGGCCGATCCCCCTGGCTAACGATATCCTCGCCAGCGGCGAACGATTGGGCGTCGCCTGCCGATGCCAGGACGATCGCCCGCTCTTCATCCGACAGGTCGTCCCGCACAGAAACCATGGCAAAGAACGGATCGAACTCCTCGAGTGCCGGCTTGGCCATGCTAGCTGCCGTCCTTCTCGCGAAGGTCCTCGAGTTCATAGTCGAGCGTGACGTCGAACTGTGGGCTATCGGCGTCGCGCACATGGATCGAGAGCCGCCGCTCGTCGCCGTCCCGAGGCAGATAGTCACGCGCCATCTCGGTCAGTGCGATGGTGGCCTGCAGCCGGGCGGCGTTTGCATCCGGCAACTCCACGCCGATGTCATCGCGCGTCAACTCGGCGCCGTCTCGGATGTCGAAATAGAACTTCATGTCCCGCCCTGCCGCTGCTGGAGATCTACCGGAGGGCAGATCATTGCGTGCGCGTCGAACGCACACCCTGGCTTGCAACGAGTCTCCCGAACATGTGTTCCATCGCGCCGGCATTGACCCGGTCAGGCTCTATCCCGTTGAGCCGCCGATCCTTCTGCCCGATCTCGAGGCCGGACGGTTAGTGCACCGGCTCAACCATCGTCTCCGCGATGGCCGTTTCCAGCTCATCGAGTCCGAACGGCTTGGACACCGTGGTCACCGCCACATCCGTCTTCGGCAAACTGGCATAGCCCGTCGTGACGATCGTCGGCATCAAGTGCCCCTTTAGACGCATGGCGTCCATCATCTGCAGCCCGGTCATGTGCGGCATGCCCTGGTCGGAGACGACCAGGTCGAACCGGTTACCCTCGATGAGTTCCAGAGCCTCTCGTGCGGATCCGGCGCTGGTGACCTGGTGACCAAGATCTTCGAGCATGGCCACGGTGTTGATCAGCACTAGCGGGTCATCATCCACCGCCAATATGCTGAGCGCGCGCCCGCCATGTGGCGCCTTTGCTTCTGCTTCCACCATCACCTCGCTTTGACCCTCGGCCAGGGGCAGCCAGATCTCCGCCCGGGTTCCCTGTCCCTTTTTGCTCTCCAGGTGCAGGCGACCGCCCGACTGCATGGCGAGGCCGTGGACCATCGCCAGGCCCAGGCCGGTCCCCTGTCCCACTTCCTTCGTCGTGAAGAACGGTTCGGTAGCACGTGAAAGGGTGACCTCATCCATGCCTTCGCCATCATCCTCGACGGCCAGCACCAGATAGTGGCCGGGACGCGGTTCCGACCCCGGAGATGCTTTTCGCACTGCGGTGGAGAGGGTAATGGATCCCCCATTGGGCATCGCGTCCCGCGCGTTGAGCGCCAGGTTGAGGATGGCGTTTTCCAGCTGGGCAGGATCCGAGCGTGCCTTGGGGGCGTTGGCCGGCAGCCGCAGGCCGACGAGTATGGACGGGCCCAGCGAGCGCTCCAGCATGTCGCGCATGCCCAGCACCAGCGCGCCGATGTCGATCGCAACCATCGTCAGCTCCTGGCGCCGCGCAAATGCCAGCATCCGCTGCGTGAGCGCCGTTCCGCGCCTCGCGCCCTTCAAGGCGTTCTCGATAAATGGCAGATGAGGGTTGTCGGCCGGCAGCCGTCTCATCACGGTTTCGAGGCTGCCTTGCACCGCCATCAGCAGGTTATTGAAATCGTGGGCGATCCCGCCCGTCAGCTGCCCGATCGCCTCCATCTTTTGCGCCTGGAAGAGCGCTTCACGGGCCGCTTCCAGCTCCGCTTGCGTGTTGCGCCGCTCAGTGAGGTCGCGCGTTATCTTGGCGAAGCCGACAATCTGGCCGCTCGGATCCATGATCCGGTCAATAACGACGTGGGCCCAGAAGCGCGTTCCGTCCTTTCGGAGCCGCCATCCCTCCTGCTCGATACGGCCTTCTTCACGCGCGCGTCTGAGGTTCTGCGCCGGCAGGCCGTTCTGCCTGTCCTCATCGACGTAAAACACCTCGAAGTTTGTGCCGATGATTTCGTCCGCGGTGTACCCTTTGAATCGTTGGGCGCCGGCATTCCAGTTGGCGACCCGGCCGGTCGGATCGAGCATGTAGATGGCGTAGTCGGTAATGGCCTCTACCAGTAGGCGGTAGCGCCCATCGATCGAAAGTGAATCGGCATAGTTCTCGGATTTCGTCACTTCGGTCCTATCTGACAGCCTCATCCAACGCCGCTGGGGGCAGGAGGTTCCGGCAGGCGAGAGCGGCGGAGCAACGGAACCCTTTGACCCCCTGCTGGTTGGTTTGCGATCAACCACAGGGAGTGAAGCATGGGTATCCTTTGGACAATCCTCATCGGGTTCGTCGCAGGCGTTATCGCCAAGTTCGTCGTGCCCGGATCTGGAGGCCCGTCAGGCTTCGTCTTGACGACGATCCTCGGGATCGTTGGAGCCTTCGTCGCGACCTTTCTTGGCCAGGCGCTGGGCTGGTACTCGGCAGGCGAAGGCGCTGGCCTCATCGGCGCTGTTGTCGGCGCCGTCATCGTACTTTTCGTCTGGGGCGCGGTCGCGCGCCGCCGGGCATAGGAGGACCTCATGGCAAACCGCATGCCTTCAATGCTGGCGCTGCTCGGCCTGCTGGCCGTCGCTGGCTACCAGAATCGCGACAAGATAGGCGAAGCACTCAAGGGGCTGCAGAAGCCCGGCACCGATCCGAATGCGCAAGGCAGCCTGGGCGGCATGCTCGGCGGTCTTGGCGACCTGCTCGGCGGCGGCAATGGATCGGGCAACGTGCTGACAGGTGGCCTCGGTGATCTTCTTGACCGCTTCAAGTCCTCCGGCCAGTCCGAAACGGCCGACTCCTGGGTGAACCCCAATGTCCCCACCCGCGGCCTTGGCCCCGACGAGGTGGCACAGGCCATCGGCGACGAGAACCTGTCCGAACTCACGAAGCGCACCGGCCTCTCCCGTGACGAGCTGCTTCAGCGGCTGGCGACGGCGATACCGGAAACTGTCGACAAGATGACCCCGGACGGTCAGATGCCCACCGAAGACCAGGCCCGCGGCTACTTCCAGATCTGACACGAAACGGGCGGACCGCAAGGCGGTCCGCTCCTACTGGCGGCGCGGCGTTCCCATCACAGTCCTCTTATTCCTCCGACCTCACAGGGTTCCGGAACCTTTTGTTCCGATCGGGATTTTAGTTCTCCACAATGCGGTGGCCTGAGCGACAACGGAGCTGAAAATGGCCCGAACGATCGCCGCATTCTTTGTGCTGTGTGCCGCCTTCCTCATGTCCGCCGCGCTAACCGTGAGTTCCCTGACGTTCACGGCCGGCACGGTAGCGCAGATGGCGAGCCTCACGCCCGTCAGGGCCAACATCCGACCCAGCTACGTGGCTTCGACCGTCGTCACCTCGGCGGACGATCTTAACGTCGCCAAGTCCGTCCCGGCCGTGCCGGTATCCATGACCACCGAACCGCCTCCGGGCAGCGCGCCCGCATTCATCGTCGCCGTCGACTCGCTCCGCGTTCGGTCGGGCCCAGCCAAGGACAGCCCGCAGGTGTTTGGTCTGCAAAGCGGCGCCACGGTGACCGTCTCCGGCACCGAACGCGGCTGGATGCTGATCACCGCCGAAGACGGCCGAACCGGCTGGGTCTACGGAAAGTTCCTGCGCCCTGCTGCTTCCGGTCAGCACCTTGCTGACCCCGGACAGCTGCAAGCGCAGCTTCAGTAACGGGCCTGTTGAGAGGTCCGCATGATGCCCAGCTCCGCCGCAACTTAGGGCATCAGGCTGCGGGCGCCCTCAACCAGGGCGCCCGCCGTTATTTGTATCCCGCGGATGCCGCGAGCAGGGCCGGCAGGCACCCTTCCCAGACGAACGCCCTCTGACGCCTGTAGATCGCCTCTCCGTAGCCTCGTTATTCTTGTCCCCAAAGACGATCAAACCCCCGTTGGTTGAGCAATGGGGGTTTGACCATCAGTGTGGACCCCGCTGTGCGGGGTGTTCGACACAAGCGGCGGCATGTATCGGACAGTAAACTAACTCGAATACTTGTGACCGGTTCCGCATTTTCTTTGAGATGTCATAGCGACTTAGGTCGCCATGCCAAGTGGGCCTGAAGTCTGGGGTCAGGAACCAGGCGCCCTCAGCGAGCTTGTTTCTCCAGGAGCGGCGGCCGCGAGTTCCCTCTCGGTGCCCCACACGGCGGTCGCCGCTCTCCCAAGGATCTGGACACAAGGATCTGACACAAAGAATGCGTCGACCAATTGTTTCTATCGCTCTGTTCTGTGGCGCGGCGCTCCTTGCGGGAGCGCTTACTGTATCCGGCCTCAGCTTTACCGCGGATACGGTTGCCAGGGTTGCCTCGATAGCTCCGGTCAAGACCTCCAACCTGAAGCCCAGCTACGTGGCCTATCTGCCGACGGCGAAGGCCGACGACTTGAACATCGCGAAATCGGTGCCGGTGACGATCAAAGCCCCCAACCCGCCAGGTTCAATGGCTTCGTCGCCGGCATCGACCTTTTCCCATTCCGTCGCCGTGGAGTCGCTCCGCGTCCGTGAAGCGCCGGTCAAGACCAGCCGGCAAGTCTTTCTGCTCGGCGGCGGCACCAGGGTGACGGTCGGCAGGACCGAACGCGGCTGGGTGATGATCACTGCCGAGGATGGCCGCGCGGGCTGGGTCTACGGCAAGTTTCTCAGTCCCCTGGGTCAGATGGCGCAAGTCCACTAGTGGGCTCGCAAGTCGAACCCCTCGGGGCCCGGGGTAGCCGGCCGCCGACGTCGATACCTCTCGGCGTCGTTCGGCATGCGCGCGTACAAGTCGACTATCACACTGAAATCACAGCAGTTTTCGGAACGAGCACGACCCCTGGACGTTGTCTGGACAGGTCCACATGTATGGAGAAATCAAATGGCCGATCGTGAAACCATTGTTACTTCGGGTGGCGGAGCGGTGGGTGTCGTCGCTGGCATCCTGCTCGTCATCGTCATCGCTATCGGACTGTTTCTCTACTTCAACGGCAGCTTCGGCTCGAAGACGGTAGATATCGATGTTCCGGCCGTGACCGTCGACGTCAAACCTGATGGCCAGTGACGCCATCTGAATAACCCGATGCAGATGGTCGGCTGGCAGTCCACTGCCGCCGGCCATTCCCCACCAACCCGGAGCCCGAACCATGCTGAGATCCCTCGCGCTGATCACCCTCTATGCCTTCTCGATCTCGATGCTGGTGGTTGCCTATAGTGTCGGCTTGGGCCCTGAGCTCGGTGGCTAAGTGCTGAACCGACCAGGCCCCGATTGGACCCAGGATGGTCCATCGGCCGGCCACGCGCATCCAGCATACCAGCCCTGCCGGAACCACTCGCCAGCGGCCCAAGTTAGATCGCCTTGACGCTTCTCACGGAGATTGCATGCCGGACATCTGGAACTCGCCGCGACAGCGGATACTGCAGGGCTTGATCCAGATGGGCGATGGGGTGGCGACCTGCGCCATCCACAATGCCTCGCGGACTGGGGCTCTTCTGCACATCTCGCCCAACTCGCAGCCACCCTCGAGCTTCGACCTAGTCGTGCCCAACGGCGGCAATGTCCGGTGCTCCGTGGTTCGCCGCTCCCGGGGCGCGATCACCGTTCGCTTTCATCACGGTTGACCGCCCTTCAGCCGTGCCTCCAGCAGACCCGACGCGTCGGGTTCGGAATTTCGCATTTTCGCGGAACAATCGCTGTCAGCCGAAGTTCTATGTCTGCCGCAGCGTCCGGCATCAATTGGAGGAGTACCATGCCCAATCAGAACAAGGATGCGAACCGCAACAAGCAGTCCGGCCAGGCCGGACGGCAGGGCGGCAAGGGTGGTCAGCAGTCCGGCGGTGCCGATCAGGGCCGCCAGCAGGGCGACCAGAACCGCCAGGGCCAGCGGCAGATGGATGACGACATGAAGCGCGATTCCAGCAACCGCCCCAACCCCGACAAGCACTGAAACGACCGGCTCGGCCGGTGGGAAACCACCGGCCGCACGAGTGCAGACAATGAGTGCGACCCCCTTAGATCTGAACGATCTGCTGCCCGCCTGGCAGCGTAAACTCGCGCACCGCCTGGACCAGCCCGAACTCGAGAGCCTGCGCGGGCGAGATGTGGATCTCGCTGTGGCGTCGCGCGGCGAGCACCTCCTCGGGGATGGTGGAGCGCTGACGCAGGATATTGTCCGTGCGATCATCGTCCGCCAGTGCCGCATCCAGCGTTGATTGCAGCCGGCGCGCGGTCATCTCGGCACCCCCCATCGTCGTCGGGTGGATCATGAACATCGCGTGGCTCGAGCAGTATCGCTCGCCTGCCGCGAGGAACACCGACACCGCGATCGAACTGACGCTCCCGGTATTGTAGACCACCAGGTGCAGCGGCAGCGCCCGGATGTGGTTGAACAGGTAGATGCCATCCGCGACATAGCCGCCGTTGGACGAGAAGGCGAGGTGAACGGTCCCCACCTCGGCATTGGCGGCCGAGTTCAAGGCGGCCGCGATGCGCCCGACCCCGCTCGGCTCGATCAACCCGGTGAAGCCAAAATAGGCGACGGAATCCGACATTTCCCCTCCAGCGAAGTGACCGTTCGAGTTCCGCGCCTCAGGCCAGCCTGTTTCGTGATGTTCTGCTCAATCGACGTGGACGACGAAGTTGTCGGGAAAGCTGAATTCACCGCGCAGCACCCGAGCCGGCCCGGTGTCCTCGAAACCCGTGCCGGACGTCTCGTGCACGGAATAGAGCTTCTCGTCGCGGAAGGCGCTGGCGATGACCTGCGTGATCGACAGCGGTACGCGGCCGACCAGTTGGCTGGCCTCCTCGAGCGCAGCAATCGCGCGGGCCTCGCCCGAGGAATGGGCGAGAACCACGACCTCGCCCTGGTTCAGGGCGCGGTCCCAGCCCGGATCGTCGGGGGCGGCCGCGGGCACCAGACGATAGATGGTCATCGCACTCTCCTGGGATCGGGCAGTTGCAGGTTAACTCCCGGGAGGAAACGCCGGTTCCGCAGCTTTGCCGCGCAACCTGGGCTCCCGACCACTCTCTGCGCGTTTTCGCGCAAACCTCCGGAACTTCGGCGCTTCCTGCTCATTGGTCTTGCATCGGCTTAGGCGAAGCGTCCGTCAGCGAGCCGCATCTGATCCCAAACAGGAGCAGTGCGATGAGCACCCCAGACTATCCCTCGAGTTCAGGACTACCGGGCTCGATGCCCGAACGCGTGCGCGACGATACCGCGGATCTGGCGCAGACCGCGCAGAAGGACCTTGCCGACCTCGGCGAGGAGGTGAAGGAGCAGGCCGCCTTGCTCGGCGAGGAGGCAAAGGCCCAGTTCGATGAAGTCGCCGCAAAGACCAAGGGCATGGCGAGCGAGCAAAAGCAGCTGCTGGCCGGCCAGCTCGATGGCGTTTCCCGGGCCTTCGACAAGGTCGCCGGCGAACTGGAGAGCCAGGACGACAGCAGCGCGCACTACGTCCGCATGATCGCCGATGGCGCCCAGCGGCTCACCTCCACGGTGCGCGACCACGATGTCGACGACATCCTCGCCATGGTGCAGGATTTCGGCCGGAAGCAACCGGCCGCCTTCATCGGCGCAGCCGCGTTGCTAGGCTTTGCGGCGAGCCGCTTTGTCCGCGCCAGCGCCTCGCGGCGCGACGCATCGGACAATCGCCTGTCCCCCGTTCCGCGGCCCTCCTACGCGCCGGCCGCTACGCCGAACGCCGGTGACGGGCAGGTGATGGGAGGTCCAGATGACGGAATATGAGCAACACCGGTCCCTGACGGATCTCTTCGGTTCGCTGGCCAACGACGTCTCGGGTCTGTTCCGCAAGGAGATCGAGCTCGCGAAAAGCGAGGCCGGCGAGAAGCTCGACGTCGCCCTGGACGCGTCCAGGGGCTTTGCCATCGGAGCAGTCCTGGCCATCGGTGCGGTGGGTGTGTTTCTCGCCGCGCTGGTCACCGGGCTCTCATGGGTGCTGGTCGCCTTCGGCATGTCCGATGACGCCGCCGGCTTCGTTGCCTCACTGGTGGTGGCGCTCGTCGTGGGCGGCATCGCGTGGTCCTTCATTTCCCGCAGCCTCGACGCCTGGAAGGCTTCGCGGCTCAACCTCAAGCGCACGACCCACTCGCTGGCGCGCGACGCTGAGGTCGTAAAGGAGAGTTTCTGATGAGCAGCTTTGACAAAGACTCGGCCCAGCTGGAACGCGAGGTCGAAGAGCAGCGCCGCCGGGTCGAAGACCGCATCGGCGAGATCCGGCAGCGCCTGACCCCTGGGCAGCTGGTGGACGAGGCATTGGCCTACACCAAGGGCGGCGGCCAGCAACTTGCCTCCAATCTTGGCGCCACGATCACCAACAACCCGCTGCCGGCAGCGCTGCTGGGCATCAGCCTGATCTGGCTGATGTCGGGGCAGGGACCCAGCCTAGGCAACCGCGACACGCCGAAGGTCCGGCCACAGGATGAGCCCGAGTACCCCTACGCCACCGTATCGGGTGGCATGCGGCGGATCAGCCACCAGGAAGATCAGGCCGGCAAGTGGTACAGCGAGTTCGAGGACATGAGCGGCAGGCGCTACAAGGCGGAGTCCAATGAACTCGGCCATCGCCTAGGCGCCTTCGTCGATGGTGCCGGACGCAAGTTCGGCGGCTTCATCGACGACGCTGGCCATCGCGTGCGAGACTTCCAGGATGAGGCCGGCAATCGCTTCGACGAGGCCGCCGGCTGGGCATCGCACCGCTGGCACGACATGCGGCACGGCGTCGGCGCCGCCATGGGCGAGGTTGGCCATCAGGCCCAGGTGCTCGGTGGCGCGGCTCAGCATCAGATGGATCGGGCCAGTCGGATGGTGGTCGACACGTTCCAGAACCAGCCGCTGATCGCCGGCGCACTCGCCTTCGCCGCCGGTGCGGCGGTCGGCGCAGCGTTGCCGCACACCGCCGAAGAGGATCGCCTCGTCGGCAAGGCCGCCGATGACGCCCGCCGGGCCGCAGCCGAAGCTGCCTCCGGCATCTACGAGGAAGGCAAGGCGCGCGCCGCCGAGCTCTACGAGAAGGGTAAGGAAAGCGCCGCCCAGGTCTACGACGACCTGCTCGAGGAGCCGGCGCCCCGCAGCACCGAGCTGCACTGACGCCAACAGGCTTTGCCGCCACCGGTGGCAAAGCCTTCCCCGCTGCTAGCCTCGGATCAGGACGCGCGCAGGCCCGCGCCGCTCCATCACATTGATCGCGGTCTCTGCCCCGGCGCGGCGGATGGCCACGTCAAGCTGCCCCGCGCCGACCCTGAGCTTGCGCAGCACCAGTTCGTCGAGAAAGCCCGGCAGCACCGCGTGATCGAAGGTGATCTCGGCATTGGCCGGGTCGAACACCAGGCCAAGGCAGGACCGCAGCAGCGAGAACGGCGTCGCGGCGGCCCAGGCTTGCGGCGAGCAGGCGACGGGGTACGAAGTGGGGCTCTGCCCGCTCTTCCGCGGAAAGCCGCAGAACAGCTCCGGCAGCCGGCGCAGGTCGGTCTGCGACGACGCGGCGAACAGCCCCTCGAAGATGCGAGCGGCATGGCGCCGGAAGCCATACCGCGCGAAGCCGGCAGCGATCATCGCATTGTCGTGCGGCCACACCGAGCCGTTATGGTAGCTCATCGGATTGTAGCGCGCCTCGGTCGAGGCCAGCGTCCGGATACCCCACCCGCTGTAGGACGTAGGCGCCATCAGCGTCGCAACCACCGGGGCCGCCCGTTCGGGATAGGCGATGCCGGTATAGAGCGCGTGCCCGGCATTGGAGCTCTTCACCCGGCACGGGCGCTTCTCGCCATCGAGCGCCAGCACATAGGTGCCGAGCTCGGCATCGAAGAAGGCCGCATCGAACCGCTCGCGCAGCTCTTCCGCCCGATGCCGCAGGTCCACGGACAGTTCGTCCCGGCCCAGCCACCGCGCCATCTGGCCCGCCGCGAGCTGCGCGCCATAGACATAGGCCTGCACCTCTACAAGCGCGATCGGCCCACCGGCCAGCTTGCCGTCGGCGTGGAACACCGAGTCGTGGCTATCCTTCCAGCCCTGGTTGGCGAGCCCGCCCGGTCGCCCGCCGCCATACTCGACGAAACCATCGCCATCGAGATCGCCGTACTGATCGATCCAGCCGAGCGCCGCCTCGATATGGGGCCACAGGGAACGGATGGCTTCCAGATCGCCGGTGCGCTCGAGATAGGCGCCGGCCAGCACCACGAACAGCGGCGTCGAGTCGACGCTGCCGTAATACCGGCGGAACGGCACCTCGCCCAATATGGCCATCTCGCCGCCGCGCGCTTCATGCAGGATCTTGCCCGGCTGCGCCTCGCTGAGCGGGTCCGTTTCGCGGGCCTGCAGCGCCGCCAGGTGCCGCAGCACGCCGAGCGCGATCGCCGGATCGATCCACAGCATCTCCATCGCGGTGATTAGCGCATCGCGACCGAACACCGTGCTGAACCAGGGAATGCCGGCATAGGGATAGGGCCCGTCGCTCGTCGAGGTAACGAGCATGTAGAGATCGGCGACGGCACGGCTTGTCGTCTCGTCGAACACGTCGTTCGAACTCTCGATCTCGACGGCGCGCGAGGTGCCCAGCCGCAGCGCCCGGCGCGAGTCGCGCAGCGCCCGCAGGAACCCCATGCGGCCGGTCGGCCGATCGTCCTCGGAGCCGCAGTGCACCTCGATGAACACGGCGAACGTTTCGGCAGCCTCCAGGTCGATCTCGAACACCGCCTGGTTGGCCATGAGCCGCGTCGGCTGCGGATCGAACCGCAGCACCGTCTCGCGCCGTTCGGCATCGAGCCCGGTGTAGGAGAGATGAACCGCTGCGTCCGTGACGGTCGGCGGGTTCAGCGTGCCGCGCTGCGGGCGGTGGCTGCCGCGCACCTCGAACAGGTCGGCGAAGTCGGCGGCAAACCACACCGACAGCGATACCCGATGCGGCGTCTGGTCGAAGTTGCGAACCGCCAGCCGCTCAAAGCAACTCCCCTGCCACAGGAAGCGCGAACGCCGGATATGGATGAGATCGTGCTGTAACCCTACCTTGCCCGGCGCGTCGAAGAAGTCGGGATTGGTCAGGTCGCAGGTGAGCATGGCGTTGTCGGCCCGCATGCTCGAGCTCAGCAGCAACGGGCGCTGTCCGCCGATGGTCAGGTAGAGCTGCGACAGGTATCGCGTATCGTGATGGAAGATGCCCTCCGGCCGCCCCGGCCCCGCCAGCGCGTCGCCATTGTGGTCGAACACGGCAAAGCTGTCGTCGTGCTTGAGCGTGCGGGTGCGGCGTTCCGGCAGCGATACCGAAGCGGGGATGATGCCCGCGCCGCCTTCCGGCGCGCTCTCGGGAGCTGCCTGCTCCATGCCGTGCCTCCTAGTGCGAGGTGACGATCCTGAGGTCCGGGTCGCTACGACGCGGTGCCGGCGCGCCATGCTCCTCGGCGGCCAGCAGTTCCTCGTAGATCTCCAGGTAGCCATCCGCCATGTGCCCGGCGGTGAACCGCCGGTCGAACGCCGCGCGGACGGCCTTGCGGTCCAGCTCCGCCAGTCGCGGTATGGCGGCGAGCGCCTCGGCGGCGGTGTGCACGACGAAACCCGACACACCCTCGTCGATCACCTCGGGAACGGCGCCCTTGCGGAACGCGATCACCGGTGTGCCGCAGGCCATGGCTTCAATCATCACGAGGCCAAACGGCTCGCGCCAGGTGATCGGGAACAGCACGCCCAGCGCCTTCCTCAGGAACTCGGACTTTTGCCGCTCGGTGACTTCGCCGACATATTCGACATTGGGATGGCTCCGAACCAGCGGCTCGATCACCTGGTCCCAATAGGGCTTGTCGACGGCGTCGATCTTGGCTGCAATCTTCAACGGCAGGCCGGCCCGGGTCGCGATCTCGATCGCGGTATCCGGCCCTTTTTCCGGAGAGATGCGCCCAAGGAAGGCCAGGTACCCCTCTTCGCCGTCCCCGAACTGCAGCATGTCGCGCGGCAGGCCGTTATAGACCGTGCCCGCCCAGTTGCTCTGGGGCAGCGCCTCGCGCTGGTCGCGCGAGATGGCGGCCAGCGGCGCATCGGAAAAGTGCTTGTAGAACGGCTCGAGATCCCGGTGATCCATCCGCCCATGCTGGGTGGTCAGGGTGCGCCCCTGGAACGCCCGGATCATCGGGTAGTGCATCAGCTCGGTATGAAAGTGCACGATGTCGAACTCGTCCGCCCGCTGCATCACCCGGTCGAGCATGGCAATGTGATAGGGCAGGGGGTTCTCGATACTGGGATCGAGCCGCAAGGCGGACCGCGAACACGCCACCAGCTCCGCCGAGGTCACCGAGTCGCCGCTCGCGAACAGCGTCACCTCGTGCCCGCGCTGCACCAGTTCCTCGGTGAGATAGGACGCGACGCGCTCGGTGCCCCCGTAGAGCTTCGGCGGAACGCTCTCGAATAGCGGGGCAACCTGGGCGATTTTCATGGCCTGACCTCAGATCGGTGATGCGGGGTTCGCTGAGAGAACGCACCGACCTGCACATGGTTTCGCCGGCCGCCCCTAAACCGGCAGCGGCCTCACCCCGCGGGAGGGCACCCGCGTGAGCTCAGCGCCTCAATTCATAGCGCACTGTGAAGGCGGCGCCGTTTCCCTTCGGTGGCTCGAAGGTCACCATGTCGCCTTCCTTCATGGCCGCCCGCAGTGCGGCGCAGGCGACCGGCATTCGGTGCAACGTCCCCGGATACCCACCGAGCTGGCGATGCAGCTCTCCGGCATTGATCTCGACATGCGGCCGCCCCTGCTCCTCCGCGCGGGCCACCTGCGCTTCGATCGCCTGGTCGAACGCAGCGCGATCGACGGTGGCGGGAGCACCCGCATCATCGTCTTTCGCCCGTGAGCTCAGCACCTCGCCGAAGGCTGCTGCGATGATGCCCGTAGGCACCGCGACCAGTCCGATACCGATCAGCGCGGTGATGCTGGCGAACACCTTGCCGGCCACCGTGATGGGATAGACGTCGCCGTAGCCGACAGTCAGCGTCGAAATCGACCACCACATGGCGCGCAGAATGCTGCCGAATTTCTCGGGCTGGTCGGCTCCCTCCAGTGCATAGAGGCAGGCCGACGACACCAGCATCAGGAACAGCCCGGCGGCGAGGCTGATGCCGAGCTCGTACCGCCGCAGCCGCACCGCCTGCCAGATGTCGGCGGCGGCGCTGGAATAGCGGCCGATCTTGGTCAACCGAAGTATCCGCAACAGCCGCAGCAGTCGCAGGACATAGGCTTCGCTGCCGATGGCTGCGAAGAACAGGGGCGACAGCGCCAGCAGGTCGATGATCGCCGCCGGCGTGAGCGCAAACCGCAGCATGCCCCTGATGCCGCCGCCATAGCGCGGATCCTCGGCGCTAGCCCACACCCGCAGCAGATACTCGCCGAGAAAGATAATGCCGAAGCCGGCTTCGATAACCCGGAACACCTGCGTGTAGGGTCCGGCGATCGTCTCTTCGCTGTCGGCGATGGCAAACAGGATCGAAGCGATGATCAAGACGATCAGGACGATGTTCGTCCGCGACAGCCGACCTTCTCCGACAGCCCCCCGGTCAGCGCACGATAGGCGCGAGACCGCAAGCCGCCGCCCGCTGCTTCGCTCGCCGGTCCAGTCTCCTCCCCACTCATAGCCGCTCCCCCCTTGCTACCGGGGGAACACTATCTTCGGCAGGCCGCTTGTCCACCCGGCTCCGCGACGGCGGCTACTGCGATGAAATCTCCGCCAGCAAGCCCTTCGTCAAACTCCCCGTCGCCGGATAGAGCGGGATCAAACAGGCCTGCAGCGCGTGGTAGATGTCGCCCTTGCCGCCGAACAGCGTGTAGCTCGGCTTCAGGTCCTCCGTTAGCTGCTCGTGCCAGCCGCCATTGGTCTCGTCGATGAACGAGCTGGCGATGACGTCCCAGATGTGGCGGTACCACTCCTCGTGGAAGGCGCTCGGCCGGTGTTCGCAGAGGAACGCCGCGGCGCCGATCGCTTCGGAGGCCGGCCACCACAGCTTGTCGCGCATGTCGGGCTTGTCGTTCCAGTCGAGGTTGTAGAAGAACCCGCCCCTCGCCTTGTCCCAGCCCAGCGCGATCGACTGCGCGAACAGCGCTTCGGCCGCGTCCGGCATCCAGGCGTGCTGCTTGCCGCCCAGCGCCCAGAGCTGCAGCACGAGGCGCGACCACTCGAGCCAGTGCCCCGGCGTGGTGCCGGGCGGCCGGAACATCTGGTCGCCGAGATAGCTCTTGTCCACCACCCAGTTGCCGTCGAAATGCTCGGCCACGCGGAACCCGTTCTCGCCCGCCTTACGCCGGATGATCAGGTCGGCGATGCGCTCCGCCTTGTCGAGATAGCTGCGCTCCCCCGTCGCCTCGAACGCCGCCATCAGCGCCTCGGTGAGGTGCATATTGGAGTTCTGCCCGTGATACGGCGCTATCACCGACCAGTCGGCGTTGAACTCCTCGGCAATAGCGCCGTGCTGCTCTTCCCAGAACTTGGTCTCGAGGATCTCGGTCACATCCGCCAGCATCTTGTCGGCCAGCGGATGTCCCACCAGCTTGGCGCTCGATGAGGCGAGCAGCACGAAGGCGTGGCCGTAGCCCTGCTTCCGCCCATCGCGCGGCCCGTTGTCGTCTACGGTCCAGAAATAGCCGCCCGCCTTGCTGTCGCGGTGCCGTTCCCACAGGAACTTCATGCCGTGGTCGACGATCAGGTCCGAGCCCGGCCGGCCCAGCAGGCTGCCGATGGCGAAGCAGTGCACCATGCGCGCCGTCGAGTGGATGCCGCGCACCGGATTGTCCGGGTTGGCCGGCTTGCCGGTCGGATCGAGATCGAAGAAGCCGCCCTTGGGGTTGAAGGCGCGGTTCTGGAAGAACCCGAACAGCGCATCCGCCTGCTCCAGCAGCCACCGCCGGTGATACGGACGGTTGCGCCAGGGTTGGGTGGTCGTGGCCGGCATGCTTCAGCTCCCTCTTGGTCGCCCCCGGGGAACTGGCCCGGGCGAATGCGATCCTCGTTGCGCTGCAACGTTGCAGCGGTGCGAGCTTTCTAGCGAGCGTCGCTGGATGCGTCGAGGCGGTTTTACCTGCCGCACCGGCGCGGTGCATGCCACTATCTGTGTCATCGCACGAACGAGGGGGAACCACATGACCGACCTGCCCAGCTACGACCTCACCGGCAAGACCGCGCTCGTCACCGGCGCCGCCCGCGGCCTCGGCCGCGCCATCGCATTGGCCCTCGCCAATGCCGGCGCCGACATCGCGCTGGGCCTCCGCGACATCGCCTCCGGCGCCGGGGTGCAAGCCGAGATCGAAGCGCTGGGCCGCCGCGCCGTGCCGCTGCAGATGGATGTGATGGACCTGCCCCAGGCCTACACCGCAGTCGATGCCGCCATCGCCGCGCTCGGCCACCTCGATATCCTCGTCAACAATGTCGGCGGCGGCACCGAGGGGCCGATCGAGGATTTCACCGAGGACGAGTTCGACCTCACTATCAATCTCAACGTTAAGGCGAGCTTCTTCATCGCCCAGCGCGTTGCCCGCCACATGATCGCCCGCGGCAAGGGCGGCGCCATCGTCAACATGAGCTCGCAGGCCGGCTTCATCGCGCTCCCCGGCGAGGGCATCTACTGCCTGTCGAAGGCCGCGGTCGCCCACATGACCAAGTGCATGGCCGTTGAGTGGGGCAAGCATCGGATCACCGTCAACGCCGTCGCCCCCACCTTCATCGAAACCGACGGCACCGCCGAAGCCCTCGGCCGCCCCGGCTTCCGCGACGACGTGGTCGAGCGCATCGCCGCGCTGCACCGCGTCGGCCAGCCCAAAGAGGTCTCCGGCGCCGTCGCCTTCCTCGCGTCCCCCGCCGCCAGCCTGATTACTGGCCAGACCCTGTTGATCGATGGCGGCTGGACTGCCCGCTAGCTTTTGACCACCTGGTCAACTGCCGTTCCGCAGACCTGATTGCGGCTGACCTTAAATTATACAAATACAAATCAGTAACCACCCGTAACGTCGTCCTCAGGCAACTACGCAGCTTTTGATATTGTTAACTCGCCCCTGCTTAGCTGCAGCGGTCAACAGCGGCTTGTAGGGGCTCAGCCGGTGCGTGTGCTAATTATCGATGACTCGCGATCGAGCCTGGCCTTCCTCGGCCATGTGATCGGTGCGCTCGAAGGCATCGAGATCGCCTCCTGCCTGCTGCCCTCCAAGGCCTTGGCGCTCGCCACCACCACCCAGTTCGATCTTGTGCTCGTCGACCACGTCATGCCCGAAATGGATGGCGTCGAGCTCACCCGCCGCCTCCGCGCCCAGGAAGCCTATCGGCTGGTGCCCATCGTCATGGTCACCTCCGACAACGCCCCGGCCCTGCGGGTCCGCGCCATCGCCGCCGGCGCCACCGATTTCGTCAACAAGCCGTTCGATTCCACCGAGTTGCAGGCCCGCGTGCGCAATCTCCTCGCGCTGCGCCAGTCGCAGATCGAGCTCGCCGACCGCGCCGCCTGGCTCGCCCGCGAGGTCGAGAGCGCCACCCGCCACCTGGTCGAGCGCGAGGAAGAGATCATCTGGCGCCTCGCGCGCGCTATCGAATACCGCGACGGCGACACCGGCGAGCATGTCTCGCGCGTCGCCCAGGTCTCTTCGCTGATCGCCGCCGCCATCGGGCTCAGCCCCGAGCGCTGCCGGGTCATCTATCTCGCGGCGCCGCTGCACGACATCGGCAAGATCGGCATCGCCGACGCCATCCTTTCGAAGCCCGGCAAGCTCACGCCGGACGAGCTCAAGATCATGCGCACCCATGTCTCGATCGGCGCGCGCATCCTCGAGCATGGCTCCTCCGAAGTCATCCGCACCGCCGAACTGATCGCCCAGAGCCACCACGAGCGCTGGGACGGTGCCGGCTACCCGGATCGCCTTTCCGGCACCGATATCCCGGTCGAAGCCCGCGTCGTCGCCATCGCCGACGTTTTCGACGCCCTCTGTTCCGAGCGTCCCTACAAGCGCGCCTGGCCCATCGAGGAGGCCCGCCGCGAGATCGTCTCGCTCTCCGGCACCCATTTCGACCCGGCCTGTGTGGCCGCCTTCGAACTCCGCTGGCCCGAAATCGTCGCGCTGATGTCGGCCGTCCCAGAGAACGTCCGCCTCGCCGGGTGAAACCGGTTTCCTGTTCCGCAAAGTCCTCGTCATCACGCCGCCACGACACTCGCTGGACGAGGCCCGGCACTATGCCGCGCGCTCGTCTGCGCCGTGATCTCGCGACGGCAGTATCCGCAGTATTGGTCGCCCGAATGGTGCTCGCGGTGACTCCCGGCAAGCATTCGACGACTCGCCCGGAGTCACGCAACGATTCCCGCAGCCGATGCGGCGTGATGTGTAGGATTCATATCAGCTGCAATAATACTTGCGATTACTTCATCTGCATAATTCTACCAAATACTGCTTAGCGGTAATTGAGACTTAACACATACCGTCGATCATCGTTGTCATCAGGGGCAAACAGCAATTCCGTGGACGCGGGGACTGTTTTCGGCCGGTGCGACAGAACACGTCGCTTCGCCGCAGGCTGTCGCTTTGCGCCTACCGCAAGACGTTTCGTATCGCAGAAGCATACTCATCCGGGGCCAGAAGAACCCATGTCGCGACCACCTCCGCACCCGCTCCATTTGAGCGGTGACCTTTCCTTGCGCAACATTTCCGAGCTGCACCAGCGCCTCGCCAAGGCGCTGGCTGAGCACGAGTCGATCGTCATCGACACCAGTGACGTCGAGAGCGTCGACGCCGGCACGCTGCAGCTGCTGGTTGCCGCCGCCAAGACCGCCGCCGCCTCCGGCCGCAGCCTCAGCCTCGCTGCCGCTGCCGCGACGCCGATGGCGAGGGCCCTGGTCCGCGCTGGCTTCTTCACCGAGGCCGGCCGGCCGCTGGTGCCCACCCTGTCCTGGACCATCACCACCCGCGAGGCGGCATGAGCAAGACCATCCTCACCATCGACGATTCCGCCTCCATCCGGCAGATGGTCGCCATGACGCTGAAAAGCGCCGGCCTCACCGTGCTCGAGGCCGGCAACGGGCTCGAGGGCTACAACAAGGCCACCACCGAAACCGTCCACGCCGTCATCACCGATCTCAACATGCCGGTCATGAACGGGCTGGAGTTCCTCAAGAAGTTCCGCCAGCACCCCGCCGGCAAGGGCATCCCGGTGATCCTCCTCACCACAGAGTCCGACGAGGAACTGAAGCGCCAGGCCCGCGAGTCCGGCGCCACCGGCTGGATCGTGAAGCCCTTCAAGCAGGACCAACTGCTGGCCGTGATCAAGAAGGTGACCGGCGCATGAGTTCCGATCCGACCGAAACCTTCCGCCAGGAAGCTCGTGAGCTGCTCGAGCAGCTGGAGCAGGGCCTGCTCGATCTCGAGCAGAACCCCGCCGACGCCGACCTGGTCAACTCCGTCTTCCGGGCGCTCCACACCATCAAGGGCAGTGGCGCGATGTTCGGCTTCACCGACGTCGCGGCATTCGTCCACGAGTTCGAAACCGCCTTCGACCGGGTCCGCAAGGGTCTGTCGCCGATCACCCCGGATCTGGTCGGTGTGGCGCTCGACGCCAAGGACCATGTCCACCACCTGATCGAGACACCGGACGCCGCGACCGACGCCGGAGAGGCCATCCTCGCCGCGTTGCGCGACATCGTCGAGCCCGACCGCTTCCCCGCGGCGCCCATGGCGAAAAGCGCGACCGTCGCCGCCAATGTCGCCCCCGAACCGACCGGCCGATGGCGCATCTGCTTCAAGCTGCCCGAGGACGCACTGCTCCACGGCACCAACCCGTTGCTGCTGCTCGGTGAGATCGCCGACCTCGGCCCCTGCGAAGTGACGGCGCTGATCGACAGCGTGCCGACCCTCGACGCCCTCGACCCCGAAGCCTGCCACCTCGCCTGGCAGGTCGATCTCACCCACCCCGACCCCACCGAAGCGCTTGACGACGTCTTCCTGTTCCTGAAGGACGGGATGGAGCTGTCGATCGAGCCGCTCGCCGCCGCCGAAGTGGTGCCTTCGCCGGTGCTGGCCATCCTCGCCGAGGACGAGCCCGTCGCGGAACCCGACGAGCCGGTTGCCGAGGCGCTCCCGGTTCGCGCCGCCCGCGAGCCAAAGGAACAGAAATCCGAAACCGTCGAACGCGGCTCCACCTCGCTCCGCGTCCCGGCCGAACGGCTCGATGAACTGATGGATCGCGTCGGCGAACTGGTGATCGCCCAGGCCCGCCTGTCCCAGATGGCCGCCCAGAGTTCCGACGGCAACTTGAAGACCATCGCCGAGGAACTGGAGCGCCTCAGCTCCGGCCTGCGCGACACCACCATGGGCATCCGCATGGTGCCGATCGGCTCGCTGTTCTCGCGCTTCCGCCGCCTCGTTCACGACCTCTCCCGCGATCTCGACAAGGAGATCGAGTTCATCACCACCGGTGAGGACACCGAGCTCGACAAGACCATGATCGAGCGGCTCGCTGATCCGCTGGTCCACCTCATCCGCAACTCCGTCGACCACGGGCTCGAAACGGCCGAGCAGCGCATCAAGGCCGGCAAGCCGATCAAGGGCACCGTTCGTCTCTCCGCCGTCTATGCCGGCGCCGAGGTCGCGATCTCGGTCACCGACGACGGCGCTGGCCTCAACGCCGCCCGCATCCGCGCCAAGGCGGAAGAGCAGGGGCTGCTGACGCCGGAATCCCGCATCGCCGACCACGACCTGTTCCAGCTGATCTTCGCGCCGGGCTTCTCGACCGCCAAGGAAGTCACCTCGCTCTCGGGACGCGGCGTTGGCATGGATGTGGTCAAGCGCACCATCGATGGCCTCCGCGGCAAGATCGAGCTTTCCACCAAGCCGGGCGAGGGCACTACCGCCACACTCCGTCTGCCGCTTACCCTCGCCATCATCGAGGGCATGCTGGTCCGCGTCGGCAATGGCCGCTACTCGATCCCGCTCTCGGCGGTCGAGGAGTGCGTCGAGCTGCCGGTCACCGCCGGCACCCAGTCGCGCGGCCGCAACTTCCTCGATATCCGCGGCAGCCTGGTGCCGTTCCTCCGCCTTCGCGACATGTTCAACACCCCGGGCGAGCCGGAAACCCACCAGAAGGTGGTGATAATCTCCTCGGGAGAGGGCAGGGCAGGTCTCGTGGTCGATCAGATCATCGGCAACAACCAGACCGTCATCAAGCAGCTCAGTAAGCTCCACACCGACCTCGAGACCTTCTCGGGCGCCACCATCCTGGGCGACGGCACCGTGGCGCTGATCCTCGATACCTCGCGGCTGGTCTCCTACGGCCAGGCCCATGAGGAGCGCTTCAGAAGCGCCGAGGGGAGGGCCGCCGCATGACCGCGTTCACCCAACCGATGCGTGCGCTTACCCTTCGGCTTGATGACGAGCTCTTCGCCATCGAAGCCCAGAGCGTGCGCGAGATCCTCGATCTGGTGCCGGTCACCGAGGTGCCCAACGCCTCGCCCTTCGCCGCCGGACTCATCAATGTGCGCGGCCGCGTCGTGCCGCTCACCAACCTCAAGGTTGCCTTCGGCATGCGCAGTGCCGCGGCGGACCAGGACACCCGCATCGTCGTCATCGAAACTGAGATCGACGGCGAGCCGAGCGTCGTCGGCATCCTTGCCGACAAGGTCTATGACGTCACCGACATCGAGCCCGCCGCCATCGAGGAGGCCCCGCGCGTCGGCATGCGCTGGCGGCCCGACTATGTGCGCGGCATCGGCAAGCGCCGGGGGGAGTTCATCATCATCCCCGACATCCACCGCATTTTCGAACTTGAGGGTCGCAGAAGCGGCCCGCCCGCAGCGTCAGAAGAAAGGGCCGCATCATGAGGCTTACCATCAAGGCAAAACTGGCCGCCGTCTTCGGCGCCGTCGTGGTCATGTCCGGCGTCAGCATGGGCATCGCGCTACAGAACCTCGACAAGCTCAACCAGTCGCTGAACACCATCGTCAACGTCCGCGCGGCCAATGTCCTCACCATGCAGGACATGCAGACCCACCTTGAAAGCCTCGGCTCTCGAGTCCGCGCCGCCATCATCACCGATGATCCGGCAGCGATCGATGACTACGTCAACAAAATCGATGCCGAGTTCACCGACATCGACGGCCTCTTCACGACCCTCGATGGCAATGTCAGCGATGAGGAGGTCCGCAGCCTCTTCCCCGACTACGCGGCCAAGCTCGCTGCCTACCGCGCCGAAATGACCAAGGCCCTCGATCTGGCGAGGCTCAACACCGACACCCAGGCCCTCACCATCACAACTACCGACGGCAGCGGCGCCCTCGGCAAGGTCGAGGAGACCATGGGCGCCCTGGTCAACGCGCTCTCGCAGCGGGTCTCGGCCGGCGACCTCTCGGCCTTCCCCGCCTTCAAGGCGGCGTCCGAAGCCTTCATGACCATCACCGATTCCTTCCGCCAGCAGCGCAACGTGCTGCTCGCCTCCTCGCTCCCCGCCAAGCAGGACGAGTGGTACGCCGATTTCACGGCCGGCAAGGCAAGCCTCGCCGAACTGTTCCCCACCCTGCAGCGCATCGTCCCGGCCACCGAGGCGCCGCTGCTGGCCGCCGCCAGCGACGCTTATGCCGCGCTCGTCGTGGCAATGGACAAGGCCGTCGATATCTCGATCCAGCGCGGCGACTACAACGCGGTGCAGGCCGCCGACGCCGCGGCCGTACTGCGTCGCGACGTCAACAGCGTCCTCACCGCCATGATCGACCACAACAAGCAGCTGCTCAACGCCGCCGATGATGAGGCGAGGCAGCTCTACGAGAGTTCGATGACGCTGCTCGTCGGCCTGCTCATCGGCTCGATCGTCGTCGCCGTCCTCGCCGCACTGTGGATCATCGTCTCGATCTCGAAGTCGCTCGGCGCCGCCCTTGGTCTCGCCAACGCCGTCGCCTCCGGCGATCTCAGCGCCGTGGCCAAGGTCAAGTCGAACGACGAGATCAAGGACGTCATCGACGCGCTCAACCTGATGACGCAGAAGCTCCGCGAGGTCGTCTCCGAAGTCACCGCCGCCGCCCGCAACGTCGCCTCCGGCTCGCAGGAACTCTCGGCCACCGCCGAGCAGTTGAGCCAGGGCGCCACCGAGCAGGCCTCCTCCACCGAAGAGGCATCCGCCTCGATGGAAGAGATGGCTTCGACCATCAAGCAATCGGCCGACAACGCGTCGCAGACCGAAAAGATCGCCCGCCAGTCGGCCGCCGATGCCAATGCCTCCGGCGAAGCCGTAGGCAACGCGGTCACCGCCATGCAGACCATCGCCGAAAAGATCATGGTCGTGCAGGAGATCGCCCGCCAGACCGACCTTCTCGCCCTGAATGCCGCTGTCGAAGCCGCCCGCGCCGGTGAACATGGCCGTGGCTTCGCCGTGGTCGCCTCCGAGGTGCGAAAGCTCGCCGAACGCAGCCAGGCTGCCGCCGCCGAGATCTCCACCCTCTCGACCGATACGGTCAAGGCCGCCCGCTCCGCCGGGGACATGCTGTCGAAGCTCGTCCCCGACATCCGCCGCACCGCCGAACTGGTGGAAGAAATCTCCGCCGGCTCGCGCGAGCAGAATGCCGGCGCCGCGCAGATCAACACCGCCATCCAGCAGCTCGACAAGGTGACCCAGCAGAACACTTCGGCAGCCGAAGAAATGTCGGCCACCTCCGAGGAGCTGGCGAGCCAGGCCGAACAGCTGCAGAGCGCCATCAGCTACTTCCGCATCGATCAGGGCCAGCAGCCGGCCCGCGTCGCGGCGCCCGCCAACGATCGCGCCCCGCAGCGCACCCGGCGCGCCGCCCAGCTGCAGGATGAGATCCTGCAGAAGGCTCCGCACCTGGCGCGGAAGAAAGCGCCGTCCCGCGCCGCATCCGGTGGCGGCTTCGATCTCGAACTCGACGACATGGGCGACGACCTCGATAGCGAGTTCACCCGCCGCGGCGCCGCCTGACGTCCACGACTCCACAACCGGGGCAGCCTCCGCCGCCCCGGTTCTATCCGCAGAACGCCGAGTACTGACTGCACTATTTTGGGCAGGGACCGCAGAACGCGCGTCCGTGGGCTAAGGGGGCCACGCCATGAGAATTACCATCAAGGCCAAGCTGATCGCAGCTTTCGCCGCCGTTATCGTCCTCAGCGCCGTCAGCATGGGCATCGCGCTGATGAACCTGGGCCAGCTCAACGCCTCGTTCAGCGCCGCCATGGAAGGCAACGTCAAGCGCATCCAGCTCGCCTCGGGGCTCGAGGTCTCGACCCTCACCGTGGCCCGCGACGAGAAGAACCTGATCCTCGCCCAGGACCTTGCCCGCCTCAACGAGCTGATCGCCTCGATGGACACCCGCATCGCCGCGGTGAAGACCGGCGCCGCCGCGCTGCATGAGCTGTCGAGCGAAAAGGGCAAGCCGCTGGTCGAGACCTTCACCGCCGCCTACGACGCCTATCTCGTGCAACACGCCGAGGTCCGCCGCCTCGCCCTGCTGAACCAGGACGCCGAGGCATTTGCGCTCGCCGCCGGCAAGGCCGCCGAAGTGCGCGCCCAGTCGGTCGACGCGCTCGACTCGATCGTCGCCCTCAACAACTCCCAGCTCGACGAGGCCATCAGCGGCGCCGAGAACCTCTACGGCTCCTCCTCGCTGCTGCTGACCGCGCTGCTCGTCGGCTCCACCCTCATCGCCATCACCGCTGCCGCCGTGATCATCCTCGGCATCAGCCGCGGCCTCGGCAAGATCAAGCAAGTGGTGAGCGCCGTCGCCATCGGCGATCTCAACCAGGACATCGAGATCAGGTCCAATGACGAAATCAAGGATCTGGTTGATACCGTCAACGTGATGACCGGCAACCTCCGGGTCACCGCTGCCATCGCCGACCGCATCGCCGATGGCGATCTCACCGTCGAGCCAAAGCCGCTCTCCGACCGTGACACGCTTGGCCTCGCCCTGGAGCGCATGGTCGAAAAGCTCCGCGACGTCATCGCCGAAGCCATCACCTCGGCCAACAACGTCTCGGCCGGTTCGCAGCAGCTCTCGGCCACCGCCGAGCAGCTGAGCCAGGGCGCCACCGAGCAGGCCTCGTCCACCGAGGAGGCATCCGCCTCGATGGAAGAAATGGCCGCCACCATCAAGCAGTCCGCAGACAACGCGCTCCAGACCGAAAAGATCGCCCGCCAGTCGGCCGCCGATGCCATCGCCTCCGGCGAGGCGGTCAACGATGCCGTCACCGCCATGCAGACCATCGCCCAGAAGATCATGGTGGTGCAGGAGATCGCCCGCCAGACAGACCTGCTGGCGCTCAACGCCGCCGTCGAAGCCGCCCGGGCCGGCGAACACGGCCGCGGCTTCGCCGTGGTCGCGTCCGAGGTCAGAAAGCTCGCCGAACGCAGCCAGGCTGCCGCCGCCGAGATCTCCACCCTGTCCGACACCACGGTGAAGACCGCCCAGTCGGCCGGCGAAATGCTGACCCGCCTGGTGCCCGACATCCAGCGCACCGCCGAACTGGTGGAAGAGATCACAGCCGGCGCCCGCGAGCAGAACGCCGGCGCCGCCCAGATCAACACCGCCATCCAGCAGCTCGACAAGGTCACCCAGCAGAACACCTCGGCGGCCGAAGAAATGTCGGCCACCTCCGAGGAACTCGCGAGCCAGGCCGAGCAGCTGCAGAATGCCATCAGCTACTTCCGCATCGAGACCGGCCGCGACGCCGCCGTCGAGGCGCCGAAGAAGCCGGCGGCCAAGCGCACCACCGCGCTCCGCAGCGAGATCATGGCCAAGTCTCCGCACATGGCCCCGCGCTTGCGCCCGGCCGCCCGTGCTGGCGGCAATGGTGGCTTCGATCTCGATATCGATGACGCCGGCGACGAACTCGACGGCGAGTTCACTCGTCGCGGCGCGGCCTGAGGAGAGCGGAGATGGCCGAACGTGCGCAATACGTGACCCTCGGCGTCAACGGCGAGCTGTTCGCCGCCCCGGTCGAAAAGGTGCAGGAGATCCTCGAGATGCGGCCGGTGGCGCGCCTGCCGCAGGCCCCGCCGAACCTGCTCGGCATGACCGATGTGCGCGGCCAGGGCATCCCGGTGCTCGACCTGCGCCTCACCCTCGGCCTGCCCGAAGCCGACGACACCGAGAACACCCGCATCGTCGTGCTCAACGTCGATGCGGGCGCCGGCACCATGACTGTCGGCCTCCGCACCGACCGGGTCTTCGAGGTCACCGTGCTCGACGCCGACCAGCTCGATCCGCCACCCTCCATCTCCGGCAACTGGCGCGACCACTCGGTGGCCGGCATCGGCCGCCGCAACGGCAGCTTCGTTACGGTATTGGACCTCGATCGCCTGCTCGGCAGCGTGGCGGAAGCGGCGTGATGTGCAACGTGACTGCGACGCCGGCGCGCGCTGACCCCCACCCCTGTCCCCTCCCCCCGAACAGGGGGAGGGAGACGTTCGCCACCGGCCTCCGTGTGAGGGTCTCCCTCCCCATTCTTAGGGGGAGGGGACAGGGGTGGGGGTCAGCCGACACCGGCCCCTCCCTCGCCACGGAGGCCCCCCATGCCTAGCCTCGCCCTCAAGCCCCAGCCCATCGACGACGGCGACGACCACCTCTCCGCCCTCGATTTCTCCCGCATCGCCAAGCTCATAGAGGGCGAGGCCGGCATCAAGCTGCCGCCCGGCAAGCGGCTGATGGTCGAAGGTCGGCTGCGCAAGCGCATGCGCGCCCTCGGCCAGGCCGATTTCGCCGCCTATTGCGACATGCTGTTCAAGCAGGGCGGGCTCGAGCGCGAACTCACCCACCTGATCAACGCCGTCACCACCAACAAGACCGACTTCTTCCGCGAGGCCGAGCATTTCGATTTCCTCGTCGCTGAGATGGTGCCCTCGCTGCTCAAGGCGCGCGAGCGCAACCCGCTGCTCAAGGTCTGGAGCGCCGCCAGCTCCACCGGCGCCGAGGCCTACACCCTCGCCATGGTGCTCGACGAACTCGCGGCGGAGCGCAGCGATTTCCGCTTCGCCATACTCGGCACCGACATCTCCACTGCCGTGCTGGCCCAGGGCCGCCGCGCCGTCTATTCCGCCGAAATGATCGCCCCGGTGCCACCCGAGCTGCAGGCGCGCTACGTCATGCATGCCCGCCGCCCCGGCGCCCGCCGCGAGGTCCGCATAGTCCCCGAGCTGCGGCGCCTGGTCCGCTTCGCCCATCTCAACCTGATGGACCAGACCTATCCGTTCGATCGCGACGTCGACGTCATCTTCCTCCGCAACGTGCTGATCTACTTCGAGAAGGCCGATCAGGATGCCGTCGTTGCCCGCCTCGTCGGCCATCTGCGGCCGGGTGGCTACATCGTCCTCGGCCATTCCGAGTCGATGATCGGCACCTCGCTCGCCGTCCGCCAGGTCGCTCCCGCCGTGTTCCAGAAGCTCTGAGTCAAATGCCGCTGTCCGCCGAACCCGACCGCAAGATCCGCGTGCTCATCGTCGACGATTCCGCCGCCGTGCGCACCACGCTCTCGGACATCATCGCCTCCGACCCCGATCTCGAGGTCATGGCCACCGCCGCCGATCCCTATATCGCCGTCGAGCGCATCCGCGCCGAAGTGCCCGACGTGATCTTCCTCGATATCGAGCTGCCGCGCATGGATGGCATCACGTTCCTCAGGAAGCTCATGTCGCAGCGCCCCATCCCGGTGGTGATCTGCTCCTCCCACGCCGGCGAGGGCAGCGACACCCTGATCGAGGCGCTTGAAGCCGGCGCCGTCGATGTGGTGCAGAAGCCGCGCATCGATACCGCGCAGTTCCTCCACGAGTCCCGCACACGCATCTGCGAGGCCGCGAAATCCGCTGCCCATGCCCGGCTGAAGGGGCGCGTCCGCCCCCCGGCGCCGAAACTCCAGGTCGAGGCCAAGCTCACCGCCGACGTGGTGATCCCGCAGCGCTCGGCCGCCCGCGCCGCCTCTGCCGCCGCCTCGATGCCCACCACCGATCCGGTGATCTGCATCGGCGCCTCCACCGGCGGCACCGAAGCGCTGCGCGACGTGCTCGTCGCGCTTCCTGCCGGCACCCCCGGCATCGTTATCGTCCAGCACATGCCCGAGCGCTTCACCGCCGCCTTTGCCCGCCGCCTCGATGGCCTCTGCCAGATGGAAGTAAAGGAAGCCGCGGATGGCGATGTGGTCGAGGCCGGCCGCGTGCTGATCGCGCCGGGCAACCGCCACATGGCGCTGCATCGGGCCGGCTCGCGCTACACCGTCAACATCATCGATGGCCCGCATGTGTCGCGCCACCGCCCCTCGGTCGACGTGCTGTTCCGCTCCGCCGCCTACGCCGCCGGCCGCAACGCGCTGGGCATCCTCCTCACCGGCATGGGTGATGACGGCGCCAGGGGCCTGCTCGAAATGAAGGATGCCGGCGCCGCCACCCTCGCCCAGGACGAGGAAAGCTCCGTCGTCTTCGGCATGCCCAAGGAAGCCATCGCGCTCGGCGCCGCCGGCAAAATCGTCGCCCTCAAGCGCGTCGCCACCGAAATCACCACCTACGCCGCCCGTGCCCCGCAAAAGGACACCGCATGACCTCGTCCTCAGCCACCGATCTCTCCATGATCCTCTCCCGCGCGGCGGGGGAGGGCGACCACCCGGAGGGTGGCGGAGGGGGCGACCAGTCCCTCGGACATAACCTCCACGACACGGGCGACCTCCCGCACCGCATTCTCGCCATCGCTTCAGACCTCGCCGCCCCGCGCGATGCCATCGACGGCGCCTTCCTCTCCGTCGGCAGCCGCCTCTCCGAGTGTGCCGAGATCCTCTCCCGCCTCACCGAGACCTTCGAGGCGCTCCCCATCGACCTCGAAGGCCCCGACCTCAGCCAGGCCACCGATCGCCTCGGCATCGTCGGCCGCCGCGCCGGCGAAATCTCCATCACGCTCGGCGCCGAACAGGCCGACCTCAACCGGCTGGTCGAGGCTCTCCGCGGTGCCGCGCACCCAATCGCCGAGTTGCGCCGCACCGTGAAGATGATGGGCATCGTCGCCATCAACGCCCGTGTCGTCGCCGCCAGCGTCGTCAACGAGCTCGAAGACTTCGGCGTCTTCACCACCGATATCGCGCAGCTCTCCGAGTCCGCCGCCACCACCATCCAGCGCTTCTCGCGCACCTACGAGGCGCTCACCATCGTCGTCGGCGAAGCCGCGGCCGCCCGCGCCACCTTCGAGCAGGGCCATCGCGACACCCTTTCGGCCCTCGCGACCGAACTTGAGGCCGATCTCGCCGAAGTCACCGAACAGCGGCTCACCTCGGTCCGCTCCAGCGCCATCACCGGCCAGATGTCCCGCGCCATCGCGGACAAGGTCGCCACCACCGTCATGGCCCTGCAAGTCGGCGACGCCACCCGCCAACGCGTCGAACACGTAGAAGCCGCCTTGCGCGATCTCTCCGCCTTGATCCTCCCCCGCGCGGCGGGGGAGGGGGACCAAGCGCAGCTTGGTGGAGGGGGCGACCCCACGCTCGATACGTCCCTCGCCGCCCCTATCACCGAACTCCAGCGCCAGCAGCTCGCCGCCGCCCGCGAAACCCTCACCGTCGAAATGGCCTCCGGCGCCGACGCCCTCACCCAGCTCGCCGCCGATGTCGAAGCTGTGCTCGAGCACGCCCGCCAGGTCTACGGCTCGGCGGAGAACCGCTCCGCCCTCTCCGAGCTCCATGGCGCTGTCCGCCGCGCCGTCACCGTGCTGCGCGATTGCGAAGGTGAGCGCGAGAAGCTCGATCGCGTCGCCGGCGCCGTCTCCGAAACGGTCAAGGTGCTGCTCGATCACGTCGAGGCCGTGCAGGACATCGAGTACAAGATGCGGCTCGTCTCCCTCAATGCTGCGGTCAAATGTGCCCAGCTCGGCCCCCGCGGCCGTGCCCTCGATGTCATCGCACAGCAGCTCCGGACGCTCACCGGCGAAACCGTCGTCTCCGCCCACGAAGCGGTCGAGCGCCTCAACGAAGCGGCTCAGTTCTCTGCCGCCTTCACCAATGCCACGGGCGCCGGCGCCGGCCGCGTCGGCGATCTCGAACGCGAAGCCACCGCCGCCCTCACCCAGCTCGAAACCGTCGGCATGCGGATGAAAAAGGCCCTGGTCGAGCTCTACGCCGACGGTCCCCGCGTCGCCGAACGCCTCGGCGGCGCCGTCGACAGCCTCGCCAACCACAGCGCCATCTCCGAAGCCCTAAGCGACGTCGAACTGAACATCGCGGCTGTGATCCTCCCCCGCGCGGCGGGGGAGGGAAACCATGCGGAGCATGGTGGAGGGGGCGACCACACCCTCGATACCTTCCTGTCCACCCTCCGCAAGCGCTACACCATGGATGCCGAGCGCCGCCTCCACGACGCCTTCACCGGCATCGAGGTGGAAGACGCACCAGCAGAGGGCACCGGCGACGCCCTGGACGACCTCTTCTTCTAACCGCTCCCCAAGTGGCAGCTCTTGCGTCTCCCTCCCCGTCGCGGGGACGGGATGAAGGGTGAGCTGCGGAGCCAGCGACGCCAGGCGCGACCCCCGTCCCCCTTCCGCGCCCCTCTATGTCAAACTGAAATGCGGCGGCCCCAACGGCCCGCTAGTCTGTCTTCGTTTCGGGACTAAGGCAGCGGGCCGTTTAACGGTGGTACGTAGCTCGCGTCCGCTGCCCCCCGATCCTCTTGAACTGTCGTTCCGCCCGACTAAATCCATCGGCATCCGATCGATGTGCAACACGAACGACACAACGGGGAGATGCCCATGCACCAGGAATACAGCCGCGCCCGCGCGGACACGGAATTGATCACTCTGTTTGACTGGCAGTCCGACGTGGAGCGTCTGGAGCGTCACGTCGCCGCCGCCGAAGCCGACGGCATGCCCGATCCATGGGCCCTGGCCGAGGCGGAATGTTCGCTCGATCTCATCGACAACGAGTTGGCGACGCTGGGCCTGTTCGACCCGCGGCGTCCCGACATAGCCGAAACCATCCGCCGCAACACCGAGTGGCGCGAGCGCATCGCGCGGATCGTCGCCGAGCTGCGTCAGCTTGAGGCCCAGGCCGATGCCTCCACCGACAACGCCTTGACCTACCGCACCGGCGCGGCCCGCGACTGACGCGCACCGAAGCCCGGCCTTCGGCAAACGGCTTTCCGCCGGGCGGGGGCTGGCTTCGCGCCAGGCTCCGAGCCCCGCCAGCCACGATCCCAAACAGCTTGCGCTTGCAAGAGACCGTCGCCGGTCCCTTGCCGACGCAGCGCGTCCGGGTTAGGTGTTAATGCGTATATACGAGAGCAGAATCCGCTTCCTCTATAGGTCAGGCTACGGGGCATCCGATGAGCGACCAGGAAGACCGCGAACTTGCGGAATTGCTTGCCATGCTGCGCGACAGCGACGAGCAGCTCGACAGTCATCGTCTCAGCACCTTCTCCGACGCCACCCTGTTGCGGCTGCTCGTGCCGCTGGGCGATGCGCAACTGATCACCAACGTTCCAAGCTTCGTCGCCGTGCGCGAGGAACTGCGTCGCCGCGGCCTTCTGCCCAAAGAGCACTAGCTCCCGCGCTCCCGCCGCATCACACCGAAAATGCTGTTCAGGATGCTGTCATCTGGGGCGTATCTGCCGCCAAACTCACGGCAGCTCTCCTGACCTAGACTCGCGCGCTAACTTCCGGTAACGTTCCCAGCAGATGCCGGAAACGGCACGGGAGGTTGCATGGGCAGACGGCCCACCATCATCGATGTGGCCAAGCTCGCCGGGGTGTCCAAAAGCACCGCCGCCCGCGCCCTCACCGATTCCCAGGACGTCAACGAGGCGACGCGCGACAAGGTCCGCAAGGCCGCTGTCGCTGCCGGGTACGAGCGCAACCACCTGGCGGTCGGCATGCGCTCCGGCCGCTCCGGCCTCTTCGGCCTCGTCATCCCCGATATCACCAACCCATTCTGGGCCGAAGTGGCGCGCGGTGCGCAGGATGTTGTCGAGCAGAACGGCGCCTCGCTGCTGGTGTTCTCCTCCGACTGGGATCACGCTCGCGAAGCCAACCACCTGCGCGCCCTGCGCCAGGCCCGGGTCGAAGGCGCCATCGTCAACCCGGTCTCCGACAATGTCGACGATTTTGGCCGGTTCGGCCTGCCCTTCGTGTTGATCGGCTCGAGCGCCGAGCGCTTCCCCGATACCCCCTCGATCGGCTCCGACATCGCCCAGGCGGTGCGCCTCGGTCTCGATCACCTCAATGCCCTTGGCCACAGCGCCCCTGCGCTGATCCTTGGCCCAAAGTCCCGCCTGGCTCGCGCCCGATTCCTCCGTTCCGTGCACGAGCACTGCCTCGAGCGCGACGTGGATCCGGCTGTCCTCCTCACCGAGGACAGCGACTACACCTTCGAGGGCGGCTATGCCGCCATGCAGCGCCTGATGGCGCGCCGGCCGATCGGCCATCTCGCGGTGTTCTGCGCCAACGACCTGATCGCACTCGGCGCCATGCTTGCCGCCCGCGAAGCCGGCCGCGAGTGCCCGCGCGACGTCTCCATTCTCGGCTTCGACGGTGTGCCCGCCGGCGCCTTCACCTGGCCCGGCCTCACCACCATCGAGAAGCCGGCGCGCGAGATGGGTCGCCGCGCCGCCCAGGCCCTGTTCGATGAAATCGCCGGCCGTCCGCAGGATGGCCGCACCTATCTGCCGTGCCGCCTGATAGAGCGAGGCTCGCTCGCCGACCTGTCGGCCCACACGCCCCTGCGCGTCGCAGGAGCGGGGAGGAACTAGTCCATGTCGAGCGTAGAGCAAAACGCGACGTCCATTGCGCCGAGGATTGGGAACGTTCCCAGAAATTTCGCCACCGGCTTCCGCCGCTGGTGGCCCTACTACGTCATGCTCGCCCCCGGCCTGATCTTCTTTCTCGTCTGGCACTATTTCCCCATCTGGGAAGCCAAGATGGCGTTCGAGCAGGTCCGTATCATCCCTCCCAATGTCTGGGTGGGACTGAAGCACTTCCAGACGCTGTTCGCCTCGCCGGTGTTCTACCAGGTGCTGGCCAACACGCTGATCATCTCGACGCTGAAGATCATCTTCGTCTTCCCCGTGCCGATCGTCGTCGCGCTGCTGCTCAACGAGGTACGCAGCGGCAAACTGCGCAAGTTCGTGCAGTCGGCGATCTATCTGCCGCACTTCCTGAGCTGGGTGGTGATCGCCGGCGTGTTTATCGCCATCCTGTCGCCGTCGGACGGCGCCGTGAACCAGATCACCGGCTTCTTCGGGGCCAAGCCGGTGGCCTTCATGACGGATGGCAACTCGAGCCGGTGGGTGCTGGTCTTCTCCGAGATCTGGCGCTCGGCCGGCTGGGACAGCCTGCTCTACCTCGCCGCCATCATCGGCATCGACCAGTCGCTCTACGAGGCAGCCGAACTCGATGGCGCCAACCGCTGGCAGAAGGTCTGGCACGTCACCATCCCCGGCATAGTGCCCACCATCGCGACGCTCTTCATCCTCAACATGGGCATGTTCCTCAGCGCCGACCTCAACCAGGTCATCAACTTCCTCAACGACGTGAACCGCGGCCAGATCGATATCCTCGATACCTACGTCTACCGCATCGGCCTCCGCACCGGGGAGTACTCGCTGGCCACCGCTGCGGGCCTGTTCAAGGCCGTGTTCGGCATGATCCTGATCCTCAGCGCGCACTTCGTTTCGAAGCGCCTCACCGGCAAGGGAGTCTGGTGATGGCAGCGCCCCGTGGTACCACGATCCGCCGCACGCCGCTCGAGCGCATCGAGTACGCCATCATCGTCACGACGCTCCTCGCGATGGTCGTGCTGATGCTGCAGCCGATCCTCAACCTGCTCGCCGTCTCCTTCTCCGATCCGAGCCAGGTCGCGGGCAAGAGCGGTCTCGACATCTGGCCCTCGGGCTTCTCGCTCGATGTGTGGGTGCTGCTGCTTCAGCACCCGAACGTGCAGCGCGGCATCCTCAACTCGATCTTCATCACCGGCACCGCGACGTTCATCGGCGTGGTCGGCACCGCGCTCATGGCCTGGGGCCTGTCGCGGCCGAACCTGCCGGGCCGCCGGATCATCTTCCTGCTCGTCCTCGTCACCATCGTCTTCGAGCCGGGCATCATCCCAGACTACTTCCTAATGAAGCGGATGGGTCTGCTCGACAGCTACTGGAGCGTCATCCTCTACAAGGCGGTGAACGCCTGGTACCTGATCATCCTCGTCCGCTTCTTCGAGGAGATCCCCGAAGAGCTGCTTGAGGCCGCCGAGCTCGACGGCGCCAACGCCTTCCAGATCTTCTTCCAGGTGTTGCTGCCGCTGGCCAAGCCCGCGCTGGCGACCATCGCCCTGTTCTACCTCGTCTTCCACTGGAACGAGTTCTTCCGGGCGATGATCTACCTGAACGACCAGACCAAGTACCCGCTGCAGGTGGTGCTGCGTCAGTTCGTGGTCGAGGGCGACAAGCTGGCCATCGTCGGTGCCGACAACGCCGCCAACAATATCGGCGTGGCGCAGATCAACCTGAAGGCGCTGAAGGCCGGGATGATCATCATCACGATCCTCCCCATCCTCGCCATCTACCCGCTTATCCTCAAGTTCTTCACCAAGGGCACCATGAGTGGAGCGCTCAAGGGATGAGGAACCCGTTCGCACCAATCCGCCGCAGGGCGTCCTCTCTCAAGCCAGATGGCTCGCGCGGTCGGATGACCGCCGGTTGGAGAGTTCCACTCGATGTCATCCCCGCGAAGGCGGGGACCCAGTTTGCCCCCCCGCCGGCCGCGAGATGGATCCCCGCCTTCGCGGGGATAACGGCGGTGGTTGGGCCGACACCCGACGCAAACAACAAGCATAAACGGAGGAGAATCCATGCTTAAGACCCTGCTTTTGACCACGACTGCGCTGGCGCTGAGCCTGTCGCTGGCGGTGCCGGCCCTAGCCGACCCGACAGTGATCCGCCTGGTGTCGAAGGACCTGCTCTCGACCAACCCGCCCGACGTTGCGCATATCGAGCGCATCGAAGCGGCGCTGAAGGCCCAGGGCACCGATCTCGATATCCAGATCGTCGACCTGCCGTCGTCCGGCTATGCCGACGCCCTCGGCGTCATGCTGCTCTCGGGCGATATCCCCGATCTGATCTATTTCCAGGGCGGCGACGCCAAGATGGCCGACCAGGGCATCCTTGAAGACCTCACCCCCTGGATCGAAAAGTCGCCCAACCTCAAGGCCGCGCTCTGGCCGCACAATGTCGAGCGCCTGAAGAATTACCCGTATCTGCTGTACGTTTACCCGCCCCGCGCCCCGCAGCCGGTGATCCGCAAGGACTGGCTGGAAAAGCTCGGCATCGCCGCACCGACCACGGTCGATGAGTACGAGGTCTTCTTCAAGGCCATCCACGACGCCGATCTCGATGGCGACGGCACCCCGGGCAACACCTACGGTGTCACCACCGCCGACAACACCAACGAGCTCGACTCGATCTTCAACCAGGCCTTCGGCATTACCGGCACCTGGATGAAGGACGCGGCGGGCGAATGGGTGAGCTCCCGCATTACCGACCAGGAAAAGGCCAAGCTCACCTGGTACGCCAAGCTCGGCGCCGAGGGCCTCTACGACAAGGAATACGTCACCTCGAAGTTCGACGTGAAGGAAGACAAGTTCTACACCGGCAAGGCCGGCGTGATCTTCGGCTCCTCGGCGGAAGTCATCGACATCTACGGCGGCAAGATGCGCCAGGCGCATCCGGAAGCCCCGATCGAACTGGCACTGCTGCCGATCCCGAAGGGCCCCGGCGGCCAAGGTCTTTCGGCGACCGATGTGTCGAAGGAAAGCCGCGGCTTCGCCATCTCCACCACGTCGCAGCACAAGGAAGAAGTCGCAAAACTCCTCGACTTCATGGCGTCGACCGAAGGCCAGATGATGGACCGGATGGGCTTCGAGGGCGAGGAATACACCAAGTCCGGCGACACCTACGCGATCACCGACAAGATGAGCACCTGGTACGCCCGCTTCTTCGCGGCCGCCAACTTCGTGCCGCCGGTGGAGTGGAAGTCTGCCGCTGCCCAGGAGTCGCTGAAGAACATCACGACCTGGTTCAAGCCGGACAACGCTTTCGTCTGGCCCGCCGACTACGCCGCTGACCTCGATGCGACCGAGAACGTCTATCGCGCCTGGGTCTACAAGTTCATCTCCGGCGAAGCCTCGATGGACCAGTGGGACGCCTTCGTCGCCGAATGGAAGGCCGCCGGCGGCGACCGTCTCAACGAGTATGCCCGGACCAAGCTGAACGGCTAAGGCCCGGCCATCGCTACCGCCCGCGGCGTCCTCCCACGACCGCGGGCGGAGCGGTGAACCAAGTAGACAAGCGGAAGTAGACCACCATGCCCAGTTCCCTCCGCGGCCGCGTCCGCGCCATGCTCCACGGCATCGCCCTCGGCGACGCGCTCGGCGCCCCGGTCGAAAAGCTGTCGGCCGCCGATATCCGCGCCCGCTATGGCCGCGTCACCTCGCTCGAGGCGCGCTGGCACAAGATGGACCTGCCGCCCGAGCAGCGGAACCACCGCATCCGCGGCAACGGCATCGTCACCGACGACACGCTGATGACGCTGGCGCTGATGGACATCTACGCCGCAGAAAAGCGCCACCTCGACGCCTGGGACATGGCCGACGGCATGGTGCGCCAGATCGCCTGGACCCCTCGCTGGATCCCCGAGATGCAACGTGAGGCCAACCTGATCGACCGCCTGTTCTACCCCGAGAAGTGGATATTCCAGCGCCACCAGTTGGCCAATTGTGACCCCCGCCAGGGCGGCATCGGCAACATGGTCAATTGCGGCGCGGCGATGTACGTGGCGCCGATCGGCGTGGTGAACGCCTGCGATCCGCGCGCCGCCTATGACGAGGCCATCGCCTTCGCCGCCGGCCACCAGGAAAGCTACGGCCTCGAAGCCGCTGGCGTCTTCGCCGCGGCGGTTGCCGCCGCATTCGTCCCCGGCACCAATATCGACACGATCGTCGAAACCGTCCTCGGCCTCGCCAAGGACGGCACCCGCAACGCCATCGCCGAGATCGCCGACATCGCGACGAAGCTGAAGGGCAGTGACCACGCCGAGGTCGTCGCCGCATTCCATTCTGCGATCGCCCCGTTCTCGCCGATGGGTGACGACGTCAACCATTCCGTTGCCAAAGTCGGCCGTCTCTCCACTGCCTACCAGCCCTCCCGCCTCGGCGCCATCGAAGAGCTGCCGCTGGCGCTGGGCTTCGCCCTCGTTAACAACGGCGCCTTTCGCACCAGCATCGAGGACGGCATCAATTCCGGCCGCGACACCGACTCCATCGGCGTCATGGCCGGCGCCATCCTCGGCGCGTTGCACGGCGAGAGCATCATCGACGCCGCCGACCGTGCCACGCTCGATAGCGCCAACCGCTTCGACCTCACCGCCGCGGCCGATCGCTTCGCCGCCACCACCACCGATATCCTCCTCGCCGACCGGCGGGCCCGCGAGGCTGCCGAACGCGGCCGCGATAGCCTGTTTGCCGAAGTGACTGCCGGCGACGTCGTTTTCATCTGACCATCGGAATCCCAATGCTCTCGACCACCCAAATCTTCGACCGCATCTATGCCGGCTTCATCGGCAAGGCCATCGGCGTCCGCCTCGGCGCGCCGGTAGAGCCGACCATCTGGAGCTATGAGCGCATCCGGAACACCTATGGCGAGGTCACCCAGTACCTCCGCGATTTCAAGAATTTTGCCGCCGACGACGACACCAACGGCCCGGTCTATTTCATCCGCGCCCTGCGCGATTACGGGCTCAAGGCCACCGCCGCCGATGTCGGTCGCACCTGGCTCAACTACGCCGCCGAGGAGCACGGCATGTACTGGTGGGGCGGCTTCGGCAACTCCACCGAGCACACCGCCTACAAGAACCTCAAGTCCGGGATGGAAGCACCGGAGTCCGGTTCCATCGCCACCAACGGCACCACTGTCGCCGAGCAGATTGGCGGCCAGATCTTCATCGACAGCTGGGGCTGGGTGAACCCCGGCAATCCCAGACGCGCCGCCGAAATGTCAGCCATGGCCGCCTCGGTCGCCCATGACGGCGATGGCCTCAACGGCGCCCGCTTCTGCGCCGCCGCCATCGCCCAGGCCTTTGTCGCCAAATCCATCGACGAGATCGTTGAAACCGGCCTCTCGACCATCGACGCCAACTCGACCTACGCCCGCGTCGCCCGCGCCGTGATCGACTTTCACAAGGCCAACCCGTCCGATTGGCGCCTCTGCCGCGACATGCTCACCGCCGATTGGGGCTATGACCGCTACCCCGGCGTCTGCCACATCATCCCCAACGCCGGCGTCACGGTGATGGCCATCCTCTACGGCGAGGGCGAGCTGACCCGCACCGCCGAGATCGCGACCATGGCCGGCTGGGACACCGATTGCAACGCCGGCAACGCCTGCGCCATCGTCGGCACCTTCCAGGGCGTGCAGCCGAGCTGGGACAAATACCGCAAGCCGATCAACGACTTCGTCATCGCGTCGGGCGTCATCGGCACGCTCAACGTCGTCGATATCCCGAGCTTCGCCCGCGAACTCACCGTCCTCGCCCTCCGCCTCGACGGCAAGGAACCGCCGGCACAGTGGGTCGAGGATTTCGAGCGCCGCGGCGTCCGCTTCGATTTCGACGCCCCCGGCGCCACCCACGCCTTCCGCACCGAGCCCTTCAACCAGATCGAGGTCAAAGCCTCGACCACCAAGGCCGGCCCGAACTCCCGCGGCAGCCTCGAAGTGCTACTCGACCGTCTCGAACGCGGGCAGGGCGGTCGTGTGTTCTGGAAGCCCTTCTACCGCCGCGCCGATTTCGACGACGAGCGCTATCGCCCGATGTTTACGCCCCTTGCCGACGCCGGCCAGACGGTAAAGTTCAAGCTGCAGCTCGACACGTGGAACGGCGACGGCAACCTGCGCGTCGCGCCCTATGTTCGCCGCGCCATCTCCGGCGAGATCGTCGAAACCGGCGCCTGGCACGTCCCCAGCTCCGAGGGCTGGCAGGACTACGAGTTCACCATCCCCGAGGGCGACGAAGCCATCGACGAGATCGGCGTACTGGTCGAATATTTCGGCCGTCTCAAGTTCCTCGGCCGGCTGTTCCTCTCGGAGTTCTCGGTCTCGGGCAAGGGCAAGCTCGCCATCGACCCCAGGACCGAAAAGCAGGAATGGGGCGGCATCACCCGCTTCACCTGGAACCGCGGCCACTGGAGCCTGCAGGACGGCACCATCCACGCCCACACCGCCGAGGACGCCGACGCCTGGACCGGCAACGGCTACCTCCGCGACGTGACCGTCACCGCCGACCTCACCCCGCTCGCCGGTAAGTCCCACCTCGTCGCCGCCCGCGTCCAGGGCACGTCCCGGTTCTATGCGGCCGGCTTCGAGAACGGCGAGGCCGTGATCGTGAAGCAGGACCACGGCACCACCGTCCTGGCTCATGCGCCCTTCGCGGTGAAGCCGGGTGAGGCCCACAAGCTGGCGCTGACCGTGAAGGGCGATGCCCTCAGCCTCAGCGTAGACGGCAAGGAGCTCGTGACTGCCAAGGACAGCGCATTCCGCTACGGCCAGGCCGGTCTCCGCATGGCATCGGCTGGTCGCATGACTGTCAGCCGGCTCGAAGTGGTCGAAATCTGATGACCCAGAGCGTGTGGCCCCCCACCCTCATTCCCTCCCCACAAGGGGGAGGGAGGTCCATCGAGTCCGCCGCACCCTCAGTCGTCTCCCTCCCCCTTGTGGGGAGGGATCAAGGGTGGGGGTGCCCCACGCACCGGACCCAGCCATGACCGACCCCATCCCCTTCAACCCCACCGCCACCGGCCCTCTCGACGGCATCCGCGTCATCGATCTCTCGCGCCTCGTCGCCGGCAACATGCTGTCCCTGCAACTCGCCGACTTCGGCGCCGACGTCATCAAGATCGAGCCGCCGCAGGGGGACCCGCTCCGCGAGTGGCGCGACGACGGGCACTCGCTTTACTGGAAGACCTACGGCCGCAACAAACGCTCGGTCGCCCTCAACCTGCGCGAAGCGCCGCATATGGCGGCGCTCAAGGCGCTCCTCCTCACCGCCGACGTCTTCATCGAGAACTTCCGCCCCGGCACGCTCGAGGAGATGGACCTGAGCCCCGAAACCCTCCTCGCCGCGAACCCCAACCTCATCATCGTCCGCATCTCCGGCTTCGGTCAGACCGGCCCCTATGCCCAGTTCCCCGGCTTCGGCACCATCGTCGAAGGCATGTCCGGCTTCGCTTACCGCACCGGCTTCCCCGATCGCGAACCGATCCTCCCCCCGCTCGCCCTCGCCGACATGATCGCCGGCGTCTACGGCGCCAACGCCACCGTCACCGCGCTCTTCGCTCGATTCCGTGGGCGTGCCAAGGGCCAGGTCATCGACCTCAGCCTGCTCGAGCCGATGTACTCCGTCCTCGGCCCCGAGGCCGCGATCTATCAGGTCACAGGCAAGGTCAAGGAGCGCTCCGGCTCCGCCTCCAACACCGCCTCGCCGCGCAACGTCTATAAGTGCGCCGATGGCCAGTACGTCGCGCTCTCCGGCTCCACCCCCCAGGTCGCCCGCCGCATCTTCGAGGTCATCGGCAAACCCGAGATGAACACCGACCCGCGCTTCGCCACCAATTCCGATCGCGTGAAGCACCGCGACCTCGTCGACGCCGCCGTCGGCGAATGGTTCAGCCACCGCACCCACGACGAAGCCCTCAGCATCATGCGCGAGGCCGGCGCCACCGTCGGCCCGATCTACTCCATCGCCGACATCGCCGCCGACGCCCATTTCCGTGACCGCGGCATCATTATCGACGTCGAAGACAAGGATTTCGGCTCGCTGCCGATGCACAACATTCTGCCGCGTCTTTCCGAAACTCCCGGCACGTTCCGCCGTCCCGCACCTGATCTCGGTCAACACACCGCCGAAGTCCTCCGCGAAGCTGGTATCGATCCAACCACCGTCGGCGCCTGACCATGCCCCTCCGCTCTCTGCTCTACGTCCCCGCCCACTCCGAACGCTTCATCGCCAAGGCGCATGAACGCGGCGCCGACGCCATCGTGCTCGATCTCGAGGACGCGGTGCCCGAAGTCGATAAGGAGGCCGCACGCGTCAACCTGGCGACGACGGTCCCCTCGGTCGGACGCAACGGCGCCGCCGTCTTCGTCCGCATCAACTCCGGCCTCCGCCAGCGCGAGGACGCCCTCGCCGCCTGCCGCGCCGGTGCTGCCGGCGTGATGGTGGCCAAGGCCGGTTCGTCCGCCGCGCTCGATGCCCTCGCGGGCACGCTCCGCGCCGAAGAGGCGAAGCTGAGCCGCACTGCGATGTCGTTCCTTGCGCTGATCGAAGGCGCCGCCCCACTGCTCGACGCCCGCTCCATCGCCGCCAATCACCGTGTCATCGGCCTGTTGCTCGGCAGCGAGGACCTCGCCACCGAACTCGGCGCCACTCCGACCCCCGATGTGCTGCGCCACCCCAAGCTACTGCTGCACTACGCCGCCAAGGCCGAGGGCAAGCTCAGCTTCGGCCTGCTGCAGTCGAGTGCCGACTACACCGATCTCGCCGCCCTCGCAGTGGCCGCGGCGGAAGCCAAGGCCCACGGCTTCGATGGCGCCACCTGCGTCCACCCCTCCGCCGTCGCCGTGCTGAACGCCGGCTTCTCCCCCAGCGAGGCCGAGCGCGACTGGGCCCACCGTGTCGTTGCCGCCGCGGCCGAGCAACCCGGCGCCTTCCAGCTCGACGGCAAGATGGTCGACGCTCCGATCGTTGCCCGTGCCCGGAAAATCCTGGAGAGTTAGGCGGCGATCCCCGTAAACTCGAGGAACTCCTCGAGCGGCAGCGGCTGCGACAGCAGGAAGCCCTGCAACTCATGGCAGCCCCGCGCCACCAGATAGTCGCGCTGCTGCTCGGTGGCGACGCCCTCGGCGGTCACCTTCATGTTCAGCGACCGCGCCAGGTCGATGATGGTGCGCACGATCACCTCGGCATCGCCCGATTTCCCCAGCTGCCCCACGAACGAGCGGTCGATCTTCAGCTTGTCGACATTATAGCGGCGGAGGTAGTTCAGCGACGAATAGCCGGTGCCGAAATCATCGAGCGCCAGCCGGATCCCGGCCTCTCGCAGCCGCGTCAGCCCCGCCACGGTCGCCTCGGAGTTGTCCAGCAGCACCCCTTCGGTGATCTCCAGCTGCAGCCGCCGCGGATCGATGCGCCGGGCCGCCAGCGACTCGATCACCCGGTCGACAAAGCGCCGGCTTCTGAGCTCCAGCGGCGACACATTGACCGCCACCCACGGGATCGGCGTCTGAGCCAGCATCCGGCAGGCTTCCTCGAACACCCATTCGCCCAGCTTCTCGATCAGCCCGCGTTCCTCGGCCACGCCGATGAACGTATCCGGACCCAGCCGGCCGCGTTCCGGGTGCTGCCAGCGCACCAGCGCCTCGGCACCGACGATCGTCCGGCTGTCGGCAGCCATGATCGGCTGATACTCGAGCTGCAGTTCGCCCCCCTCGGTCAGGGCTCGCCGCAGGTCCTGTTCGATCCGCCGCTTCTCTTCGACGCTCTCCGCCATCTGCTCGGCAAACACTTGCCAGCGGGCTCGCCCACGCGACTTGGCCTCATAGAGCGCAATGTCGGCCTCGCGCAGCATGCCCAGTGCATCCGACCCTTTCCGCCACTGCGCGATACCGAAGCTGGCGGTGATGAATGCCGGATCGTCGAACAGCACGAAGGGCTGGCCGAACTGCAGCAGGATCGCTGCGCAGATCGATTCCGCCGCCCCCGCCGCCGGACCGGACAATAGGATGGCGAACTCGTCGCCGCCGAGCCGGGCCAACACGCCCGCCGGCCCCACCAGCTGGAACAGCCGGTTCGCCAGCTGCCGCAGCAGGTCGTCGCCGGCCACATGCCCGAGCGTGTCGTTGATGTGCTTGAAGCGGTCGATATCGATCAGCACCAGCGTCGCCGGCGTGCCCAGCGCCGCGCGAGCGGTCAACGATTCCAGGTCGCGCTCGAATTGCGCCCGGTTGGCGAGCCCCGTGAGCGAGTCGTGATAGGCGAGGAAATGGATATGCGCCTCGGTGCGGCGACGCTCGGTGATGTCGCGCGCGCTGCATACCAGCCCGATGATCGAGCCGTCAGGCCCGCGCAGCGGCAGCTTCGAGGTGGAGAGCCAGATCTGCGAGCCATCCGGCCGCACCACATATTCCTCGTGGTCGATCAGCGACCTGCCGTCGCGTATGACGCTCAGGTCATCCTCGTAATAGCGCCGCGCCAGCGGCATCGGATGCAGCTCGAGGTCGGATTTGCCGATCAGCATGTTCGGGTCGCCATGCCCGAGGTCAGCCGCTACCGCGCGGTTGGCGATGACGAACCGGCAGTCCTTGTCCTTGATGTAGAGATAGTCCGGCACCTGGTCGATCATGGTGCGCAACCACGTGCGCTCCACTCGGGCCCGCGCCTGCTCGCCGGCCAGTTCCGCCGCAAACTCCTGCAGCCGCTCGTTGGCCGCCACCAATGCGGCAAGCGACTCCGGCGGCTCGGCGCGAGCGAAGTGGTGGACGGGAGACCGCTTCACGACCATTGGGGCCCTCGGAACGTGGGGCAGTTCGGGCGGCTGCCATGCTAGGCAGTCATTGGATAAGCAACTCCTAAATGACCAGTAAGTAGGAACGGCTGATTTGGTTGATTGTCAATGTCGTCAGCGCCCCGCCGCAGCAGCAGCGCGGTACTCGCTGGGCGAGATGCCATTGAGCCGCCGAAACGCCTTGGCAAAGTAGTTGCCATTGGCAAATCCGGTTGCCGCGGCAATTGCGCCGACTGGCTGGTCGGTGGCGATCAGCAGCCGCGTCGCCCGCTCCATCCGCGCCGAGAACACGAAATCCGCCGGGCTTTTCCCCGCTTCGTTGCCAAAGCGCCGCACGAAATGCGCCCGGCTAAGCCCAGCCACCCGCGCCAGCCGGTCCACCCCCAGTGGCTCGCCCAGATGCGCTGCGATGAAGCTCTGTGCCCGCGCGATCGGCGGTGCCACCGTCGTTGTTGTCGCGGGCGTCGCGCCGAACAGCCCGTCATGCAGCGCCATCATCGCCGCATAGGCGGCGGCCGAAATGTCGCCGCTGAGCAGCTCCGGCGCTCCCATCAGCCTCAGGCACGCATCCGCCATCCGGTCCACCGTAGCCGCCGACGGCGTCACCACCGGGCCCTTGAGGTCGATGATGGTCCGCATCAGCCGCAGCGCCTCGCGTCCGTTGGCGCCGATCCAGAAATACTCCCAGGTCTGCCCCCGATCGAGCCAGTAGCGGTTGGCATGTGGAAAGCTCAGGACCATCGTCGAGCCCGGCAGTAGTACGTGCCGCGCTCCTGCATAATCAAGCTCGCCGCGCCCCGCGATGGTGTGCTGGATGATCACGAACGGCGCATCCCCGCGCTTCAGTCCCTCCCAGTTGTAGACCTCGTTGGCGCGCTTTTCGAACCCGGCGCCCGTAGCCATCACATGAAAGCCCAGCGGGCCGCGCGGCGGCGCGATCGCCTGCACCTTGTGCCCGTAGGCAATGAGATCGGACAGCATGAAATTACCCGCTAGCGCATGACTTTCCTCTACACCTGCCGACCCCTCTGCCGCTAGATGGAGCCCAACAGAAAAGGGAGGAACGGCATGTCGTTCAAAGTCGCGGTCATCGGCGCGGGGTCGGTCGGGTTCACCAAGACCCTCATTTCTGACCTGTTGAAAGTGCCCGAATTCGCCGATGTCGAGTTCGCGCTGACCGATCTAAACGCCCACAACCTCGACATGATCCACCAGATCATTTCGTCGATCGTTGCGGTCAACAACCTGCCGGCCAAGGTCACCGCCACCACCAACCGCCGCGAGGCCATCACCGGCGCCCGCTACATCATGAGCTGCGTCCGCGTCGGCGGGCTCGAGGCCTTCGCCACCGATGTCAACATCCCGCTGAAATACGGCGTCGACCAGTGCGTCGGCGACACCATCTGCGCCGGCGGCATCCTCTACGGCCAGCGCAACATCCCGGTGATCCTCGATTTCTGCAAGGACATCCGCGAGGTCGCCGAGCCCGGTGCGCTGTTCCTCAACTATGCCAATCCGATGGCCATGAACACCTGGGCCGCCGATCTCTATGGCGGCGTCGACGTGGTCGGCCTCTGCCACGGCGTGCAGCACGGCGCCCACCAGATCGCCCAGGTGCTGGGCGTCAAGGATGAGGAGCTCGACTATGTCTGCTCGGGCATCAACCACCAGACCTGGTACATCGACATCCGCGCCAAGGGCCGGAAGATCGAGGCCGACGAGCTGATCGCCGGCTTCGAAAAGCACCCGGTCTATTCCAAGCAGGAAAAGGTCCGCATCGACGTCCTGAAGCGTTTCGGCGTTTATTCGACCGAGTCCAACGGCCATCTCTCGGAGTACCTGCCCTGGTACCGCAAGCGGCCCGAGGAAATCTCGCGCTGGATCGACATGAGCGACTGGATCCACGGCGAAACCGGCGGCTATCTCCGCCACTCCACCGAGCGCCGGAACTGGTTCGAAACCGATTTCCCGAAGTTCAAGGCCGAGGCCACCAAGCCGCTGTCGGAGCACAAGCGTACCAGCGAGCACGCCAGCTACATCATCGAGGCGCGCGAGACCGGCCGCACCTATCGTGGTCACTTCAACGTCCGCAACAACGGCATCATCAAGAACCTGCCGGCTGACGCCATCATCGAAAGCCCCGGCTTCGTCGATCGCTTCGGCATCAACATGGTCGAGGGCATCGAACTGCCGATCGCCTGCGCCGCCACCTGCTCGGTGTCGATCTCCGTGCAGCGCATGAGCGTTGAGGCAGCGATGACCGGCAATATCGACATGCTCAAGCTCGCAGTGCTGCACGACCCGCTGGTCGGCGCCATCTGCACCCCGGACGAAGTCTGGCAGATGGTCGACGAAATGGTAGTCGCCCAGGCCCAGTGGCTACCGCAATATGCCGACGCAGTGCCGGCCGCCAAGGAACGCCTCGCCAAGGGCACCGTGAAGACCAAGGACTGGGCCGGCGCCGCCCGCAAGGTGGTCCGCTCGGTCGAAGAACTGCGCGAAATGAAGGGCGCCCATCACTGAGGGCTGCCAGCGCTGAAGCCGGTGTGAACGTCTCCCTCCCCCTTGCGGGGAGGGGACAGGGGTGGGGGTCCCCAGCCACCAGCCTTTGCGGTCCCACAAGTTAACTCCCGTTAACCCGACTCCCTGCATGGTGGCGGCATGTCCGATGTCGCCACCGCGCTCCTCCAGCTGACCGGCCGTACCGAACCCACCGCCGATCCGGCGCTGGCGGCGGTGAAGCTGGCCCGCGCCACGATCGACGCCCTGGTCCTCCGCCTCGGCCAGACGATTGACGCCAAAGTCACCGCCCAGCTCGCCGGCGGCCTCACCCAGCTCACCGCCGGCACCGAAACCTTCGTGCTGAAGCTCGAGACGCCGCTGCCGGTCAACACGGCCGTGGCACTCAGGATCGCCGCCACCCCGAACGGCCAGCCCGCTGTGACCGTTGCGGTCCAGCCCCAGCCACCCGCCGCCCAACCGGCGCCACCCGCGCCACCGCCAACCCAGTCGCTACCCACCGCACCGACGCCGCTCCCGCCGAGCACATCGAGTCCCGTATCTCCGTCAGCGACCATCCCGCTGCCAGTGCCCGGCCAGACGCCGATTGCACCCAGTCCCACGGCGACCCCTCCGCCGCAGCCGGCCGCAACCCCGCCGTCACCCCCGACCACCCCGCCGCAGGCGACAACACCGCAAGCGTCGACGTCTCAGGTCGCACTACCCTCGGCGCCAGCGCCTCAAGTCACGCAGGCAGTGTCGCAAGTCGGCACGCTTCCATCGGCCCAACCGGTCGCCGCTCAACCGGCCCCTCTCGCCCTGCCATCACCTCCCACAGCGACCCCGGCCACCACCACAGCGACACCGCCACCGCCCCCAATGCTCGCCGCACCAGCGCCATCTCCGCCGACAGGCAGCGTAAGCCCCACGCCTGCTCCAGTCGCGACGTCCGCGATCCCAACGCCTCCGCCGGTAACTCCTGGGGCAACCGTGCAACCAGCGCCATCCCTCCTGACCGCCCAGACCGCGCCGACCACCCCCGCAGCACCCGCACCACTTCTCACCAGTCACACGCTCGCCGCCCTGCCGTCGCAGCCGATCGGGACCAATCTCGCTGCGCCGCCATCCGTCCCTCCGCCGGCATCGGCTCCCGCTCCAGCTCCCGCGGCGCAAACCGCCCCGGCACCCGTGCCACCCGCCGCCCCACAGTCCCTGCCGCAGTCGCCCGCACCGTCCGTCGCAACCCAACCGGTCCCACGCCCAACCCCGCCCGCCACCTCACCTTCGCTCACCCAGATTCTCGCCGATCCGGTTCAAGCCGCCGCCCGCCAGGACACAGTCCTGCCGCTCCTCGCCCGCCTCGCGTCTCTCTCCGCTCCCGCCGCCTCTACGCTGCCGCGCCCGGCCCTCGAGGCCATCGCCCGCATCCTCGCCGGTCGCCTCGATCTCAACCGCGCTCCGCCCGACGGTAGATACATCCGCGATGCCGTCCTCCGCGCCGGCGTTATCACCGAGCCGGGTGCCCGCATCCCGACCGACGCCAAGTCCGCGCTGCTCCAGCTGCGTTCGGCGCTGGCCGCCTTTCTCGGCAGCGAGACCGAAGCCGTCGCCCCGGTCACCCGCCGCCCGCCGCCTCCGCTGAAAGGCGAGCCCGTCCGAGCGCCGTCGCCCCAGCCGGCGGTTCCAGCCTCGGAGGAACCTCTCGAAACCGCCCGCCAACTGCTTGGCCACACTGACGCGTCGCTCTCCCGCCTGAAGCTCCTGCAGCTCGCCTCCAACCCGCCCGACGCCGCCCGCCTCAACACGCCGGCCCCCGCCGCCGAGTTCCGCGTCGAAGTCCCCATGCAGCTCGGCGCCGAGACCGGCATCCTTCAGCTGCTGGTCGAGCGTGACGGCAAGCACAAGCGCACCCCGGCCGAACGTGGCTGGCGCATGCGCTTCGCCCTCAACTTCACCGTCACCGGCGAAGTCGGGGCCGAGCTCGCGCTGCTCGGCCGTACTGCCAGCATCGCGCTCTGGGCCGCCGAACCGGCCACCGCCGACGCCCTCGAGGCCATGCTTCCCGAGCTCGCTCCGGCGCTGGCCCGTCACGGCCTCGATGTCGGCGCCGTCCGCGTCCGCCGCGGCGTCCCGCAACCCGCCGCCCGCGCCCCGGGCCAATTGCTGGATAGCGCCCGATGAGCGAAGCCGAAAAGCCCATCAGCCTCGCCGTTGCCCTCGAATACGAACGCGGCACCCGCGATGCGCCCCGCGTCATCGCCAAGGGCCGCGGCGAACTCGCCCGGCGCATCGTCGAAACGGCCGAGGAGCACGGCGTCGTCATCGACTCCAACGGCCCCCTGGCCGAAGCCCTGGCCGGCGTCGAGCTCGACGAGCAGATCCCCATCGAGCTCTACGAGGCAGTGGCCGAAATCATCGGCTTCATCCTCCGCGCCAGCCACGCGCGCCTCTAGCTTGCATTCCGCCCCCCGTCCGGGCGAAGTGACGCGCCAACTTTCCGGAGCCCGCGTCATGCCCAACATTGCCGACCTCGATACGCCCACCGTCCTGATCGATATCGATCGCGTCGAGGCCAATCTGCAGCGGGCCCAGGCGCATGCCGACAAGCAGGGCTACGCGCTCCGTCCCCACATCAAGACGCACAAGCTGCCCCGTTTCGCCAAGCGCCAGGTCGAGCTCGGCGCTGTTGGCATCACCGTGCAGAAGCTCGGCGAGGCCGAGGTGATGGCCGATGCCGGCCTTATCGACATCTTCCTCCCCTACAATATCCTCGGTCCCAAAAAGCTGGCCCGGCTGAAGGCGCTGAACGAGCGCATCACCCTCTCGGTCACTGCCGACAGCCCCGATACGCTCGCCGGCTATGCCGCGACCTTCACCGACGGCAAGCCGCTCACCGTGCTGATCGAGTGCGACTCCGGCGGCGGTCGCTGCGGCGTCCAGACGCCGGCCCAGGCGCTGGCGCTCGCCCGCCAGATCGCCCTCGCTCCCGGCTTGCGCTTCGGCGGCCTGATGACCTATCCGCCGCTACATGGTGTCGACAAATCCAATGCCTGGCTCAGCGAAGCCGTCGCGCTGTTCCAGCAGGCCGGCATCGCCGTGCCGCGCGTCTCTTCCGGCAACAGCCCCGACATGTGGGCGCCGGCCGCGGCTCCGGTCACCGAGTGCCGCCCCGGCACCTACATCTATTACGATCGCTTCCAGGTGCGGGAGAAGGTCGCCAGCCTCGACGACTGCGCGCTCACCGTCCTCGCCACCGTCGTCAGCCGCCCCACCGCCACCCGCATTGTCATCGATGCCGGCTCCAAGTCGCTGACCTCGGACCTCCTCAACATGGAGGGCTACGGCCTCGTCATGGGCACCGACCTGACGGTGAAAGGCCTCTCCGAGGAGCACGGCGTCATCGAGCTGCCCATCGCCTCCGATTGGCCGCGCGTCGGCGAGCGCCTGCGCATCGTCCCCAACCACGCCTGCGTCATCTCCAACCTGTTCGACACCGTCACCCTGATCTCCGGCGACGAGGTCAAGGAAGTGGTGCCCGTTGCGGCGCGCGGGCGAGTCGACTAGGTATCCTTCCGGCACAGGCAGTGGGCGATAGCATAGATGGGCGACCTGTTGGTCCGGCTGTATGACCTGCCGGAAATCGCATCCGAAGCAAAGGTGATCGCCGCCGGTGTTACCCTGCGCCGGGCGCTTCCCCCTGAGCGGCACTTGGTCACCGAGTGGGTGGGCCGGCATTTCAGCCCCTATTGGGTGTCCGAGGTGGAAATGGCGATGAGCCAGCACCCCGTCACCTGCTGGCTCGCTGTCCGCGACAACCAGTTGCTCGGCTTCGCCTGCCACGACGCGACCGCCAAGGGCTTCTTCGGCCCCACCGGCGTCGACGAGGCGGCGCGTGGGCAGGGGATCGGCGAAGCCCTGCTGATCGTCACCCTGCGCGGCATGCGCGAAGCGGGCTATGCCTACGCCGTCATCGGCGCCCCCGGCCCGGTCGAGTTCTACCAGAAGCGGCTCGACGCGCTGCTGATCCCCGACTCGAAACCTGGCCTTTACAAGGGGATGCTGCGTCCGGCTCAGTCGAGCTGAATGCAGCAGGCGAACTAACCTAGTCTTTACTCGGCCGCGCTAGGCTCACAGCCTCGATTTCCCTGGAATCTCTGGGTCTCCAGCGCCTTGTCCAAGACCGGGAACACTCCCGCGCCACCGCCGGACGCCGCACCACCACAAGGTGATGCAGCCGCGCTGCTGAAGCTCGGGCGCCAGTTGTCGCTGGCCCGTGGCAAGCTCCATGCCCAGGACCTGCGCCTCCGCGCCATCCTCGAAAACCTGGCTCACGGCATCTCCCTCTACGATCGCCACGGCCGGCTGGTGCTCTGCAACCGCCAGTTCCTCGACATCTATCGCCTGCCGCCCGCCCTGGGGAAACGCGGCACCAGCTTCCGCCAGATCCTCGAAGCCCGTGTCGCCGGCAACACCCATGTCGGCGACGACGCCGACGACTATGTCGCCGATCGCCTGAGCGCCGTGCACGAGCAACGCACCCTCGGCGGCATCCACCGGCTGAACTCCGGCCAGGTCATCTCGATGACCCACCAGCCAATGGACGATGGCGGCTGGATCTCGACCCATAAGGACGTGACCGAACTGCACAACATGCAGGCCGAGCTCACCCATCTCGCCTACCACGATGCTCTGACGGGCCTGCCCAACCGCACGCTGTTCTACCGCCGCATCGGCAATTCCTTCGAAAACCTCGCCGGCACCGGCTTCGCCGTGCTCTGCCTCGATCTCGATGGCTTCAAGCCGATCAATGACACGCTCGGCCACGCCGCCGGCGATGCCCTGCTGCGCCAGTTCGCCGCCCGCCTGGGCAGTTGCCTCGGCCCCATGGACTCCGCGGCCCGCATGGGCGGCGACGAGTTCGCCGTGCTGCACCGCGGCGGCACCGCCGAGAGCGCCCAGGACCTCGCGCAGCGCCTCTGCGAAGCGACGCTCGCGCCCTACGACCTCGACGGTCAGGTGCTCACGATCGCGGTCGGTATCGGCATCGCCATCGCCGGCGAGGACGGGATCGACACCGATCAGTTGCTGCACAATGCCGACGTGGCGCTTTACGCCGCCAAGCGCGACGGCCGGGGCAGCGTCCGCTTCTTCGAGCCTGAACTCAATCGCGTCACCGTCGATCGCCGCCGCCTTGAGGTGGACCTCAAGCGGGCACTGGAATTTGGCGAGTTCGAGCTGCACTTTCAGCCAATTCTCAACCTCCGGACGCACAAATTCTCGGGCTTCGAGGCCCTGCTGCGCTGGCAGCATTCCGACCGCGGCCTCGTCCCGCCTTGCGATTTCATCCCCGTCGCCGAAGACACGGGCCTGATCGTCCCGATCGGCGATTGGGTCATCCGCGAGGCCCTGGCCGAGGCGGCGCGCTGGCCCGACGGCCTCAAGATCGCCGTCAACGTCTCGTCCGTCCAACTGGTGCGCGGCAGCCTGATCACCACGCTCGTTCAAGCCCTTGCCGCCTCCGGCATCGCCCATGAGCGGGTCGAGATCGAGATCACCGAGTCCGTTTTCCTCGAGAATTCCGAGCAGAGCCTCGACACCCTCCGCCAGCTCCGCGCCCTCGGCGTCCGCATCGCGCTCGACGATTTCGGCACCGGCTTCTCGGCGCTCGGCTACCTGCTGGCCTTCCCCTTCGACAAGATCAAGATCGACGGCACCTTCGTCCGCGCGCTCGAAAGCACCGAGGGCGCCAAGACCATCGTCAGCGCGGTTGCCGATATCGGCGCGCGCCTCGAGATGGAGACCACCGCCGAGGGTATCGAGACTCCCGAGCAGCTGCGCGGCGTTCACGCCGCCGGCTACACCGAGGCCCAGGGCTACCTGATCTCGCACCCGATGACGCGCGAAGCGGTGCGGCGGCTGGTCCTCGGCACCTCCGACGCCATGCCCGAAGCGCCCCTGGCGCAGAAGGCTGCCGGCTAGTCATTCCAGCGTCATCGCTTCGTCACAGCAGCGTCTTTTGCCGGGTGCACCCATCCTGAATACTTTCAGGAGCGTCACAATGACCGATCGTTTGAAGACGCGCGCGCGCCCGACGCGCCGCCAGTCATTCACTACCAAATATTCCGACCTGATGGCCGAAGGTTATTCGCGCCGCTCTGTGCTGAAGGGCCTGCTCGCCGGCACCGCCGTGGCCGCATCCGGCGCCAGCTTCGGCGTCGGCGCCGCCTTCGCCCAGGCCAACTCCGTCTCCAGCCTCACCTTCCCCGAACTGACCCGCGTCACCGACAAGAACGACCACTGGCCGGAGGGCTACTCGCGCCAGATCCTGCTGCGCTGGGGCGATAAGCTGTTCGCTGACAGCCCCGAGTTCGACCTCGCGACGCTCGACGGCGCCGCCGCCGAAAAGCAGTTCGGCTACAACAACGATTTCACCGCCTTCCTGCCGCTGCCGCAGGGCAGCCAGTCGAACGATCACGGCCTGCTCGTCGTCAACCACGAGTACGCCGCACCCTACCTGATGTTCCCCGGTACGACCGATGAGGACTACAAGCAAAAGCTGACCGACGACCAGATCCGTGCGGTCGCCGCGTCCACCGGCATCTCCGTGGTCGAGGTCAAGAGGGCCGGCACTGAGTGGCAGGTCGTCACTGACGGCCAGTACAATCGCCGCGTCCACATGGGCACCGAGATGCGCCTCTCCGGCCCCGCTGCCGGCGACGACAGGCTGAAGACCAAGATCGACCCCACCGGCACCATCGTCTTCGGCTCCATCTCCAACTGCTCGGGCGGCATCACCCCGTGGGGCACGATGCTCTCGGGCGAGGAAGGCGGCATGGACGTCTTCGCCGGCGACTACAACACGCTCCCCGACCAGGAACTGGTCGAGCGCCAGGGCTGGGACGAGGATGAGAATGACGGCTACGCCCTGAGCCGTGTCGACGCCCGCCTGAAGTTCGAGAACGAGCCGAACGAGTGGCTGAAGTTCGACTGGGTGGTCGAGATCGATCCGTTCGATCCGACGGCCAAGCCGGTTAAGCGCACCGCCCTCGGCCGCTTCACCCACGAAGGCGCGCAGGTTGCTGTGGCCCCCGATGGCCGCGTCGTCCTCTACATGGGTGACGATGACGACTTCGAGTACCTCTACAAGTTCGTCACCTCCAAGCCCTGGAACCCCACCGACCGGGCCGCCAACAAGGACCTGCTCGACGAGGGCACCCTCTACACCGCCCGCTTCGATGCCGATGGCAAGATGACCTGGCTGCCGTTGGTACAGGGGCAGGGGCCGCTCACCCCCGAGAACGGTTTCCACACCCAGTCTGACGTGGTGCTGCGCACCCGCATGGCCGCCGACCTGCTCGGCGCCACCCCGATGGACGCGCCCGAAGGCTTCGTGCCGCATCCGAAGACCGGCCGCGTTTACATCGCCATGACCGAGAACGAGGATCGCCTGCCGGCCGGCGAAGGAGACGAGGGCGAACAGGTCAACGTCGCCAACACCCGCGCCCCGAACCCGGACGGCCACATCCTCGAGCTCACCCCGCCAGGCGCTCCCGATGCCCCCGACCACGCCGCGACCGATTACACCTGGGATGCCTTCATCCTCTGCGGCGATCCCAAGGATCCGGCCTCGCACGCCCTCTGCCACCCCGAGACCTCGGACGACGGCTGGTTCACCGATCCGGACAACCTCTCGGTCGATCCCGCCGGCCGCCTCTGGGTCACCACCGACGGCCCGCCCGATGCCGGCTTCAACGATGCGCTCTATGTCGCCGACACCGAAGGCTCGGGCAAGGCACTGCCGAAATTGTTCTACTCGCCCCCCGTCGGCTCCGAAGTCTGCTCGCCCGCCTTCACCCCCGACGGCAAGACTATGTTCCTCTCCATCCAGCACCCCGGCGAACTCCGCCTCGAAGACGGCGAGGACTCCACCTCCATCGCCGACGCCGGCACCAACTGGCCCGACTTCATCGAAGGTCAGGGCCCCCGGCCGTCACTGGTGGTAATCACCAAGGACGACGGCGGCGTAGTCGGCAGCTGAGGAGTCCGGGAGAGCAGCTTTCTCATCGGAGCCCATCTCCTCCCCACCAACGTCACCCCCGCGAAGGCGGGGACCCAGTGTTGCAGCATCCCACTAGGTTCCCGCCTGCGCGGAATAACGCCGATGTGTAGCTCAAACAAAAAAGGCGGGGATCACTCCCCGCCTCATTCACTCCTGAAACCCCAAGTTTCAGAGCTTGTCGGTGATCGCCGTGGTGAAGGCGCCCGACGGCTTGTTCTTGATGATCTTCTGGTCGAGCAGGGCCTTCTCGGTGCGGTCATAGGCGGCCGCGTCGAGCTTGAAGTCCTTGGCGTCGACGAGCTTGGCCACTTCGCCCATCATGTACTTCTGATGGTCGAGGGTCTGGGCACCGGACTCGTCGTTGTCGAGCACGATCTGCGCGGCTTCATCAGGGTTGGCGATCGCATACTCCCAGCCCTTCTGCGAAGCACGGACGAAGCGGACCATCTTGTCGGCGAAAGCCGGGTCGGCGAGCTTGTCTTCCATCGCATACAGGCCGTCCTCGAGCAGGTCGTTGCCGAGGTCGGTGTAGTTGAAGATCACCAGCTTATCCTTGGTGAAACCGGCGTCGATCGCCTGGCCCAGTTCGTTGTAGGTCATCACCGAAATACAGTCCGCCTGCTTCTGCACCAGCGGCTGCACGTCGAACGACTGCTTCAGGACGTTCACGCCATCGGCGCCGCCTTCGGTCGGAATGCCCAGCTTGTTCATCCAGGCGTAGAACGGATACTCGTTGCCGAAGAACCAGACGCCAAGCGTGTGACCCTTGAAGTCGGCTTCGGTCTGCACCGGGCCATCCTTCGGGCAGATCATCAACAGGCCGGATTTCTTGAACGGCTGCGCGATGTTGACGAGGCCGACGCCCTGCTCGCGGGCCGCCAGTGCGCCGCCCATCCAGTCGACGATGACGTCGGCGCCGCCACCGGCGATCACCTGCTCAGGGGCGATATCCGGGCCACCCGGCTTGATCGTGATGTCGATGCCTTCGTCAGTGTAGAAGCCCTTGTCCTTGGCGACGAAATAGCCTGCGAACTGCGCCTGCGTAACCCACTTGAGCTGCAAGGTGACCGGATCGGCCGCCCAGCTCGCGGTAGCACCGAGCGCCAGCGCGCCCGCTACCAGACCAACGAGAAGCTTTTTCATTTTTGACGTTTCCCTTTTCCCCTGATTACGCCCGACCACCGCGGACGGACGGATGCCAGAAGGTGACTGCCCTCTCGATGAGCGCCACCAACCAGTAGAAGACAGAGCCCGCTAGCGCCGCCACGGCGATCTCTGCCCAGACCATCTCGACATTGAGCTTGCCGATCTCCGACGAGATGCGAAAGCCCATGCCGACGATGGGTGTTCCGAAGAATTCAGCCACGATTGCGCCGATCAGCGCCAGAGTCGAGTTGATCTTCAATGCGTTGAAAATGAAGGGCGCCGCTGCCGGCAGCCTGAGCTTGAACAGCGTCGACCAGTAGCCAGAGGCATAGGTGCGCATCAGGTCGCGCTCCATGTGCCCGGCAGCGTTCAGCCCGGCCACGGTGTTCACCAGCATCGGGAAGAACGTCATGATAACGACGACGGCGGCCTTGCTCGGCCAGTCGAAGCCAAACCACATCACCATGATCGGCGCGATGCCGATCAGCGGCAGCGCCGAGATGAAATTGCCCAGCGGCAATAACCCGCGCTTCAGGAACGGCGAGCGGTCGACGGCGATGGCAACCAGGAACCCTGCGCTACAGCCCAGCACGTAACCGGCCAGCACCGCCTTGAGGAAGGTCTGCTGGAAGTCCGCTGCGATCCTCGGGATATTGCCGATCAGCGTCTCCCAGATCCCCGATGGCGACGGCAGCAGCACCTTGGGCACATTGCCGCCCCGGGTGATCGCTTCCCACGCGACGAGGATCGCCACACCGAAGATCGCCGGGATCAACACCCCAACCAGTTCGGCCGCCTCGCCCCGCACGATGGCCCGCGACAATCGCTCCGCAAACAGCCAGGCAAATAGCCAGGCAGCAACCAGCGCGAACCAGTAGCCCGGCTCGGCCTGCTGCAGCGTTTCGAGCGCCAGCATCAGCCCCACCGCGCCGAGCGCCGCGAGGACGCCGTCGACCCAGTAGCTCAACGGAATACGGAAACGGATGAGGCTGAAGATGCCGAGCACCAGGAACACCACGACCGCGGGAAACTCCCACACCGGCAGCGGCGCCCCTTCAGTCGACGCGAAATCGAAGATCAGCGCCAGCAGCGCGAAACCAGACGCAAAGGCGGCCAAAACCCGTTGCAGCGCCGTCATGCCCGCGCTCCGAGTTGCTTGTTGGTGACCCGCTCGGCCAGCCCCACCAGCGCAATCAGCGCCCCGGCCAGCAACGCCGCAGCTAGCAGCGCCGACCAGATCTGGATCGTCTGCCCGTAGTACGAGCCCGCCAGCAGCCGCGCACCAATCCCGTTGCTGGTACCGGCCGGCAACTCGCCGACGATGGCGCCGACGAGGCTCGCCGCCACCCCCACCTTCATCGAGGTGAACAGATAGGGCAGGGCAATCGGCCAGCGCAGCTTGGTGAACACATGGAAGCGCGACGCATTGTAGGTGCGCATCAGGTCGAGCTGGATCTGCTCGGGGCTGCGGAAGCCCTTCACCATCCCCACCACCACCGGGAAGAAACTGAGATAGGTCGAGATCAGCGCCTTGGGGATCAGCCCGGAAATGCCGACCGCATTCAGCACGACGATCACCATCGGCGCGATCGCGAGGATGGGGATGGTCTGGCTGGCGATGATCCACGGCATCAGCGAGCGGTCCATCGCCTGGTTGTGGACGATGAACGCCGCAAGCCCGATGCCGAACACCGTCCCCATGGCAAAGCCCAGGAGCGTCGCCGAGAGCGTGATCCAGCCATGGTAGACGAGGCTGCGCTTCGACGTGATGGCCTGCTCGACCGTAGTCTTCCAGAACTCCCCAACGATCTGATGCGGCGCCGGCAGCAACGGCTTCTCGGCGTTCAGCACGTCATTGAGCTGCTGCCCGAAGCCAACATTGGTCACATCGGTGCGCTGATAGAAATCCGACATCCCTTGCCAGTTCATCAGCACCGCGGCGATGTACCAGACGACGATCAGCGCGGCGACGACAATCAGGATCGGGAACAGGCTGCCGTCGCGCCACGAGGTCTTCATCGCCTAGACCTCGTACGAGTGGCCGGCCCTCAGGCCGTCACGGACGCGGTGGGCGATGGCGAGGAACTCCGGCGTTTCGCGGATTTCCAGCGGCCGTTCCGCAGGCAGGGTGCTCTCGATGATGTCGGTGACCCGGCCCGGCCGCGGGCTCATCACCACGATCTTGGTCGAGAGATACACCGCCTCGGGAATCGAGTGAGTGACGAACGCGATAGTCTTCTGCGTCGCCGCCCAGAGTTTCAAGAGCTCCGAGTTGAGGTGGTCGCGGACGATCTCGTCCAGCGCCCCGAACGGCTCGTCCATCAGCAGTAGGTCGGCATCGAACGCCAGCGCCCGCGCGATCGAGGCGCGCTGCTGCATGCCGCCGGAGAGCTGCCACGGAAACTTCTTCTCGAAACCCTCGAGGTTCACCAGTTCCATGGTCTTGCTGATGCGCGCCTTTCGGTCGGCCTCGCCATAGCCCATGATTTCGAGCGGGAGCGCCACGTTCTTCTCGATGGTCCGCCACGGAAACAGTGCCGGCGCCTGGAACACATAGCCATAGGAGCGGTTGACCCGCGCATCGGCGGGCGAAGTACCATTTACCGTGATCGTCCCCGACGTCGGCTGCTCCAGATCGGCGATGACGCGCAGGAACGTCGTCTTGCCGCAGCCCGATGGGCCGATAAACGAGACGAACTCGCCCCGCTTGATGTCGAGATTGACGTCCGACAGCGCCACCACGTCGCCGTCCGCTGTCTTGAAAGTCAGGCCGAGACCCTTGGCCTCGACCACGCTCTGCGATTTGCCCCCGTCCGTCGTCAAACCCTCAAACCCCCGTCGCCGGAATGCCGGTGCGCTCGACCTTGCGCGGCGCGGTGATGTCCTTCCAGGTCGAAAGAGCCCGGTTCACCGGGTTCTTCGCCTCGCGCGCCACGAACTGGCCGTGGCCCTGCTCGGCGCTGATCGTGTCCTCGGTCACCGCGACCTGCCCACGCGTCAGCGTGAACCGCGGCAGCCCCTCGACTTCGATGCCCTCGAACACGTTGTAGTCAATCGCCGACTGCTGCTTGGCCGCCGTGATCGTCTTCTTGCGTTTGGGGTCCCACACCACGAGGTCGGCATCCGCCCCGACCAGGATGGCGCCCTTTTTGGGGTACATGTTGAGGATCTTGGCGATGTTGGTCGAGGTCACCGCGACGAACTCGTTCATCGTCAGCCGCCCGGTCTTGACGCCCTTGGTCCACAGTACCGGCATCCGGTCCTCGAGCCCGCCCGTGCCGTTCGGGATCTTGGCGAAGTTGCCGATCCCGTTGCGCTTCTGCGCCGTGGTGAAGGCGCAGTGATCGGTCGCCACCACCTGCAGCGAACCTGACTGCAGCCCGGCCCACAGCGAGTCCTGGTGCTGCTTGTTGCGGAACGGCGGGCTCATCACCCGGCGCGCCGCATAGTCCCAGTCCTTGTTGAAATACTCGGTTTCGTCGAGCACCAGGTGCTGGATCAGCGGCTCGCCATAGACGCGCTTGCCCGCCTGCCGTGCCCGGCGGATCGCCTCATGTGCCTGCTCGCAAGAGGTGTGGACGATATAGACCGGCACCCCCGCGATGTCGGCGATCATGATCGCCCGGTTGGTCGCCTCGCCTTCCACTTCCGGCGGGCGCGAATAGGCATGCGCCTCCGGCCCGTTATTGCCCGCGGCAAGCAGCTTGGCCGTCATCTGAGCCACCACGTCGCCGTTCTCGGCGTGAACGAGCGGCAGCGCGCCCAAATCCGCGCAGCGCTGGAACGACGAGAACATCTCGTCATCGTCCACCATCAGCGCGCCCTTGTAGGCCATGAAGTGCTTGAACGAGGTGATGCCGCGATCGACCACATCTGCCATCTCGTTGAACACCTGCTCACCCCACCAGGTGATCGCCATGTGGAACGAGTAGTCGCACGAAGCTTTCGAGGTCTTGTTGTCCCACATCTGCAGCGCCTCGAGCAGCGACTGGTTGGGCGAGGGCAGGCAGAAATCCACCACCATGGTCGTCCCACCCGACAGCGCCGCCCGCGTCCCGGACTCGAAATCATCGGACGAGTAGGTCCCCATGAACGGCATCTCGAGATGCGTATGCGGATCAATCCCGCCCGGCATCACGTAGCAGCCGGTGGCATCGAGGACTTCCCCGCCCGTCAGGTTCTGCCCAATCTCGGTAATCTTGCCGCCCTCGACGCGAATGTCGGCGACATAGGTGAGATCGGCGGTGACGACGGTGCCGTTCTTGATGATTTTGGAGGTCATTCGAGTTTCCCTGTCATTCGCGTGGGGCCTCGGTCACCTCTCCCTGGGGGGAGAGGTCGGACTTCGTGAAGCGAAGTCCGGGTGAGGGGGCCTTCTCCAGCCTGTCGGCGATAATCTGCAGCACGCCATCTAGATTGGTCAGTACGTCGTTGTTCCAGAAGCGGATCACGCGGTAGCCGTGCTCGGCAAGCACCGCGGTACGCCGGATATCATCAAGCTGAGCAGCAGCGTGCTGGCCACCGTCGAGTTCAACAATCAGGTCGCGCTCTCTACAAGCAAAGTCTGCGATGAACGAGCCGATGGGCAACTGACGGACGAACTTGTGACCATGAAGTTGGCGGTCCCTCAACCGCGACCAGAGCCTGCGTTCCGCGTCGGTTGAATTCTCCCTGAGGGAGCGGGCACGTGCGACGAACTTGCTCTTGAGCGTCCCCATAAGGCCCCCTCACCCGGCGCTGCGCGCCGACCTCTCCCCCGAGGGAGAGGTAATCCGTGCCCGAAGCTCCCCCAGCGCGCTCACCCCACAATCTCCGCCGTCTCCAGCACCGCGCGCAGCAGCACGTCGGTCCCAGCCGCCGCCCATTCCTTGCTGATGTTCTCGGCCTCATTGTGCGAAAGCCCATCCACGCACGGGCACATGATCATCGCCGATGGCGCCACGCGGTTGATCCAGCACGCATCATGCCCCGCCCCCGAGACGATATCGCGGTGCGAGTAGCCAAGCTCCTTGGCCGCCGCCCGAACATTCCCCACCAGCGTCTTGTCGAACGTCACCGGATCAAAGTGCCCGACCTGCTCGACCTCGAAGCCGATATCCAGCCCCTCGGCGATGTTCTCGATGCCACCACGGATGCGCTCGTCCATCTCGTCGAGCACCGCCTTGTCCGGCGAGCGAATGTCGATGGTGAACACCGCCTTGCCGGCGATGATGTTGCGCGAGTTCGGATAGACCTGGATGTGCCCGACCGCGCCCACGGCGCCCGGCTGGTAGTCCATCGCCACCTCGTGCACGAGCTCGATAACCCGAGCCATGCCCAGGCTGGCGTTGCGCCGCTTCGGCATCGGCGTGGAGCCGGTATGGGCCTCCTTGCCGGTGAGCGTCACCTGCAGCCACTTCAGCCCCTGGCCGTGCGTCACGACGCCGATATCGATGTTCTCGTCCTCGAGGATCGGCCCCTGCTCGATGTGCAACTCGTAATAGGCGTGGATCTTCCGCGCCCCCACCACTTCGTCGCCCTTCCAGCCGATCCGCTCCAGCTCCTCGCCGAACGTCTTCCCGTCCTTGTCCTGGTGAGTGTAGACGTCAGCCTGCTCGAGCACCCCGGCGAACACACCTGAAGCCATCATCGCCGGCGCAAACCGCGCCCCTTCCTCGTTGGTCCAGTTGACCACCACGATCGGCCGCTTGGTGCGGATATCGAGATCGTTGAGCGTCCGGATCACCTCGAGCCCGCCAAGCACCCCGAGCACCCCGTCATAGCGCCCGCCGGTCGGCTGCGTATCGAGATGGCTGCCCACATAGACCGGATCGAGCCCCGGCTCGGCACCCTCGCGCCGCGCGAACATGGTGCCCATCTGGTCGAGCCCCATCTCCATGCCTGCGGCCTCGCACCATCGCTTGAACAGCGCGCGGCCCTTGGCGTCGTCGTCGGTGACGGTCTGCCGGTTGTTGCCCCCGGCAACCCCCGGCCCGATCTCGGCCAGCTCGTGAATGGAGCTCCAAAGGCGCTCGGGGTCGATACGAAGGTTTTCGCCGGGAGCTGCCATTGGTGGTCCTATTTCTGGCTGGGGAAGCTGAATTCCGCGCCGGACTTGATGCCCGCCGGCCAGCGCGTCGTGACGGTTTTGAGCCGCGTGTAGAAGTGCACGCCTTCGGGCCCGTAGATCGAGTGGTCGCCGAAAATGCTCCGCTTCCAGCCGCCGAACGAGTGGTAGGCGACCGGCACCGGGATCGGCACGTTGATGCCCACCATGCCCACTTCGATCTTGTCGGCGAAGTCGCGCGCCGCATCGCCGTCGCGGGTGAAGATCGCCGTGCCGTTGGCATATTCGTGCCCGTGGATCAGGTCCACCGCATCCTGGTAGGTGCCGGCGCGAACCACTGACAGTACTGGCCCGAAGATCTCCTCGCGGTAGATCTTCATGTCCGGCTTTACATGGTCGAACAGCGTGCCGCCGACGAAGAAACCGTCCTCATAGCCCTGCAGCTTGAAGCCGCGGCCATCGACCACCAGCTCGGCGCCGGCTTCGACGCCCGCATCGATATAGCCGACGATCTTATCGCGCTGCACCTTCGAGACGATCGGGCCCATCTGCGAGTCGCGGTCCGTCGCCGGGCCGATCTTCAGCGCCTCGACGCGCGGCTTCAGCTTTGCCACCAGTGCGTCAGCGGTCTTGTCGCCCACCGGCACCGCCACCGAGATCGCCATGCAGCGCTCGCCAGCCGAACCGTAGCCGGCGCCCATCAGCGCGTCGGCGGCCTGGTCCATGTCGGCGTCGGGCAGGATGATCATGTGGTTCTTGGCGCCGCCCAGCGCCTGGATGCGCTTGCCCGCCTGCGTGCCGCGTCGGTAGACGTACTCGGCAATCGGGGTCGAGCCGACGAAGCTCACCGCCTTGATGTCGGGATGGTCGAGAATGGCGTCGACCGCTTCCTTGTCGCCATGGATGACGTTCATCACGCCCTCCGGCAGCCCGGCATCCATCAGCAGCTGCCAGGCGAACATCGGCGCCGACGGGTCGCGCTCCGACGGCTTAAGGATGAAGGTATTGCCGCAGGCAATCGCCAGCGGATACATCCACATCGGCACCATGGCCGGGAAGTTGAACGGCGTGATGCCGGCGACCACGCCCAGCGGCTGCCTGTCCGAATAGGTGTCGATGTTCGGCCCGACATTGCGGCTGAACTCGCCCTTCAGCAGCTGCGGGATACCGCAGGCGAAGTCAACGCAGTCGATGCCGCGGGCCAGTTCACCCAGAGCGTCGTCATGCACCTTACCGTGCTCGCGAGAGATGTGCTCGGCCAGCTCGTCGGCGTGCTTTTCGAGCAGCTCCTTGAACTTGAACATCACCCGCGCCCGCTTCATCGGCGTGGTGTTGGCCCAGGCGGGCAGGGCCTTCTTGGCCGCTGCAACGGCGGCGTTGATCTCGTCGAGCGTCGACAACGGCAGCGTGGCGATCGCCTCGCCGGTGGCCGGGTTGAACACCGGCTGGGTGCGCGTGCTGGTGCTGGTGACCAGCTTCCCGCCAATGGCATTCTGTATCGTCTGCATCACAGACCTCCGCTCGTTGAGTGTAGAACGTTCGTTCTATCGGTGCCGATATAGAACATTCGTTCCATTCTACTCAAGCGTCTTGAGGATACCGGCGAGCGTTCCGATCAGCTCGTCGATCTGCGCCTTCGAGATGATCAGTGGCGGCGACATGGCGATGATGTCGCCGGTGGTGCGGATCAGGATGCCCGTCTCGAACGCTTTGACGAAAGCCGAGAAGGCGCGCTTGGTCGGCGAACCGGCGATCGGCTCGAGTTCGATCGCGCCGATCAGCCCCAGGTTGCGGATGTCGATGACATGCGGCAGCCCCTTCAGCGAGTGCAGCGCATCTTCCCAGTACGGCGCGATTTCCGCCCCACGGGTCAGCAGCCCCTCGTCCTTGTAGGTCTCGAGCGTCGCAAGACCCGCCGCCGAGGCAATCGGGTTCCCCGAATAGGTGTAGCCGTGCATGAACTCGATGACGTGCTCGGGCCCCTGCATGAACGCGTCGTGGATTTCCGAGCTGACCAGCACCGCGCCCATCGGGATCACCCCGTTGGTCAGGCCCTTCGCCGTAACCAGAATATCCGGCGTCACGCCGAAATAGTCCGCCGCGAACGGCGTACCGAGGCGGCCGAAACCGGTGATCACTTCATCGAAGATCAACAGGATGCCGTGCTTCTTGGTGATCTCGCGCAGCTTCTGCAGATAGCCCTTGGGCGGGATCAGCACGCCGGTGGATCCGGCCACCGGCTCGACGATGACAGCCGCGATGGTCGAAGCGTCATGCAGCGTCACGATACGCTCGAGTTCCGACGCTAAGTCCTCGCCGCCGCCTTCGCGCTCGCCGCGGGTGAACTGGTTCTTCCCCGGCGTATGGGTGTGCGGCATATGGTCGACGCCGGTGAGAAGCGTGCCGAACATCTTCCTATTGGTGACGATGCCGCCCACCGAAATGCCGCCGAAATTGACGCCGTGATAGCCGCGCTCGCGCCCGATCAGCCGGAACCGCGAACCGTCGCCCTTCGCCCGGTGATAGGCCAGCGCCACCTTCAGCGCCGTCTCGACCGATTCCGAACCCGAATTGGTGTAGAGCACATGGTTGAGCCCCTCAGGCGCAATCGACACCAGCGCGTTGGCCAGCTCGAACGCCTTGGGGTGCCCCATCTGGAAGGCCGGCGCATAATCGAGCTCAGCCGCCTGCTCCTGGATCGCCTCGACGATCTTCGGGCGGCAATGGCCGGCGTTCACGCACCACAGGCCTGCCGTGCCGTCGAGCACCTGGCGTCCGTCGGAAGTCGTATAGTGCATGTCCTTGGCGCCGACGAACATGCGGGGCGCCTTCTTGAACTGCCGGTTGGCCGTGAACGGCATCCAGAACGCGCTCAGATCGTTTGGCGTGACATTGCGACGGTCGGACACCTTGGACTCCCCCGGAGGCTATTTGTTGAGTTTGTGGGTCAAGTATATTTGGAGCTTGACCTTTGGATGTGTTATCCAGAAATTTGACCAGTTGGAAAAAACGTTATCACTCCCATGCCGCCGATCAAGGTGAAAATGCTGGAGACGGAAGGCGGCAAAGGGGGCGCAAAGGCACCCTCGTCGAAGCGTCCCAGGGCGCAGACGCGCATCCAGCGCGAGAAGCAGGAAGTCATCCTCGAAGCGGCGCTCGACGTGTTCAGCCGCGAGGGTTTCCGCGGCGCCACCATCGACCAGATCGCCGAGGCGGCGGGGATGAGTAAGCCCAACCTGCTCTACTATTTCCCGCGCAAGGAAGAGATCTACCAGCGCCTGCTCGCCGAGATGCTGGACATCTGGCTGGCCCCCTTGCGCGAGATCGATTCGGTCGGCGACCCGGTCCCCGAGCTCCGCTCCTACCTCCGCCGCAAGCTCGAGATGAGCCGCGACTACCCGCGCCAAAGCCGGCTCTTCGCCAATGAGATGCTGCAGGGCGCCCCCCGCGTGCTCGAAATGCTGGAGACCGACCTCAAGGCGCTGGTCGACGAGAAGGCCAAGGTAATGGAAGGGTGGATGGCCGCGGGCAAGATCGTCCGCACCGATGCCTACCACCTGATCTTCTCGATCTGGGCCACCACCCAGCATTACGCCGATTTCGACGTGCAGGTCCGTGCCGTCCTCGGCAAGGACCGCGGCGGCGAAGGCCGCTTCGAAGACGCCGCGCGCTTCCTCGAAAACCTCTACCTGCACGGCCTCTTGCCGAAGTAGCCGCTCAGCGCTCCCGCAGCAGCGCCAGCGCCACCAGCCCCAGTACCGTGACCATCGCCCCGGCAGCGACGCTGAGGCTCGCCCAGCCATGTCCGGCCAGTCCCTCGAACACGATGACGAAGGCCGGCACCAGGTAGCCATAGGCAATCACCTTGGCGGCCGGCAGGCGCGCCGAGGCGTACTGGATCAGGAAAAAGCACACTGCCGTCGGGCCGATGGCGAGATAGAGCACCACCCACCACACCAGTGGCGGCAGGTGGACCCAGTCGGTCGCGAGGATCTCAGGCAGCCCGTAGCCGGTGATCCACACCGCCGTCGCCACCATGGTCCAGAAGCTTAGCACTAGCGCGGACTCGCCTCGGTTGAAGCGGCGCAGCAGCGGCGTGTAGATCGCGTAGGCGACGCAGCCGACGAAGTAGATCAGCTCACCCTGGCCGACATCGAAGCGCAGCAACGCGTCGATGTCGCCGCGAAAGATCACCCAGATGGCGCCCAGCCCGGCGAGCACCAGGCTGATCAGCACCGCGAAGCCCGACCGCTGCCCGACGATGAAATACGCCGTCACCGCGGTCATCAGCGGCACCAGCGTATAGACCGCACTTGTCGCCACCGGCTTGGTCATCGTCAGCGCGATGAACATGGTGACGAAGTAGACGGCAGTCAGGAAGCCGTTGATCCCGAAGCGCCAGGGCGCCGCCGGGAACACGAACTTCTGCCGCGCCACCCCAAACGCAAACGCCCCCATCAGCGCCGCAGCCAATACGAACCGCAGCGCGTTCAGCGGCACTGCGTGGATGTAGGGCACGGTCAGCGCGCCGAACGTGAACGAGCCTGCGATCAGCCCCGCAAACAGCAGCATGGCGAGATGCGGCAGCAGGCGCTGGCGCTTCTCGCTGCTGGCGTCGATGGTCGTGCCGGCAACGCTCACGGACGGCTAGAGCGAATAGGCGACGACGAGCAGGAAGGCCCCGGTCAGGCCGGTGTTCATGATGAACGACTGGACATGCGGCTTCTGCTCCTCGCCCGTGAATTCCCAGAACGGATGGAACAGCACCGTGGCGAGGACCAGGAATACGATCAGTGCCAGCCCGCCGAGCACACCGGCAAACGGCACGAACGGCGACAGCACCGTCAGCGCTCCACCTACGATCTGCAAGGCGACACCGAACTTCGCGGCCGTGTCCGGCTGCGTGATCTTGCGTCCGGCGAGGAACGTCGCAAGGCCCGGAATGGCCTGGATGTTGCGGACGCCGAAGACGATGAAGGCGCCGCCCAGCAAGAGATGGGCGAGAATGAGTAACGTCGAGAACATGCAAAAAAACTCCCTCGGATGCGCCGCTAGAGCGCTTTCAGGAAAAGGTGCAGGCTTTTCCGCCTCGAAAGCGCGACCAATCAAGAACCTGGTGCACTTCCTCGCTTCACCGAAACGGTGAATGCTCCAGTTACAGGACAACGACGCGCGGGGCAGGCCGGAATCGACACCGGCCCACCGAATAATTGTGCCGTCAGGCCGCCTGGCTCACCGGCGCGATGGCGTGCACCATCCGAGATCCGACCGCTACCCGGTTCCAGACGTTGATCGTGCCGATGGCGATGGTGATATTGCCGATCTGCTCGTCAGTGAAGTGGAGGCGTAGCGGTTCGAACGCTTCGTCCGGTGCACGCGTTTCGGCAAGCCGGGTCAGCGCATCGGTCCAGCCCAGCACCGCCCGTTCGGCATCGCTGTAGACCGGCGACTCGCGCCACACGTTCACCAGCGCGATCCACTGTTCGGATAGGCCATCGTGCCGGGCCTCCCTGGTGTGCATGTCGACGCAATAGGCGCAGCCATTGATGTGCGAGGCCAGCAGCTTGATCAGGTGGATGTAGCGGGCCTCGAGCCCGCTTTCGCGGACCACGAAGCGATCGAGTGCTGCCACTGCGCGGTAGGCGTCCGGCGCAGCCTTGGAGATGTCGAGTCGAGCTCGCATGGGATCAGTCCTTTGCTTGGTGGGAAATGGTCAGCCGGCGGCTGGGCGCCGCTCGTGCAGTTCGAGAAAGGCGCAGCTGCGCTTGTCGATGGCGTCGCCGAGCGGGGTGCCCGGGTTGCTGTTCAGTTCGGCGATGCTGACCTTGCGCAACTCGTCGCGATAGGCGCGCTCCGCCTTCAGCATCGCCGCGCTGACCGCGCACGGCTTGGCGTAGAATTTCGAGGGCAGGGGATCCGGCCCGCGCTGCCGGATTTCGGCACAACGGAACGCCGGCCCCGCACCTTCAACGGCGAGCACCACATCGAGCAGGTTGATCTTGTCGGCCGGTCGCCCCAGCCGGTAGCCGCCACGCGGCCCGGGCACGGACGTAAGCAGGCCGGCGCCCGCCAGCGCCTGCAGGTGCTTCAGCAAATAGCTGGTCGACACGCCGTGATACTCGGCCAGCGCCGCGGCCGGCAGTGCGCCGTCAGGCTGCAACCCCGCCAGCACCAGCATGCAGTGGATCGCCTGTTCCACACCATCGCCAAGCTTCATCGTCAGACTCCAATCGTGGACAAGACATATCCACGATTAGTGTCGGTGTCGAGTCCGCTGTTCCGGCACGAGTCCGGACAGTCAGGCGGCGTCGGCCATGGGGGTGTCTGCGAAGACGAAAGCGTGGCCGGGCAAGGCCTTGGCGCGATAGAGCGCCGCATCGGCCGCGCCGACCAGCCGGCCGTTGTCATTGCCATAGGCGCTGCCCATGGCGATGCCGATGCTTGCACCGACCTGGATCTGCGACAGCCCGAGCTTCACCGGCTCGCTCAGGGCGAGGCCGATATCGGAGGCAAGTTCCGCGAGTTCCGCGCGCGATGTCGGCGGCCCGCGCAGGATGGCAAACTCGTCGCCACCAATGCGCGCCACCATATCGCCGTCGCGCGCGATGCCTGTCAGCCGCTGCGCCACGATGCGCAGCAGGTCGTCGCCGGCATTGTGGCCGAAGCTGTCATTGACCTGCTTGAAGCCATCGAGGTCGAGATAGAGCAGGGCCGGGTTGCTGGCCGAGCGCGCCAGCTGCTGGTCGAAGCCGAGCCGGTTGTAGAGGCCGGTCAGCGCGTCGCGCGACGCCAGCTCCTGGGCAGCCTGCCGGCGTTTCTCCAGGTCTCGCGAGATCCGGTAAAGCCGGTTCAGCACAAACACCACGCCCGCCAGGAACAGTCCGCAGGCAAACAGCCGGATCGGCGCCAGCTTGTAGAACATCTCTGTCCCGAACCGTCGCGGCTGCCACGAAAGCCGGGCATCGGAGCCCGGAACCGTCGTCGAGATCTCGCCCGGGCGAGCGCCGCCGCTGACGAAATGCGCGCCGGTGAAACCGAAATCCTCGGCGAGCCGCTCGGCCGTCGCCACATCCGGCAGCGCCCCGTCCGCCAGCACCACCCGCAGCGCCACCTGCGCCCGCTCGGTTTCGGCGGATACCGAGGCTTGATCGATCGACGCCACCGCGAACCACACCGCGCCGATCACCGTCAGCGCGAGGACCACGGTTGAAATAATGCCGACGATCAGCAGCCGTCGCGGGTTCGGCAAAGCCAGGTCCGCCTGGGGCGCTCCGCCATCCGATGACCGGACCGACCGAACCAGGTCTCGAACCCTTTGCCCCATGCGCCTCTCCTACGTTTGGCGCACGCTAGAGGGCTGCCCGTTCACCAATCCTTAGCGATGAAGGCGGTCATCGGCACATGGTTAGCGAACAGTTAACCCCCTCGCCGCCTCAGCAACGAGGATGCCACACCCACCGGCCGTCATCCCGGCGAAAGCCGGAACTCACTGCTCGGACGGTTGGTACTCCGCGAAACTTATCCCCGCACTCCGCCCGTCTCCCATCTTTGCCCCACCTCACCGATGCGAGGCGCTACGCGGCGTCGCGGGGAGGGTTCGGGCTGGTTGGGAGGCGTCCTGGCCAGGGTTTGGTGGAAGCGTCCGCTTTGCGCACCATCGGGCCAAAAGACCGTTCGCAATGGGCGGGGCGAGAGTCCCAACCCTTGTACAGTTTGCCGGACGACCGGCACAGGGACGAAGTCCCGCCCATGCCGCTTCGCAAGAAACGGCAAGACTGACAGGAAACCCCGAGGCCCACGGCCGTCGGGCGCTTCGGCACGTCCGCGGGAACTGCTTTACTCGGCCGGCTCCACCGACTTGCGCATGGGATTGTTCGGGTGGGTCGTCCAGTTGGCGTAGGTCGGCTCCACCACCTTCTTGGTCCGCGCGTCGAGCATCCCCGGCTCGAGCTGGATCATGGTGATGCAGTCTTCCACCGGGCAGACATTGACGCACAGGTTACAGCCCACGCACTCGTCGTCCATCACCTCGAAGTGGCGCTTGCCGTCCTTCTCCTTGGTGATCGCCTGGTGCGAGGTGTCTTCGCAGGCGATGTGGCAGCGGCCGCAGCTGATGCACTTCTCCTGGTCGATCCGCGCCTTGGTGACGTAGTTGAGGTTCAGGTACTGCCAGTCGGTGACGTTGCGTGTTGCGCGCCCGGTGAAGTCCTCGAGCGTCCGGTGGCCCTTCTCGTCCATCCAGTTCGATAGCCCCGAGATCATCTCCTCGACGATCTTGAAGCCATAGACCATCGCCGCCGTACAAACCTGCACGTTGCCGGCACCCAGCGCCATGAACTCCGCTGCGTCGCGCCAGGTGGTCACTCCGCCAATGCCCGAGATCGGCAGCCCATACGTCTCGGGATCGCGGGCGATATCGGCCACCATGTGCAGCGCGATGGGCTTGGCCGCCGGGCCGCAATAGCCGCCATGCGTGCCCTTGCCGTCGATCGTCGGCATCGGCGCGAAATTGTCGAGATCGACGCCGGTGATCGAGTTGATGGTGTTGATCAGCGACACCGCATCGGTGCCGCCGCTCTTCGCTGCACGCGCCGGACGGCGCACATCGGTGACGTTCGGCGTCAGCTTGGTGATCACAGGCATGCGAGTGTGTGCCTTGCACCAGCGCACGATCATTTCGATGTATTCGGGGACCTGGCCGACCGCAGCGCCCATGCCGCGCTCGCTCATGCCGTGCGGGCAGCCGAAATTAAGCTCGACGCCGTCGGCCTCGGTCTCCTCGACCACGGCGAGGATGGACTTCCAGCTTTCCTCGGCCAGCGGCACCATCAGCGAGACGACAACGGCCCGGTCCGGCCAGTTCTTCTTGACCTGCTTGATCTCCTGCAGGTTCTTCTGCAGGTCGCGATCGGTGATCAGCTCGATATTGTTGAAGCCGAGCAGCCGCCGGTCGGCGCCCCAGATCGCGCCGTAGCGCGGTCCGTTGACGTTGACCACCGGCGGGCCTTCCTCGCCCAGCGTCTTCCACACCACGCCGCCCCAGCCCGCTTTGAACGCGCGCTCGACATTGTACGCCTTGTCGGTCGGCGGCGCCGAAGCCAGCCAGAACGGGTTGGGCGATTTGATCCCGACGAAATTGTTGCGGATGTCAGCCATGGCCTAACTCCCTCAGTTTCCAGCGAGATAGCGGTTGATGCTTTCGGCCGCGTCGCGCCCCTGCGCCACTGCGGTGACGGTCAGATCGTCGCCGGCCGCGATGCAGTCGCCGCCGGCCCACACGCCCGGCCGGGACGTGCGGCCTTCGGCGTCGGTCTCGATCCGCCCAGCACTGAGCGTCAGCCCTGCCGCTGTTTCATCTTCGAGCGTCTGGCCGATCGCCTTGAACACCTGGTCGGCCGGTAGGGTCAGCGTGTGACCCATGCCAACGAGGCGGCCGTCCTTCAACTCGGTGTACTCAAGCTCGATCCCGGTCACGTTGCCATTCTCGCTCAGCACCCGCTTGGGCTGCAGCCAGTGCCGGATAGTGACGCCCTTCGAGGCCGCGAGATCCTGCTCGAAGCTCGAAGCGTTCATATGTTCCTGTCCGCGCCGGTAGCAGATGGTCACCTCTTCGGCGCCCAGCAGCTTCGATTGCACGGCGGCGTCGATCGCCGTCATGCCGCCGCCGATCACCACCACGCGCCGTCCCACCGGGAGCGACGACAGGTCAGTGCTTTGGCGCAGCTCAGCGATGAAATCGACCGCATCGGCCAGCCCATCGGGTCCATCAGTCTCGCCCTCGGCCCGCAGCGCGTTGACGCCGCCCAGGCCGACGCCGAGGAACACCGCGTCATGGGTTTTCAGCAGCCCATCCAGCGACAGTTCGCGCCCCAGCGCCTGGCCTAGTTCGATATCGATGCCCCCGATGGCGGTGACATACTCCACCTCCGCCTGCGCGAACCCATCCGGCGTCTTGTAGGAAGCGATACCGTATTCATTGAGCCCGCCCGCCTTGGGGCGCGCGTCGTAGACCGTTACGTCGTGCCCATGCACCGCGAGCCGGTGTGCCGCCGCCAAACCCGACGGACCAGCGCCAACTACGGCGACCTTCTTGCCGGTCGCCTCGGCGCGCTCGAAGAACTGCGCGTTCTCCGCCATCGCGATATCGGTGGCGTAACGCTGCAGCTGGCCGATCTTCACCGGCTTGCCCTCGGCCTCCATGCGGACGCAGGCGTCCTCGCAGAGTTGCTCGGTCGGGCAAACCCGGGCGCACATGCCGCCCAGGATGTTCTGCTCGAAGATAGTCTCGGCCGCGCCCAGCGGATTGTCCGTCGAGATCTCCCGGATGAACATCGGGATATCGATCTCGGTGGGGCAGGCGTTCATGCACGGCGCATCGAAACAGAAGTAGCACCTGTCGGCTTCGACGAAAGCCTCGTGCCGGTCGAGCGCCGGATGCAGGTCGGAAAAGTTGCGTGTGTACTGGCCGGGTTCAAGACGTCCCGGTGCGATGCCTTGCTTGAGCATTCCCCCGCTCATCGGCAGCTCCCTCTCCTTTAGAGCCATTCCAGACTAGGACGCTAACGCAGCTCCGAAATTTTATCAATTGGTCAAAATTGAGAAATCGCATGCACTGGGAGGGACGCTGCGGTCGGCGCTTTCGGCTCGTTTCAGGATCATTCCAGCGCAGCGGGGAGCCCCTGAACCGGCCATTCCGGACCCGATCGCGCCACAATTGCCGCTCCGCCAACCCTTCCCGTCCCTGATGTACGTGCCCAGAGTCGAAAAATCGTCGCACCCACTATGCCTTCCGGAGTCTTGGCGACGAGCCGACAAGTTTCTGGAATCTCGCGCTAAAATAGAACGGCCAGCGGTAGTGCTACTGATGCATTTCAGCAACGGTTGCACTTGGAAGCGCTCCGTTCAGATTCGGTTCATATTGTCGCCACACCGGCAAAGCCTTGTCCGACCATCGTAAACAAGCGTGAGTAGTCCAAGGTTGAATAGGAAAATCGTTCTGGTCGCCGCAGCAGCCCTCGTGACGGGCCTCATGACCTCAGTCACAGGTGCCATGGCAGATCAGTGCGGTGGGGCGTCCTGGTATGGACCAGGTTTCCACGGCAAGAAGACGGCCTCGGGCGAGCGGTTCAACGAGAATGCCATGACCGCGGCCCACAAGACTCTCCCCCTCGGCACGGTCGTGAAGGTCACGAACCAGCGCACGGGCAAGTCGATCAAGGTCACGATCAACGACCGCGGTCCCTATGCAAAGGGCCGCATCATCGACCTCAGCAAGGCCGCGGCCGCCCAGCTCGGCACCAAGAACGCCGGTGTCGGCAAGGTGTGCGTCGCCAAGCTCTAGCCAATTCGCGCTCAGGAGAAGGTGAAGACTTCTCCGCTTCGAGTGTGCGGTCCGGATGGGCCGGCTAGATACAAAATCAGGGGTCGCCCGGGTGAGACGGGCGGCCCCTTGTCTTTTGCGGCTTACAGATCGTTCGCCGCATTGAGTTCGTCGGTCGTCAGTCCGTCACCTTCCGGGTCGAGCGGATGCGGCCCCCCGGCTCCGATCACCGCCTCGATATCGACAGCGAGCTTGGTGAGGTCGAGTTCCGCCACCGTCTGCACCGGCTGGCGCGCCAGCGCATGCTTCAGCGCTTCCTCGATCAGCTGTGTGCGCTGGGCCTCGTCAACCACCGTTGCCATCGATCTTGATCCCTCCTTCGTCGACGCGGATCTCGAGCGCCGGCTTCTGCGATTCCTGGTAGGCGATGTAGATGCCGAAGCCGACGGCGATCGCCGCCAGCACTGCGATAACGGTGTAGAGCGAACTTCTGGTCATGCCGGTCCCCGTGACGCTGTTGCTAAGGGCAACGCGCCAGTCCCGGCTGTGGTTCAATCGGCGATGGATTTGAGCGCCGCGACGAACCCCGCGATCCCCTCGTCCAACCCCTCCGAATTGTCGATGATCGTCGGCACGATGCCCTCGGGCACCGGTGCGCCCTCGCGCTGCAGCCGTGCCGCCACCTCCTCGGCAGTCTCTCGCCCGCGTCCGGCGAGCCGGGCTGCTCGCACCTCGGGCCGCGCCGTCACCAGCAGCACGTGGCAGGCCGGGTACTTCTCGATCGCCCGCTCGATCACCTTGCGCGAGGTGTTCACCACGACGATCCGCCCCGCTACCATCGCCGCGTCGATCGCCGCCGGTACCCCGTAGCAAAGCCCGTGCGCCTCCCAGTCGAGCGCATAGGCGCCGCGCAGCTTCTGCCGGCCGAATTCGTTGACGTCGATGCTGTCGTGATCCTCGAGTTCCACCATGGCTGTCCGGGTCACCACCCGGCGCGGAAAGCTGAAGCGGACATCGTCGGCCAGCGCGGACTTGGCCGCGCCGATCAGCGTGTCCTTGCCCGCGCCCGACGGTCCGACCACAAGGACGAGGGCGCCGTGGCTCATCAGCTCACCCGCTTGCCCTGGCGCCACACCGAGCGCACCACCGGCACCGGATCGGTCCGCCGCACCCGCACCAGGTCTGCGCGCTTGCCGATGGCGATCTCGCCGCGGTCGCTGAGATGCGCTGCCGCCGCGGGCCGTGCCGTCACCATGCCCACCGATTCCGGCAGAGTGATATTGTCGGCCACTTCCGGCAGCAGGAACGCCGCGTACATCAGCGAGAACGGCACATAGTCCGAGCTGAGCACGTCGAGCACGCCGGCCCGCGCCAGTTCAGCCGCCGAGATATTGCCGTTGTGCGATTTGCCGCGCACCACGTTGGGCGCACCCATCAGCACGGCCATGCCGGCCTCGTGGCAGGCGCGCGCCGCCTCCATGGTGGTGGGAAACTCGGCAATCGCCATCCCGTCGCGCACCGCCTCGTCGACGTGTTCGACTGTCGCATCGTCATGGCTGGCGAAAGCCAGCCCGATCTCGCGACCGCGCTTCAGGATCGCTGCGCGATTCTTGTCGGCATACTTGTCGCGCTCGGCCTGCCGGTCGGCGATGTACTGCGCCATCTCGTCGTCCGAGAAGCGCATCTTCTTCTGGTAATAAGCGATGTAGTGTTCGAGCGTAGTGTACTGCCGAGCGCCCGGAGTGTGGTCCATCAGCGAGGCCAGCCCCACGATCGGGTTGCTGCAATTGTCCTCGAAGTGCTGCGCCACGTCGGGCGTTGCGAGCTCGCAGCGGAGGTGAATGTGGTGGTCTGCCCTGAGCCGGTCGCTCGCATCTGCCTCGGCCACCGCCTCGACCATGGCCCGCACGTCCGCGGTGATGTCGCCCACTTCGGGGTCCGAGCCGATGCGCACGGCGTCGAACACCGTGGTGATGCCGGCGCCCGCCACCTGTGCATCATGGCTCTGCAGCGCCGCGATGGCGTTCCAGGTCACCCCGGGCCGTGGCCGATAGTGGTTCTCGAAATGATCGGTATGGAGCTCAACCAGCCCGGGGATGACATAGTCGCCGCCAATGTCCTCGGCGTTCCGCGCCGGGCCCGGCTCGATCGCCGCGATCATTCCGTCGCGGACCAGCACCGAACCCTCGATCACCTCGTCGCCGAGTACGATCCTGGCATTACCGAGCGCGAACTCGCTCATCGACGGCCTCCCCACTGAGCATAAAATCATCGAGGCGCATGAACGGCGCCCCCGCCTCTGGCTCGTGGAAAAGCACGAGCCTGTCCAGCACCGTCTCCGCCTCCGCCAACGCCCCGAAATGCGCAGCGGCGGCGCGCGTATAGGCCTCGCGCTCGCTCTCCGGCAGCCGGTCGGTGAGCGTCATGTGCAGGCGGAACTGCTCGAACACGTAGGGGTAGCCGAACCGATCCATCAGTTCGATCTGCCGCTCGCTCAGGTTTCCGCCCTTCAGCCGCCGCTCGCGCTCAGCCGCCGACGGCAGGGCGCGGAACGGCTCGAACGCCTCCACTACCTCGCCGGCGAAGTCGGTCAACTCGGCAGTCTGGTTCGCCGGGATCAGCGCCAGGAAGCCGTCGATCAGCGCCAGCTTCAGCCGCCCGATCGCCACCGGCTCGCTTTCCTCGGCAAACGCCGCAAGCGCATCCTCGAGTTCCGCTCGGGACTTTCCTTCGTGCAGCAGCATCGGCGCCTTGATCGTCGCATGGAAGCCGTAGCGCCGCGCCGAAACGCTCCGGTCGAACAGCGCATCGCGCGTCGTGCCGGCCAGCGGCCCATCAAGCGTCGCACCGGTGAGCGGATCGCGCCCCAGCCACTCGGCAGCTTTCAGCCACAGCGGCTCATCCGCTCCGGGCGCATAATAGATGGCAAAGCGTTCGGGCATCGGGTCGCGGCTCGGCGAGGGACAGGCAAGGAACCGGGGTGACTAGCCCCGTTCGATGTCAGTTTTTTGTCAGTCCCGCAAGGCGTCCACAGCGCGCGGCAGCGTGGATCAGATGACCCGCGCCACGCAAGCTGCGGCCTGGTCGGCCCCGCCGTCGAGCACGTTGTCGGCAACCAGCGTATCGCCGCCTGGCAGCGGGCTCAGCAGCGCAAAGAAGCCGCGCTTGCCCTCGCTCTTCAGCTGCCACTTGATCCGGGTACCTGGTGGCAGGTCTTCCGCGCTGTGGTTGACCACGACGATCGCGCGCGGCGTTCCCGCAACGGCACAGCTCAATTCCACATTGAAGCCGAAGTGCCGCGTCTGCAGTGTCGGCTCCTCGACATAGTCGGACGAGCTGCCATCATCCCCACCACTGTCCTTCGGCCCTGCTGGGCCCGTACCCGAGGGATCGGGCGGCGGGAGTCCATGCTCGTCGGCCGGACCGGTTCCATCGATGGGAGGCAGGCCACCACCCGGGTCGAGTGGGAGGACTTCCCCGGCATAAGCTGCCATACCAAAGAGCGGCAGCATCAGTGTCGCGAGCAAGACGCCCGCGATAGGACGAATTCGGTTCATTGTTGTTTCCTGCGCAGGCCCATCGATCGCGTCCACGATCGATGCCCCGACTATGTCGTTGGTTTGTTACCACGGCAACTATGGTCCGCCGGTTGAACTCACCGTGAGGGGACCATTTAGCCGCGGTTCATCACAACGATGCGCGAGAGTTGCCTGCCGGACACAGGCCGAGGCCTGCATCCGGTGTCTCGCTGGCCTTGCAGCAGGCAGGCCTGCCTAGGAGAGCAACTTGATGCCGCAGGCCTCGCCTGCCGTCGCCTCGATACCCGGCAGGAGGGCCGTGTGCCCGGCGTCGAGCCGCTTGTCGAGTTGCAGCGAACCCTTGTCCGCGCCCACGCGCCAACGCAGCTTGAGGCCCTGAGGCGCATCCGTCTCGCCGACATTGCTCAGCACCAATCCCTGGGCCTTGACGATGCAGGCCAGCCGGATCACGAGGGCGCCGCCCGCCTTGCCGTTCACGCCGAACGCTCCGGGACCACCGCTGCCGACGCCGTCATCGAGGATGACGATCGGCGGGTTGTCGTCGACCACGAGGATGCCGCCGGGCGCCTTCGGCGTGGCAGGGCCGGGGCCGATCGGCCCAATAGCCTCGACGATATGGCTCGTCAGTTCGATGTCGGAAAAGTGGTTCGTTGCCGGTTCAGGCTTCCCGCCGCCCTTCGACGGGGTGTCATCGCCTAGGTGCACTTCGTCCTTGTGCGGCGGGTCGATGTCGATGGGGATATAGATATTGCCCGCCAGGGCCGCCGAGGTAGCCGTAATCAGCAGGCCCGCGAGGATAATGGTTTTAGCGTTCATTCTTTCTGCCTCGAAGATGTTGGTGCCCGCGAACGTTGTCGCGATTTGGTGGTGCCAATGATCGTAATTTCCGCCTGAATGGCGGCTGAACGGCCATTTTGTCGCCAAATAAACGAACCGTGTACTGCGAGGTGCCTTCGGTGGTGCGGCTTGCGCTCACCTCTCGTCGCCGACAATATGCCGCCAAATCAGCACCTTGGAACGCCATGGATCGCGACCTTCTCGAACGGCTGTTCCACTGCGCCGTCGATGCCGCCCAGCCGCAGCACGCCATCGCCGCCAACCTGCCGCCGCCGCCCCGGGGGCGGACCATCGTCATCGGCGCCGGCAAAGCCTCGGCGCAGATGGCGCGGGCGTTCGAACTGGCCTGGCCCGGCCCGATCCATGCCGGCCTGGTGGTGACCCGCTACGGCTACGGCACGCCCTGCGAGCGCATCGAAATCGTCGAGGCCGCTCACCCGGTACCCGATGTCGCCGGCTATCTCGCCGCCCGCCGGCTGATGGAGAAGGTCTCCGGCCTCAGTCATGACGATCTGGTGGTGGCGCTGATCTCCGGCGGCGGCTCGGCGCTGCTGCCGCAGCCGGCGCCCGGCCTCAGCTTCGAGGACGAGCAAGCGGTCAACGAAATGCTGCTCGCCTCCGGCGCCCCGATCTCGGTGATGAACGTCATCCGCAACGAGCTCAGCGCCATCAAGGGCGGCCGCCTCGCGGCACTCGCATCGCCGGCGCGTGTCGCAACACTCATCGTCTCCGATATTCCCGGTGACGATCCCTCGCTCGTCGCCTCCGGCCCCACCGTCCCGCTGGCCGCCGGCCGCGCAGAAGCCCGTCACCTCGCCTCGCTCTATCGGCTGAAACTGCCGCCGGCCGCCGAGGAACTGCTGGCCTCCGACCTCAACCCGGCACCCGCCGTCGGCGATGCCCGCTTCCAGCACAACACCGTCCGCATCATCGCCTCCGCCGCCCTCTCGCTCGAAGCAGCGGCGAGCGAAGCGCGCCAGGCCGGGCTCGAGCCGCACATCCTCTCCGATGCCATCGAGGGCGAGGCGCGTGATGTCGCCGGCGTCCATGCCGCCTTGGCCCGCGAGATCCGGGCGCGCAACCGCCCGTTCATCCGGCCGACGCTGCTGCTGTCCGGCGGCGAGACCACCGTCACCATCCGCGGCGATGGCCGCGGCGGCCGTAACGCCGAGTTCCTCCTCGCCTTCGCCCTCGCCATCGACGGCGTGGACGGCATCACCGCCCTCGCTGCCGATACCGACGGCATCGATGGGGCAGGGGACAATGCCGGCGCTATCTGCGACGGCCACACCGCCTCCCGCATGCGCGCCGCCGGCATCGATCCGCGTCGGGCGCTTGCCGACAACGACGCCTACAACGCCTTCCGCGCCATCGGCGGCCTGCTCGTCACCGGCCCCACCGGCACCAACGTCAACGACTTCCGCGCCATCATCGTGCGCTAGCTACTCTTCGACCCCGAGGAGAGGTTATTCCTCGACCCAACTGTCGAACTCACCGTCCTTGGTGAGCCGCGCCACCATGTAGCCGCCACGACCGCGGGGCCGCACCTCATAGTCGAAGTCCTTGCCGTCCATCGCCCGCTGCAGGTTGGCGGCGCTCTCAGCACTTTCCGCCGAGGCGAACACTTGCGGCACGCTGTTGCCTTCGCTGACGAATGCCCGTGACATCGCATTTCTCCCGTTCCGCAGGCCATCATTACGCCGTCTTAGGCAGCCGGACGATTTTTGTGAGTTAGCAACTTCACATCGGCCACCGCTTCCTCTTAAGTGCGCGCCGGTTTCAGGGAGCATTTCGGCAATGGCCAAAAAGAAGATCGCCGTCATAGGTGTCGGCAAGATCGCGCAGGATCAGCACCTGCCGGTGATCGACAAGAGCCCGGATTTCGAGCTCGCGGCCTGCGTCTCGACCCGTGGCCTCGGCCATCGCGACGTGCCGGTGTTCAAGACCCCGGCCGAATTCTACAAGGCAATGCCCGAGGTGAAGCTCGTCGCCATCTGCACGCCGCCGGGCGTCCGCCACGGCATGGTCCGCGAGGCGATCGATGCCGGCATGGATGTGCTGCTCGAAAAGCCGCCGACCCCGACCATCACCGAGTTCGAGGACCTCGTCACCTATGGCGAGAAGAAGGGCAAGGTGCTCTTCCAGACCTGGCACTCCCGCTACAACGCCGCCGTCGATGCCGCGAAGCTCATCCTCAAGGATGAAGGCGTCGCCTCGGTCCGCATCGATTGGCGCGAGAGCGTCCGCAAGTGGCACCCGGGCCAGGAATGGGTGTGGGAGCCCGGCGGCTTCGGCGTCTGCGATCCCGGCATCAACGCTATGTCGATCTTCACCAAGATCATGCCGTTCCCGGTTTTCGTCGAAAGTGCGAAGCTGAAATTCCCCGCCAACCGCCAGACTCCGGTCGATGCCGAGATCGTCTTCAAGTCGGCCGAAAAGCACCAGCCCAAGCTCAGCGCCGGCTTCAACTGGCTCGAGGAGTCGGGCGAGATCTGGACCGTCGCCATCGAGACCCGCAAGGGCACGCAGCTGAAGCTCGAACGAGGCGGCACCGTGCTCAAGGTCAACGGCAAGGAAACCGTCGCCAACCCCTCCGAGGAGTACGAGGCGATCTACGAGCGCTTCGCCAAGCTGCTGAAGAAGGGCAAGTCCGAGATGGACGGCTCTCCCCTGCGCCTGCTGGGCGACGCCTTCCTGCTCGGCGCCCGCGAGAACGTCGAAGAGTTCCACTGGTAAGAGCGGGCCCCTAGACGTAGGTCGACTGGCAGCGTTAGCTGGCGCCGCCTAAGCTACCATACCAGTTGGGGAGGAGACCCGCCCATGTACGAGACCTTCAACGGCTCGGCGCACCCGATGGCGCCCAAGGAAATCGCCATCACCGCCGTCCCGGAGGACGAGCGGGTCTGGGTGCCGCAGGCCAAAGGCGTGTGGTTTCGGCCGCTGTTCCTCAACACCTTACAGGGCCAGTGGTGCAACCTGCTGCGCGTCCGCCGCGCCGGCATCCTCAGCCGCCACCTCCACCCGCAGCCCGTGCATGGCTACGTCATCAAGGGCCGCTGGCACTATCTCGAGCACGACTGGGTCGCCGAAACCGGCTCCTACGTGTTCGAGCCGCCCGGCGAGATCCACACCCTGACCGTCCCCGAGGACACCCCGGAGATGATCACCTTCTTCAACATCTCCGGCTGCATGGTCTACCTCGATAAGGACAACAAGCAGGTCGGCTTCGAGGACGTCTTCACCAAGATCGACATGTGCAAGAAGCACTACGACAAGGTGGGACTGGGCGCCGATTACGTGGACCAGTTCGTGCGATGAGCCACTGGGCCAGCGAGTTCTACGCCAACAAGACCGTGGTCATCACCGGCGGCACCTCCGGCATCGGCCAGGGCATCGCCCGCGCCTTCGCCGATGCCGGCGCCATCGTCCACGTCACCGGCGCCACCCAGGCTGAGGTCGAGTCCGGTGCCGCCGCCGAACCGCGCTTCCGCTATACCCAGCTTGACGTCCGCAATACCGAACAGGTCGCCGAATACGCCGCCACCTTCGGCAGCGTGGCCGCCCTCATCAACTGCGCCGGCGTCAACCTCCGCGCCGCCGAGCACACCGTCGAAGGCTTCGAAACCGTCATCGACATCAACCTCAACGGCTCGATGCGCACCGCCTATGCCCTCCGCGAAAAGCTCGCGGGCGGCGCCATCCTCAATATCGGCTCGATGTTCTCGTTCTTCGGCGCGCCGCACGCCCCGGCCTACGCCGCTTCGAAGCACGCCGTCGCCGGTCTCACCAAGTCGCTGGCCACCGCTTTCGCCAAGGAGGCGATCCGCGTCAACGCCCTCGCCCCCGGCTGGATCGAAACGGCGATGACCGTCGTCCCCCGGGCCAACGAGGCCCGCAACGCCGAACTGATGGGCCGCACCCCGCTCGGCCGCTGGGGCACTCCGGCGGACCTGGCGCCCGCCGCCCTGTTCCTCTGCTCACCGCTCGCCAGCTATATCACCGGCGCGATCCTGCCGATCGACGGCGGCTACTTGGTCGCCTGATCGGCTGATGCCTCCACCGGCACCTTCGGCGCGCAGAAATACAGCGCCTGGTTGATCACGTAGAGCGAACCATCCAGCGAGATGCCATTCTTGGGCACCTCAGGTCCGGCTTTCGGATCGAGATAGGCGATCGCGCCATTCTTCAGCGCGTCGAGCACCGGTGCCACGTCGCCTTCGACGCGCGCATGGTATGGCGAGGCATCCGGCTTGGCATCGAGTTCGTAGCTGTTCTCCTTGTCGAACTCGATCCGCCAGCGCCCCGCGTCGCCGCCCGGCCGACTGGTATAGATGTGCAGCCCCACCCCGAAATCGTCCTCGCAGCGCACCGCGAGGCAGGCGAATTCAGCCGGCGTCGACCCAAACCCGCAACCGAGCGCCGCCCGGTCGCCCTCGCCCTCGAGCGGCGAGTAGTGCCAGCCGGCCTCCTGCGCCAGGGCAGGGGAGGCCAGCAGCGCGGCCGCGATCCAGAGCGAGATGAGGCTGATCTTCACTTCCCGGCGTCCGTCAATTCCTTGATGTCCGCCGCGCTCAGCGACAGGTTGGCGCCGCGCATCAGGCTTTGCACCTGCTCCACCGAAGTTGCCGAAGCGATCGGTGCTCCGACGCCCGGCTGCGCCGCTATCCACGCGAGCGTGACTTCGGCCGGCAGTGCACCGGTCCGCTTGCTGACCGTGTCGAGCGCCTCGAGGATCCGGAATCCCTTGGGGTTGAGGTACTTCTCCACCACCGTCTGGCCGCGCGGGCTCTTCTGCGCGTCGGCGGCGCTGCGGTACTTGCCGGCGAGGAACCCGCGAGCCAGGCTGAAATAGCCAATCCCCGACACCTCCTCGGCTACGCAGGTCGCCTGCACCTCTTCGAACTTCGCCCGATCGTAGAGGTTGAACTCGTTCTGGATGGTTTCGTAGCGCGCGTAGCCCTTGGCCTTCGAGATGCCGAGGGCCTCCGTCAGCAGCGCCGTGTCCTGGTTGGACGAGCCGATATAGCGGACCTTTCCCGCCTTCACGATCTTGTCGAGCGCCGCCAGCGTCTGCTCCTGCGGCGTCTCCGGGTCCGGCCAGTGCGTCTGGTAGAGATCGATATAGTCGGTCTGCAGCCGCCTCAGCGAAGCATCCACCTCTTCTTCGATCCACTTGGCGCTGAGGTCGCGGTGCCCCTGGCCCATATCGGAACCCACCTTGGTGAACACCAGCACCTTGTCGCGATTGCCGCGCGCCTTCATCCAGTTGCCAATGATGGTCTCGGACTTGCCCTTGCCGTAGCTGTCGGCGGTATCGAGCGCAGAAAAGCCGCCATCGAGGAACGCATCCAGCACCGGATAAGCGGCCTGCTCCTCCAGCGTCCAGCCCAGCACATTGCAGCCGAAAACCAGCGGGTCGATGAAAAGCTCTGTGCGGCCAAGGCGGCGCTTGCTCATGATGATCTCCAATATGTGCGAAGGACAGGCAGGAAGGAGCGCGAGCCTAGCCCTGCCATCCATCGGCGACAAGCGATGGAACGCCGATCCGCCTCAGCCCTTCGGCTGGATCAGGTCCCACTTGTTTCCGTAGAGATCCTCGAACACCGCTACCGAGCCATAGACCTCATGCCGAGGCGCCTCGTGGAACTTCACTCCACGCTCGACATACGCCGCATGGTCGCGCGCAAAGTCGTCCGTCTCGAGAAAGAAGCCCACCCGCCCGCCGGTCTGGTTGCCGACATGGGCGGCCTGCTCCACGCCATCGGCCTTGGCCAACAACAGCTTGGCCCCACCACCGGCCGGCGCCACGGCCACCCATCGCTTGCCACCGCCCATGTCGGTGTCGGCGAGCAGCGCGAATCCCAGCTTCCCGCAGTAGAAGGCGATGGCATCGTCGTAGTCGGCGACGACGAGGGCGATTGTGGCGATCGATTGAGTCATGCGACGATCATTTGCGGTGCCTGGCCACAATCGTCAATCGCCCGGTTGTGGGATCGATCTCCGCCGCGCAACCGATTTACCTGCCGAAAAACTCAGGTTTGCGGCGATCCCGCAGTTTGCGGAATCGCTTTCTCCATGACGGTGCTTTGACCAACCGGTCAAACTGGGCCATTGCGTGGCGGAAGAAAAAGCGCTTTGTTGCGCGCCAAGCTCCGGCCGGCACGAGGGACTCCTTGCCGTTGAACGCCGGGGCGCAATGCTTTTCGGGAGACAACCATCATGCATTTGATGAAAACCCTGCTCGCCGCTACTGCGCTTGTCGCGGTGATGGGCGGCAGCGTCTATGCCAAGCAGCTCGTATTCTGCTCGGAAGCTTCGCCGGCGCACTTCGACCCCGGTCCGACGACCGGTGGTAACGACTTCGACGCCTCGTCGCGCGCCATTTATGATCGCCTCGTCGAGTTCGAGCATGGCGGCACCGCCGTCATTCCGGGCCTCGCCGAGAGCTGGGAGGTTTCTGCCGACGGGCTCGTGTACACCTTCCACCTCCGTCCCGGCGTGAAGTTCCACACCACCCCGTACTTCACCCCCACTCGCGACCTCACTGCCGACGACGTGATTTTCTCGCTCGAGCGCCAGTGGAAGGAAGACAATCCGTGGAACAAGTACCTGGAGGGCATCTCGTGGGACTATTTCCAGGGCATGGACATGCCCAAGTTCCTGAAGTCGGTCGAAAAGGGCGCTGACGACCTTACCGTCGTGATCACGCTCAACGAGCCCAACGCTCCCATGATCGCGAACCTCGGCATGGACTTCGCCTCGATCGTGTCGAAGGAGTACGCCGACCAGCTGCTGGCCAAGAACGACCCGGCCGCTCTCGCCGACTTCTCCAACAAGCCGGTCGGCACAGGCGCCTTCGTGTTCGTCGACTACCAGACCGACGCTGTCATCCGTTACCAGGCCTTCGCCGACTACTGGCGCGGCAAGGTGGCGATCGACGACCTGATCTTCGCCATCACTACTGATCCCGCGGTGCGTGCGCAGAAGCTCAAGGCCGGTGAATGCGACATCATGAGCTATCCCGCCCCGGCCGACGTGGCTGGCCTGCAGGATGATGCCAACCTCCAGGTGCTGGAGCAGGAAGGCCTCAACATCGGCTACATGTCGTACAACACGACGATTGCCCCGATGGACAACGCCAACGTCCGCAAGGCGCTGTCGATGGCCATCAACAAGACGGCGATCGTCGACGCGGTCTATGAAGGCGCTGGCCAGGTGGCCAAGAACCTGATCCCGCCGACCATGTGGTCCTATGACGACAAGATCGTCGACACAGCCTACGATCCGGAAGCGGCCAAGAAGATGCTGGCTGATGCCGGGGTGTCGGGTCTGACCCTGGACCTCTGGGCCATGCCGGTGTCGCGTCCGTACAACCCGAACGCGCAGCGCGTTGCTGAACTGATCCAGGCTGACTGGGCCGCTGTCGGCGTCACTGCCAACATCGTCACCTATGAGTGGACCGAGTATCGCGAGCGCGGCAAGAAGCCGGACCGCCCGGGTGCGTTCCAGATCGGCTGGACCGGCGACAACGGCGATCCGGACAACTTCTTCGCGACCCTGTTCTCCTGCTCGGCCATTGGCGTGTCCAACTACTCGAGCTGGTGCAACGACGACTTCGAGAAGGCCATCCAGGACGCCAAGAAGGTTTCCGACCAGGCCGAGCGTACGGCCCTCTACACCAAGGCCCAGGAAATCTTCAAAGCCGAAGAGCCGGCGATGACCATCGCCCACTCCAAGGTCTTCATGCCGATGAACAAGCGCGTCCTGGGTTACACCATGGATCCGCTTGGCATTCACCGCTTCGACAATGTCGACGTGACCGAATAATTAGAGATAGAGTTCAAGGGGCGGCGCCATCACCGGCGCCGCCCCTTGGCGTACCCAATGCTGCGATTCATCCTCCAGAAACTCGCCCTGATCGTGCCGACCATCATCGGCATCACCATTGCGTCGTTTGCCTTCATCCGCCTGCTCCCCGGCGATCCCATCCTCGCGATGGCCAGCCAGTACGGCGTCACCCCCGAACGCTACGAGATACTCAAGCACCAGTACGGCTACGACCTGCCGATCTGGCAGCAGTATTTCAACTACGTGGGCGGCATCCTGCAGGGCAATTTCGGCATCTCGCTCGCCACCAAGCGCCCGGTGATCGAGGAGTTCATGACGCTATTCCCGGCAACGGTCGAGCTGGCGCTGTTCGCCATGCTGATCGCCGTCGCCCTCGGCATCCCCGCCGGCATCTTTGCCGCCATCAAGCGCGGCTCATGGTTCGACCAGATCACCATGGGCGTGGCGCTCACCGGCTATTCGATGCCGATCTTCTGGTGGGGCCTGCTGCTCATCATCTTCTTTTCCGGCTATCTCGGCTGGACCCCGGTTTCGGGCCGCATCGCCGTCAGCTTCTTCTTCCCGCGCGTCACCGGCTTCATGCTGATCGACAGCCTCATCGCCGGTAAACCCGCCGGGTTCGTTTCGGCGCTCCGCCACCTCATCCTTCCCGCCATCGTCCTCGGCACCATCCCGCTCGCCGTCATCGCGCGACAGACGCGCTCGGCCATGCTCGAAGTGCTGGGCGAGGACTATGTGCGCACCGCGCGCGCCAAGGGGCTCGAGCCCGGCCGTGTCGTCGGGGTCCATGCCTTCCGCAACGCGCTGATCCCGGTGGTCACCACCATTGGCCTTCAGGTCGGGCTGCTGATGGGCGGCGCCATCCTCACCGAGACGATCTTTTCCTGGCCGGGCATCGGCAAGTGGATGATCGACTCGATTTCTAAGCGCGACTACGTCTCGGTGCAGTCGGGCCTGTTGCTCATCGCGTTGATCGTCATGGCGGTGAACCTCATCGTCGACATCCTCTATGCTGTCATCAACCCACGCATCAGGGTGCAGTGATGGCCGCTGAAACCACCGTCGCTCCAGCCACCGTCCGCCGCATGAGCGGCCTGCGCGAGTTCTGGTACTATTTCTCGATGAACCACGGCGCCGTTCTCGGCCTCCTGGTCTTCGTGCTGCTGATCCTCGTCGCCGTCTTCGCGCCCCTCCTGGCGCCGTTCACGCCCGACCAGCAGTTCCGTGAGTTCATCCGCATGGCTCCGCCTTGGGCCGGCGGCACGCAGCCGCAGTTCTTCCTCGGCACCGACGAAGTTGGTCGCGACATCCTCTCCCGCCTGATCCACGGCTCCCGCTACTCGCTGTTCATCGGCTTCTTCGTGGTCAGCCTAGCCATGTTCACCGGCGTGACATTCGGCCTCCTCGCCGGCTATTTCCGCGGCTGGGTCGATGCCGGGATCATGCGGGTGATGGATATCATCCTCGCGTTCCCCTCGTTGCTGCTCGCCCTCGTGCTGGTCGCCATCCTCGGGCCCGGCCTGTTCAACGCAATGCTGGCCATCGCGCTGGTGCTGCAACCGCATTTCGCCCGCCTGACCCGCGCTGCCGTGCTGTCGGAGAAAAGCCGCGAGTACGTCACCTCGGCCAAAGTGGCCGGGGCAGGGCACCTGCGCCTGATGTTCATCACCATCCTCCCCAACTGCCTCGGGCCGCTGATCGTCCAGGCGACGCTGAGCTTCTCCAACGCCATCCTTGAGGCGGCGGCGCTCGGCTTCCTCGGCATGGGCGCCCAGCCGCCGACGCCGGAATGGGGCACCATGCTCGCGCGTGCTCGCGAGTTCATCACCAGCGCCTGGTGGATCGTCACCATGCCCGGCCTCGCCATCCTGATCACGGTTCTCGCCATCAACCTCGTCGGCGACGGCCTGCGCGATGCGCTCGATCCCAAGCTCAAGCGGAGCTGAGGCGATGCACCTACTCGAAGTCAAAAACCTCACCGTCAGTTTCGACACCTCGGTCGGCGTGTTCAACGCCGTCAAAGGCATCGACCTGCATGTCGACGCCCGCGAAGTGCTGGCAATTGTCGGCGAGTCCGGTTCCGGCAAGTCGGTCGCCATGCTCGCTGTCATGGGCCTCCTACCGCCCACCGCGACCGTCGCCGCCGACAAGATGAGCTTCGACGGCAAGGACCTCCTCGCCATGTCGCCGGCCGACAAGCGCAAGATCATCGGCAAGGACGTTGCCATGATCTTCCAGGAGCCGATGACCAGCCTGAACCCCTGCTTCACGGTCGGCTTCCAGATCGAGGAAGTACTGCGCTTCCACCTCGGCATGGACAAGGCACAACGCCGCGCCCGTGCCGTCGAACTGCTTGCCCAGGTCGGCATCCCCAACCCGGCGGAGCGGCTGAAGTCCTACCCGCATCAGATGTCGGGCGGCCAGAACCAGCGCGTCATGATCGCCATGGCCATTGCCTGCAACCCCAAGCTGCTGATCGCCGACGAGCCGACCACAGCGCTCGACGTCACCATCCAGAAGCAGATCCTCGACCTGTTGGTGCGCCTCCAGGCCGAGCACGGCATGGGCCTGATCATGATCACCCACAATATCGGCGTCGTCGCCGAAACCGCCGACCGCGTCGTCGTGCAGTACAAGGGCAAGAAGATGGAGGAGGCGAGCGTGCTCGAGCTCTTCACCGCGCCCAAGAGCCCCTACACCCGCGCGCTACTGGCGGCGCTGCCCGAGAACGCCACCGGCGACCGCCTGCCCACCATTTCCGGCGTCAATTTCGAGGAGACGGTCTGATGGCCACCGTCCTCGAAGCCAGGAACCTCGTTCGCGACTACCACATCGGCGGCACGCTGTTTGGGGGTGGCCGCACCGTTCATGCGGTGAAGGGCGTCAGCTTCAAGCTCGAGCAGGGCAAGACCCTCGCCATTGTCGGCGAATCCGGCTCGGGCAAGTCGACGCTGGCGCGCATCCTCACCCTGATCGACCGCCAGACCGCCGGCGAGCTGCTGATCGACGGTGAAACCATCGATATCGGCAAGACCGGCGTCACCGCCGCCATGCGCCGCAAGGTGCAGATCGTCTTCCAGAACCCCTATGGGTCGCTGAACCCGCGCCAGAAGATCGGCAACGTGCTGATGGAGCCCTTGCTCCTCAACACCAAGATGCCGGCAGCCGAGCGCCGCGACCTCGCGCTCGAGATGCTGACCAAGGTCGGCCTCCTCCCCGAGCACTTCAACCGCTATCCGCACATGTTCTCCGGCGGCCAGCGGCAGCGCATCGCCATCGCCCGCGCCATCATCATGCGGCCTTCGCTGCTGGTGCTCGACGAGCCGGTTTCGGCGCTCGATCTCTCGGTGCAGGCGCAAATCCTCAACCTGCTCGCCGACCTGCAGGATGAGTTCGGCCTCACCTACGTGTTCATCAGCCACGACCTGTCGGTGGTGCGCTACATCGCCGACGAGGTGATGGTGATGTATCTCGGCGAGGCAGTGGAAACCGGCACGCGCGAAAAACTGTTCGCCAATCCCGAGCACCCCTACACCAAGGCCCTGTTCGCCGCGACGCCACGCGCCGACGTCGAGAGCATCAAGGCAAGGCTCGCCAAAAAGGCCGCCCTCGCTACGGCATAGCTTGCACCCCTCCCCGTAGAGGGGAGGGGCGGGGTGGGGGCCATCGGGGATCACGAAACGGCTCCCTCCCTCCCTCCCAACCTCAAGGGGGAGGGAGGCGACGGCTGAGGTACCGCCTCAGTGCGTCGCCGTGCTGGGCATCATGCCCATCTGCATCATCAAGCCAGCGACGTCCGAGTGGGTGCGGAACTCGACGATCTTGCCATCACGGATGCGAGCGAAATAGTCGCCGCGCCCGGTGACCTTCTTCTGCGTCGGCGGGATCGATTGGCCACCCATGTTCATCGGGCCGGTATTGGTACCGACAAACTCGAGTTCGCTCGCCACGGCGTCGTCGCCAACGACCTGGTTGATGCGCCTCGTGTGCAGGTCGGGAAACGCGGTCATCCAGGCGTCGAAGAAGGCCTTGGCCGCCTGTTTGTCGCGGATTGGCTGGGGCGTCGCCCAGTCGTACCAGACGAAGTCGTCCGCCAGCATGTTCACGAAGGCAGCGCCGTCGTGCTTGTCCCAAGCCGCGAGGCCCTGGTCGTCGATCCGTTTCAGTTCGTCCTTGGTCATGGCATCCTCCCTGTTCTGGGTGAACGCCACGCGCCCCCTCACGTGGCGCCGCAGGCGGAGCCTAGCACCGCGCCTCAGGCCCCACCAGCAGCAGGAGGGACACAGGCGTACCCGCAGCGCCGGCTTAAGCCGCTGTTAAGTGGCGACCCTTAGTTTTCGACGATGCTTCCTACGCCGGTGTTTCTACTTGCCGAAAGCTGCCACAAGGACCCTGGCACTGGCCGCTAGCGCCCGCGGCGCCAAGAAACCTGCGCGATCGAAATCGCCGCTGCTCAATTTCACGCTCTGGATCGCGCTCCCCGCGGTCGCCGTCTATTTCGGCGTCTGCGCCCTCGTCTTCGTCGCCATGCACCTGATGAGCGAGGAGATGAACGCCATCGACTCCGATCGCGGCAACAGCGCCATCGCCGCGGCCGTCGAGTCCCTGGTGGTGGGCCTTGCCGAAAGCACTGCCGACGAGGCGACGTGGACCGAGGCGTACATCAACACCTACATCGAGCCCAATCCGGCCTGGCTCGACTCTGTGTGGGGCGCCACAGCCCGGATTTCCGACACCTACGACACCGCCATCCTCACCGATGTCAGCGGCAACATCGTCTTCGGGGAGACTAGTCGCGGCCCGGTCAAAGGCAAGCTGAGCGACCTATTCAGCGGCGCTCCACAACTGATCGAACAGCTCGAATCGGGCATCGCCAAATCCGGCGACGACGCTACCGTCGCCCACCTGTCGCGCAACGAGCGGGGAGCAGTGGCGCTGGCCGGCGCCGTGGTGCACGGCAATTCGGGCCAGGCGAGCATCCCGCGCGATCAGCGGCGGGTATTGTGGCTCGCCCGCCAGCTCGACGACATCATGCTGCGCGACGTTGCCACCCGCTTCCAGCTACCGCTGCCGCGCCTCGTCGAAGTGCCGCAGCCCGGCCACGACTCGATGGCCCTCACCGATGCCGCCGGTGCCGCCATCGCCACCATCGACTGGCCGCCCCGCCGCCCGGGCGATCCGGCCTTCGCCCACACCGCGACGGTGGCCGTGCTGGTGATGCTGATCATCGGCGTCCTGATCTTCGTGGTGCTTGCCGCCTTCCGCCATTCGATCAAACAGCGCGCCGTGTCCGATGAGCGCGACTGGTACAACGCGCGCTACGACAGCACCACAAGGCTGCGTAACTGGTTCGGAGCCGAAGAGTATCTCGCGAGCCTCATCCCCAAAAAGCGCGGCGAGCTGCCTTTGGCCATCGCCCAGATCTATGTCGAGGGGCTCATCGACGTGGTCGGTCTCTATGGTCGCGAAGCCTCCAACCAACTGCTGCTCGCGCTCGCCAAGCGCTTCGAGGCCGTCAGCGGCGGTCAGGCGATCATGGCCCGGACCGGCCCGGCCGAGATAACGCTCGCCCGTTTCGGCGACGACGCGCTCCCCCTCATCCGCAGCTTTGCCGAGAGCATCCTGGCCAAGGCCGGCGACCCCGTGCCGGTCGGCGATCTGAAGCTGAAGATCGGCCTCAGCATCGGCATCGTCGCGGCGCCCACCACACGTGACAACGTTGGCTCGGTGATCCGGATGGCCGAGACGGCCATGGTGCGGGCCCGCGAAACCGGCGGCAACCACACCGTCGAATACGATCCGGCCATCGAGGACCAACGCCGCCGCCGCATCGAGCTGCAGGCCGATATCCGGCGTGGCCTCGAGGCCGGCGAGTTCGACCTCGAGTACCAGCCGATCATCGATTTCCGGACCCAGACCATCCTCGGCGTCGAAGCGCTGATGCGTTGGAACCGCCGCGCCGCTGGCCCGATGGGGCCGGGCGAGTTCATTCCGGCCGCCGAAGCATCGGGCCTGATCGATGATCTCGGCATGTTCGCGCTGCGCCGCGCCATCGAGGAGATCGGCCCGCTCGGTGATCTCAAGATCTCGGTCAACGTCTCGCCGGCGCAGCTCCGCAACCCAACGCTGCCACAGATCGTCTTTTCGACGCTGGAGGAGTGGGGCGTCGCCGCAACTCGCCTGCAGCTCGAAGTGACCGAGTCCTTCCTCGTCTCCCACCCCGACCGCGCCATCCAGCTCATCGAGCAGCTGCGCGGCTCAGGCATCATCATTGCCCTCGACGATTTCGGTACCGGCTACTCCTCGATCGGCTACCTGAAGCAGTTCCGCTTCGATCGCGTGAAGCTCGACCGCTCTCTGGTTGCCGACATCGACAGCGATCCGGTGCAAGCCGCCCTGGTCGAGTCCACCATGATCTACGCCTTCGCCATGAACCTCGCCGTCACTGCGGAAGGCGTCGAGCGGCGCGAAGAGGCCGCGCTGCTGTCGCGCCTCGGTTGCCGCGAGTTCCAGGGCTACCTGTTCGCCCGCCCGCTGCGTCTGGCACAGCTCGAGCGGCTGCTGCAGGGTGAGCAGGCCCTACGCGAGGCGAGCTAGTCTTCAGGCAGCTGCTTTCCGGCAATCGGCGCAGCGACCGCGCAGCTCGATCGTCGTCCGCTCCAGCGCAAACCCGGTTTCTCCGGCCCAAGCCGCGAGCCGCGCCGTCACCTCCGGATCCGCGAACTCGTCCACCCGTCCGCAATTCGAGCAGATGGCAAACGCCGCCGTGCCGCTGCTGCGCCCGTGGCAATTGGCATCCGCACAGCACACGAACGCATTGAGCGACTCCAGGCGGTGCGCCAGCCCGTGCTCGATCAGCTTCTCCAGCGCCCGATACACCTGCAGCGGGGCCCGCAGCCCATCGTCGCGCAGCCGGTCGAGAATGTCATAGGCCGAGAGCGGCGCGTCGGCATGGTTGAGTGTCGTCAGCACCAATTCCTGGTTGCGCGTCAGGTCGCGCGGCCGTTCGTGGTGGTGGGCTTCGTGGCTATGGGCCATGGCTCAGGCCTCCCGTCTGGCGCGCCAGAGCTGCACCGGCAGCGCGATGGAAATGAGGAACAGGCAAAGCGCCGCGACGACGATCGACGGTCCGCTCGGCGTATCGAAACGCAGCGAGCCGAACAGCCCACCGGCCACCGCCAGCGCCCCGATCACCGCCGAGATCACCGCCATCTGCTCCGGCGTCGAGCTCAACCGGCGCGCCGTCGCCGCTGGAATGATCAGCAGCGCCGTGATCAGCAGCACACCGACGATCTTCATCGCGATGGCAATCACGCAGGCCAGCAGCAGCATCAGGATCACCCGCGTCACTTCGGGCCGCATGCCTTCGGCCTCCGCCACTTCGGCATTCACCGTCGCCGCCAGCAGCGGCCGCCACATGCCCACCAGCAGCGCCAGGATGACCACGCCACCAATGATGATCACCGCGATGTCGGTCACCGATACCGCGAGGATATCGCCGAACAGGAAGCCCATCAGGTCGACCCGGATCCAGCTCATGAACGCCACCATCACCAATCCGATGGCCAGCGTCGAATGACTGAGAATGCCGAGCAGCGCATCGGTGGAAAGCGCGTTGCGCCGCTGCAGCAGCAGCAGAGCCGCCGCCACTGCCACCGCCACCACGAACACCCCCAACGTCAGGTTGATGTCGAACAGGAAGCTCAGCGCCACGCCCAGCAGCGCCGAGTGCGCCATGGTATCGCCGAAATACGACATCCGCCGCCAAACGATGAAGCAGCCGAGCGGCCCCGTCACCAGCGACAGCGCGATCCCGGCGATCAGCGCGCGGGCGAAGAAGTCGTCAAGCATGGTCGTGCCCCTCATGCTCGTGCACATGCTCATGCGCCTCGACGATCCGCCCATCCGCCTCCTGCACCCGCCCGTCCGGCAGGTGCGTATGGTCGTGATGGTGCTGATACACCGCCAGCGCCGTCGCAGCGCGAGCCCCGAACAGGCTGAGATATTCCGGGCTGTTGGCCACCGATTCCGGCGTGCCGCGGCAGCACACATGGCCGTTGAGGCAGATCACCGTATCGGTCGCCGCCATCACCACATGCAGGTCGTGGCTGATCAGCAGGATGCCGCAGCCGGTCTGGTCGCGGATCTGCCCGATCAGGTCGTAGATCGCCGCCTCGCCCGAGAAATCCACCCCCTGCACCGGCTCGTCGAGCACCAGCAGATCGGGCTTGCGGATCATTGCCCGCGCCAGCAACGTGCGCTGGAATTCGCCGCCGGACAGATGCTGCACCTCGGCATTGGCGAGGTGCGCCACCCCCGTCGCCTTGAGCGCCGCGTCGATCTCCTCGCGGGGATAGCTCCCGGTCAGCGTCATCAGCCGCCGCACCGTCAGCGGCATGGTCCAGTCGATCGAGAGCTTCTGCGGCACGTAGCCGATCCGCAGTCCCGACTGCCGCGACACCGTCCCGGCATCCGCCTTCAACACCCCGGTGACCAGCTTCGCCGTCGTCGATTTGCCCGAGCCGTTGGGCCCGATCAGCGTCACGATCTCGCGCCGCCGGATCGTCAGGTCCACGCCCTCGACCAGCCAGCGCCCGTCGCGCCTGACCCCGGCACCGGCCACATCCACCAGCACCTCGTGCCCGCTCCGCGCATCCATGAAATTCACGTTTCCGTCTCTTGCTGACGTTCTACCATTACGTTATAGCGTAACACATCGAAAGCGTAATGTCATAACATATCGCGCCTTTGAACTGCGTATCCAACAGGGGTCTTCCGATGCAGAAACCGTTCCTCCTGGCGCTCGTCGCGGCGCTCAGCTGGTCACCCATGGCACTCGCCGAAGTGCCGAACGTGGTGGCCACGGTGAAGCCGCTTCACGCGCTCGTCGCGGCGGTAATGGGTGATCTCGGCACCCCCGCGCTGATCGTCAAGGGGGCCGCCTCGCCCCACACCTACAGCCTCAAGCCTTCCGACGCGCAGGCCCTGCAATCGGCCAGCCTGGTGTTCTGGACCGGCCATGGCCTCGAGCTTTTCCTCGAGGACTCGATCGCCACGCTCGCCCCCCACGCCACCATCGTCGAGCTCAGCCAAGCCCCCGGCATCGAGCTGCTGCCGCCCCGCGAGAGCGGCACATTCGAGGAGCATGCCGACGGCGATCATGCGCACGCGGCCGAGGATCATGGTCACGGCGAAGAAGCCGACATGCACTTCTTCCTCGATCCGGCCAACGCCAAGGTGATGGTCACCGCCATCGCCGACAGCCTCGTCGCCGCCGATCCCGAGCATGCCGACACGTACCGCGCCAATGCCGCGAAAGAGGCCGCGGATCTCGACGCGCTGATCGCCGAAACCGAGGCCAGCCTTGCGCCCATCAAGGACCGCCCCTTCGTCGTCTTCCACGACGCTTACCAGTATTTCGAGAACCGCTTTGGCCTCAACGTCGCGGGCTCGATCACAGTCAGCCCCGAGGTCTCTCCCGGCGCCGATCGCATCAACGAGATCCGCAACAAGCTCAAGACCCTCGACGCCGCCTGCGTCTTCGCCGAGCCGCAGTTCGACCCGCGGATCGTCAACGTCCTCACCGAAGGCACCACCGCCAAGCAGGGCGTGCTCGACCCCGAGGGCGCCAATCTCGACGAGGGCCCCGGCCTCTACCGCCAGTTGATCGAGAACCTCGCCACCAACCTCAAGTCCTGCCTCGCGCAGTAGCGCCGAAGAAGCACCGGCGGGGAACGTCTCGCCGCCGCTGCCATTCTCCGTACCAACAGGATCGTCCCATGTACGACGTCATCATCATCGGCGGCGGCTTTGCCGGCCTTGCCGCCGCCACGCAGCTCGGTCGCGCCCGCCGCAGGGTGTTGGTGCTCGATACCGGCAAGCCGCGCAACCGTTTCGCCGCCCACTCGCACGGCTTCCTGTCGCGCGATGGCGCCGCTCCTGGTGAACTGCTCGCCGAGGCCCGCCGCCAGCTCGACACCTACAAGACCATCGAACGCCGCACCGCCGAGGCGATCTCGGCAAGCGCCGTCGACGACGGCTTTTCGCTTGAGCTCGCCTCCGGCGAACAGCTCACGGCCCGCCGCCTGATCCTCGCCCACGGTGTTACCGACAGCGTCGATACGATCCCCGGCATGGCCGCATGCTGGGGCAAGAGCGCGCTGCATTGCCCCTATTGCCACGGCTACGAAGTCGCCGACCGGCCGCTCGGACTATTGCTCCGCGAAGGCGACATCCTGCACCTCGCCCGCTTCTTTTCCGAGTGGACCAACGATCTGACGCTGTTCGCCAACGGCACCCCCGTCGATCCGACGGTACAGGCCGCATTGGCCGATATGCGAGTGAAACTGGTCGAGGAAGCGGTGGTCCGTTTCGACCACGACGACGGCATGCTGAACGCGGTGGTCACCACTGCGGGCCCAGTGCCGCTCGCGGCGATCTTCGTCCACGCCCCGATCAGCTTCTCCACTAACCTCGGCGTCGAGCTCGGCTGCGAGACCAAGGCCGGCGCAGTCGGCGATTTCTTCGTCGTCGATCACACGCAGCAGACCTCGATCCCCGGCGTCTATGCCGCAGGCGACGCCGCGCGCCCGATGCACAACATCAGCTTCGCCGTCGCTGATGGGGCAGGGGCAGGCGCTTTCGCCCACCAGTCGCTGCTAGCTACTTCAACGGTCCCCGGAAAATGAAGAACGCTCCGGCAAAGATCAGCAGAAATCCGACGGCGTGATTCCAGGTCAGCTTCTCACCAAGCACGAACACCGCAAAGCCGGCGAACACCGTGAGGCTGATCACCTCCTGGATGGTCTTCAGCTCCGCCGCCGTATAGGCGCCATAGCCGATACGGTTGGCGGGGACGGCCAGCCAGTATTCGACCAGTGCGATACCCCAGCTCACCATCACGGCGACCCACATCGCCATGCTGGGGAATTTCAGGTGCCCGTACCAGGCGACGGTCATGAAAACGTTGGAGCCGATCAGTAACAGGATCGGCATCACCGTCTGGAAGGTGAAGGGCATCGGGCACCTGCGCGAATCAATTGGGGTCAGCCCATTGATCGCCGCGCCCAGCTTCCGCCGCAAGGCCTGCCCAGACTCAACGCGGTCCGCTAGAATCGACGGATCAAACGGAGGTCGACCATGCGCTCCCTCATGCTGTTCCCGCTGCTGCTGCTCGCCGCTCCAGCCATGGCCGCCGACATCGCCTGCGACGGCCCATTCGCCGGCGACAGCTCCGAAGCACGTCTGATCGAGACCTTCGGCAAGGATAACGTAGTGACCGGCGACGTCCCCGGTCCCGAAGGCTCCACCGTACTCGCCACCACGGTCTTTCCGAACGATCCCGCCAAGACCATCGAGTTCGGCTGGTGGGACGAGGAAAAGCACGAGCGCGTCGCCTATTTCACCGTCCCGCCCGGTGACACTGCGCCGGGCGGCCTGAAGCAGGGCCTCACGGTCAAGGAAGTCGAAGCGCTGAATGGCGGGCCGTTCCAGATGTTCGGCTTCTTCTGGGATTACGGCGGCGCTGCCATCTTCGAGGGCGGCAAGCTCGCACCTCCTGCAGATGGCTGCATTGTCTCGGCCCGCTTCGCCGTCGGCGACTACCCGGCCGACCTCAACGTCGATGCCATCTCCGGCGATATGCAGATCTCGTCCACCGAGCCGCTGCTCGAAAAGGTCGATGCGCGCGTCGACACGGTCACCGTCGGCTATCCCGATTCCGCCGCGGCCGAAGATTGACCGCGACCCCTCCCGCGGCGTAACGATAGCCCACGTTGGTTCCTCGGACCCGTTCGGGCGAGGGGATCAAAAGGGAACACGGTGCGGCGTACCCATCAGGGACCAAATCCGTGGCTGCCCCCGCAACTGTAAGCGGCGAGTGCCCTCCGACTATGCCACTGATGCCACGCGAGGTGTCGGGAAGGCCGGAGAACACGACGACCCGTGAGCCAGGAGACCTGCCAGCGTGCAACCGGGGACTCCCCCCATTTCATCCGCACGGAGGGTGCAGGCATATGAATACTCAGGTCCAGACGGCGTCCGTCGCCAGTCTCTCTGTCTCGCAGCGCGTCATCGCAGGTGTGCTGGCATTGTTTATCGGCTTCGTCCTCGTCGGCGGCGTCGGCTTTGCCAGCGACATGGCCATCCATAATGGCGCGCACGACACGCGTCATTCGCTCGGCTTTCCCTGCCACTGACGCCGTCAAGCAAACGAGACATCGATGAAACTCTTCCAGCGAATCTTCTTCGCTGCGGTCCTTGCTGGACTCGCAGCTGGCTTGGCCATGAGCGCCGTCCAGCAGTGGCGCGTCGCGCCGCTGATCCTCGCCGCCGAGGTCTATGAAAACGCCGCTCCTGCCGAGGCTGCCGCCGAACACACCCACGACGCCGCCACCCCGGCGCACTCGCACGAGGAAGCCGCCCCCGCCCACGAGCACGACGAAGACGCCTGGGCTCCTCAGGATGGGGCTGAGCGCATCTTTTACACAGTGCTCGCCAACCTCCTCGGCTGCATCGGCTTCGCCTTCCTCCTCGCTGCCGTCTCTGTCCTCTCCGGCATCGAGATCACCGCCCGCAACGGAGTGATCTGGGGCCTCGGCGGCTTCGTCGCGCTGCAGCTCGCCCCGGCCTTCGGCCTGCCGCCCGAACTCCCTGGCATGCCCGCCGCCGATCTCGTTGCCCGCCAGGTCTGGTGGGTCGGCACCGCCATCGCCACCGGCGCCGGCATGCTGGCCATCGCCAAGCTCCGCAACTGGACCGGCATCGTTATCGCCGCCGCGCTGATCCTCGCCCCGCACGTCATCGGCGCCCCCCAGCTCGCAGGCGAACACGCCACCACCGTGCCCGCCAACCTCGCCACCAGCTTCGCCGCCGCCACCCTCGCCACCGGCGCGCTGTTCTGGCTGACCGTCGGCCCGCTGCTTGGCTGGCTCAACGAGCGCTTCGCTAAGTCCCCCGCCTTTGCCCTGAAGGGTGCCCACGCATGAGCTCGACCGAAAAGATTCCCGTCACCATCATCACTGGCTTCCTCGGCGCCGGCAAGACCACGCTCGTCCGGCACCTGCTCGCCCACGCCAAGGGCAAGCGCATCGCGCTGATCATCAACGAGTTCGGTGAGCTCGGCGTCGACAAGGAAATCCTCGCCGGCTGCGGTGACGAGACCTGCCGCGAGGAGGACATGATCGAGCTCAGCAACGGCTGCATCTGCTGCACCGTCGCCGACGAGTTCATCCCCACCATGCAGGCGCTGCTCGAACGGCCGGATCGCCCTGACCACATCGTCATCGAGACCTCCGGCCTCGCTTTGCCGCAGCCGCTGATCCGCGCCTTCAACTGGCCCGAGATCAAGTCCGAGGTCACCATCGACGGCATCGTCACCGTCGCCGACGCCGCGGCGCTCGCCGAAGGCCGTTTCGCCAATGACGAGGCGGCCGTCGATGCGCTCCGCTCCGCCGACGCCATGCTCGACCACGAAACCCCGCTCGGCGAATTGTTCGAGGATCAGCTTGTCGCCGCCGACCTGATCATCCTCAACAAGGCCGATCTGGTCACCGACGCCAATCTCGACACCATCGAGACCCACCTCCGCGCCGAAATGCGCCCGGGCACCGGCATCGTCCGCGCCCGCAACGGCCATGTCGATGTCGCGGCCCTGCTCGGCATGGGTCTTTCGACCGAGGACAATCTCGCCGGCCGCGAGAGCCACCACGAGCTCGAGCACGGCGGCGAGGGCCACGAGCACGACGACTTCGACTCGTTCTCGGTCACCCTCGACGGCGTCACCAGCAAGGACCACTTGCTCGAAACCATCGAGCAGACCATCCGCGCCCACGACGTGCTCCGCCTAAAGGGCTTCGCGGCTCTGCCCGGCGCCCCGGCTCGCCTCGCCATCCAGGCCGTCGGCCCGCGCGTCTCCGCCTATTTCGACCGACCGTGGAAGCCGGGCGAAGCCCGCCAGACCGCCCTGGTGGTGATCGGCGAGTCGCCGCTCGATCACGCCGCCATCACCGCAAGCCTCCAGCAGGCGGTGGCGGCCGCCGCCTGATGCACCTCTTAGCGGCCCAGGCAGGTGCCCTGCAGCAGGAGGGCGAGGCCATCGACCTCGCCCAAACGCCCGCTGCGCTCATCTTCGCCTCGGCCGCCGACAGCGAGCTGATGATGCTTGCCGCCGCGGCCGATCGCTCCGGCACCGCAGACCTGCGCCTCGCCAACCTCCTGCGCCTCAGCCACAACCTCTCCGTCGACCTGTGGCTCGACCAGACGGTGCAGCACGCCAAACTGGTCGTCGTCCGCCTCCTCGGCGGCCCGGCCTACTGGCAATACGGCGTCGACGAACTCACCGCCCTCGCCCTCAGCGGCAAGATCCAGCTGGCCCTCCTCCCCGGCGACGCCAACCCCGACCCGATCCTGCAGCAGCGCTCCACCATCCACCCCGATGACTGGACCAGACTCCACACCCTCTTCACCGCCGGCGGCCCCGAAAACGCCGACGCACTCCTCGCGGCTTTCGCACAGCTAGCGCAGTCGTCTCCCTCCCCCTCGCGGGGAGGGATCAAGGGTGGGGGGAGCCCCACGCTCGAACCCAACAGTTCAGCCCCCAAACCCTTCCACCGCTTCGGCCTCTGGCACCCCGCCCACGGCATGGTCGACGCGCTCCCCGCCTCGGCCAACCCGAACATCCCCCTCCTCTTCTACCGCGCCGCCCTCGAAGGCGCCGGCACCGCCACCCTCGAAGCCCTGATCGCAGAACTCGAAGCCCAATCGCTCAACCCGGTCCCCATCGTCGTCTCGACGCTGAAGGAAGCCGCCTGCATCCGCTTCGTTCAGTCCGCGTTCGCGGCCTACCCACCCAGCGCCATCCTCAACCTCACCGGCTTCGCCCTCGGGCTCGATGGCCTCGACGACAAGCAGAACCCCTTCGCCGGCATCGACGCCCCCGTGATCCAGCTGCTGCAGGGCGGCCGTCCGGAACCCCAATGGGCCGCCGATATTCAGGGCCTCACGGCGAAAGACCTCGCCATGCAGGTCGTCCTGCCCGAACTCGACGGCCGCATCGGCATGCTGCTGGTCGGCCACAAGCACGACGCCGTCTGGCACGCCCGCACCCAATGCCCGCTTTCTGCCTACGCTCCAGACCCCGACGGCATTCGCCGCGCCGTCACGCTGGCGAAGAACTGGACCACTCTCCGCACCACCCCGCGCGAACATCGCCGCGTCGCCCTCATCCTCGCCAACTACCCCATCCGCGACGGCCGCCTCGCCAACGGCGTCGGCTACGACGCCCCCCAATCGACAGTGGAGATTTTGAAGGCGCTGGAAACCGCCGGCTTCTCAGTCGGGTCACCTGCCCCCTCGCGGGGGAGGGAGAGGGTGGGGGGGGGCCCCACGCTCGATCTCCCGGCCGGCGGTAACACCCTCATCGACCTCCTCCAATCCGGGCCCACCAACGCCCACCCCGACCGCGGCACCGGCATCCCGTTTCCCGTGAATCGCTATCGCGAGCTCTTCGCCACGCTCCCGGCCAAAATCCAGTCCGAAGTCACCACCCGCTGGGGCGCTCCCGAAGCCGATCCCTTCGTCCGCGGTGACAATTTCCACCTCCCCGCCCTCCGCTTCGGCAGCGTCGCCATCCTCGTCCAGCCCGCCCGCGGCTACCACCTCGACGAAACCGCCAGCTACCACGATCCCGATCTCGTACCGCCGCACGGCTACCTTGCCGCCTATCTCTGGCTGCGCCACGAGTTCGCCGCCCACGCGCTTCTCCACAATGGCAAGCACGGCAACCTCGAGTGGCTCCCCGGCAAGGCCACCGCCCTCGATGCGGCGAGCTATCCCACCACCCTCTGGGCCGAACTCCCACAGCTCTATCCGTTCATCGTCAACGACCCCGGCGAGGGCACGCAGGCTAAGCGCCGCACCGGCGCCGTGATCATCGATCACCTGGTCCCGCCGCTCACCCGCGCCGAAACCTACGGTCCCCTCAAGGACCTCGAAGCCCTGCTGGACGAGTACTACGCCGCCTCCGGCATGGACCGCCGCCGCCTCGCCGGCCTGCGCAAACGCATCCTCGATTTCACCCGCGACGCGCGCCTCGATCGCGACATCGGCCTCGTCCCCGACGAGTTCGAAACGCTCAAACGCATCGACACCTTCCTCTGCGACCTGAAGGAAGCCCAGATCCGCGACGGCCTCCACATTTTCGGCCAGTCCCCCACCGGCCGCCTCGAGCGCGACCTCATCGTCGCCCTCGCCCGCGTCCCCCGCGGCGACACCCCCGGCGAAGCCTCCCTCATCCGCGCCCTGGCCGACGACCTGAAACTCGCCTTCGATCCGCTAACCGCCGATCTTGGCACCCCCTGGACCGGCCCCCGATCTCTCCTTGATCCTCCCCCGCGGGGCGGGGGAGGGGGACCAGCGAAGCTGGTGGAGGG
>NZ_JBFUFI010000010.1:0-197390 GCF_056403495.1 Devosia sp. P2_G7
GCGTGATAGCGGCTTGACCGGCGAACCGGTCCTTGCCGTGATGGTTTCCGCCTGAACTGCAGCGACCCGCAGCCCACCCGGTCTCCCCCGCACCAACCACTCGTCATGATCTCGCTTCGGTGCAGCGGATGGGTGGGAGAATCGCATGGCTGGGGAGTGGGGGGATAGATCGGCGCAAGATTCTCGCAACGCCTTGTGCCGCCTCGGCATTGTGGCTCCGCTCACCCCCATCCATCCCCCCGTCAGAGGGGGAGGTGCCGCATCGCGTTTGGGGGACCATCGAGCCAACCTCGCTGGCCGTCATCCCGGCGAAAGCCGGGACCCAGTGCACCGGCTGATCCACCCGCGCGAGCACGTCCGACCCATCTGTGATGGACCGGCGCGGTTCGTGCCGCACCAACGGTCCGAGCAGTGGGTCCCGGCTTTCGCCGGGATGACGGCTGGTGGGGAGATACGGAATCTAGCGGCCCGTCAGCCCCTTACATCCATTTCTTCTTGCGCATGAAGAGGTAGATGGCGACGCCGAGGACGCAGAGGAAGCCGGTGACGATCCAGAAGGCGTAGGGGCTGTCGTGGAAGGGGATGCCGTCGACGTTCATGCCCAAAATGCCGCTGATGACGGTGAGCGGCATCAGCACCACAGTGGCGGCGGCAAGCAGCAGCATGGTCTGGTTCATCTGCTCGGCGCGGGTATCGAGCAATTGTTCGTGCACCAGCACGGCGCGCTCGGAGAGGGTCTGCATCTCGTCGCCGAGGCGGGCGGTGCGCGCAGCGGCCTCGCGCAGGCGGACGCGGTCGCGGGTGGTGAAGAAGCTCAGGTCTTCGATTTCGAGCGTCGTCAGCACGTCGCGCTGCGGCCAGATCAGGCGCCGCATGTTGATGAGCGTGCGGCGCAGGTGGGCGAGGCGGGAGCGGGTGTCGCCGCTGCGGTTCAGCATCAGCGTTTCCTCGATGGTGTCGAGGCTATCGCCCATGCGCTCGATCAGCGGCTCGATACGATCGGCGGCGCGCAGGGCGAGGCGTGCGACCAGATCGGCCGGCGAGACCGGGGCGTGATGGGTCTGCTGCCATTGGGTGATGCCGAGGAACTCGACGATGTTGAGTTCGGACGCGATGATCACCCGGCCCTTCTCGATCCAGAGGCTAAGCAGCTGACGGCCGACATCCTCGGGATCGGCGCCCGGGCGGGCGACGCGGAGCACCACCAGGGCGCGGTCGTCGAGCACGGTGCAGCGGCTGCGGGTGGAGGGCACCGTGATCAGGTCGGCATTGAAGTCGCCGAGCTGGCGCTTCAGCCAGACCTTGAACTCCGGCGCCCGGGAGTTGCCCGAGATCAGCGCGAAGCCCTTGGCCGGGGTGGCGAAATCCGCCTCCTCGGCCTCTTCGAGCTTGCGGACGCCGCCGCGGCCGTCGAACTGGACGATGGTCATCCAGTCCTTGATGGGCTGGCGGTGGCTGCTGGAAGGCAAGGTGTCGCCCATCGGGGCTCCGTTAGCTCAGCCGCGACAGCGCTTCGATGAGGCGCGCACGGCGATCCTCCGCCTCGGCGCGGCGGCTGCGCTGTTCTTCGATGACCTCCTCGGCAGCCTTGGCAAGGAACTGCTCGTTGCCCAGCTTCTTGTCGATCTTTTCGATCTCGACCGTTTCCTTGGCGATGTCGCGCTTCAGTCTAGTGCGTTCTGCATCCAGATCGATGACACCGGCGAGCGGCAGCACAAAGGTGGCCTCGCCGAGGATCAACTGGGCGGAATCGCGTGGCACGTCGGAGGTGTAATCGACGCTTTCGAGGCGGGCGAGACGGGTGAGCGCCGACAGGTTGGCCTCAATACGGGTGCCGGTGGTCTCCCCTGCCCCGACGACCAGGAGCTTTACCTTGGCGCCGGCGGGGACGTTCATTTCCTGGCGGACCGAGCGGATGCCGGAGATCAGGGCGACGAGCCAATCGAGCTCGGCCTGCGCATCGGGGTCTTCGAGGCCGGCGAGTTCGGGCCATTCGGAGATGATCAGCAGCTTTTCGCGCGCCGGGCCGGTCTTGCCGGTTTCCGCCCACAGTTCTTCGGTGACGAAGGGCATGAAGGGGTGCAGCAGCTTCAGGATCTGGTCGAGAACGAAGCCCGCAGTCGCCTGGGTCTCGGCCTTGTGGGCCTCGTCCTCGCCGGTGAAGACGGGCTTGGCGAGTTCAATGTACCAGTCGCAGAAGGTGCCCCAGACGAAATCGTAGGCAGCGTTGGCAGCTTCGTTGAACTTGTAGTCGGCGATGGCGGCGGTGACGTTGGCCACGGCGCGTGCGGTGGAGCCGACGATCCAGCGGTTGAGCGCCAGGGTGTTCTTCTTGGGATCGAACGCCTCGACGCGGGCGCAGCCGTTCATCTCGAGGAAGCGCGCGGCGTTCCAGAGCTTGGTGACGAAGTTGCGGTAGCCCTCGACGCGGGAAATGGCGAGACGCATGTCGCGGCCCTGCGCGGCCATGGCGGCGAGGGTGAAGCGGGTGGCGTCGGCGCCGTACTCGTCGACGAGGCTCAAGGGGTCGATGACGTTCCCCTTGGTCTTGCTCATCTTCTGGCCCTTCTCGTCGCGGACCAGGGCGTGCATGTAGACGGTGTGGAACGGCTCGGTGCCGGTGAACTCCAGGCCCATCATCATCATGCGGGCGACCCAGAAGAAGATGATGTCGAAACCGGTGACGAGGACGTCGGTCGGATAGTACTTGGCGAGTTCGGGGGTCTGGTTGGGCCAGCCCATGGTCGAGAACGGCCACAGGGCGGAGGAGAACCAGGTGTCGAGCACGTCTTCGTCGCGGTGCAGTGGGACCTTGCTGTCGCTCAGCTCGGCGAAAGGGTCCTTGTGCTTGCGCATGCTCCAGGTGTCGGCATTGAGCCGGTCGCGCTGGGTGGTGTCGAAGGTGGTGAAGGCCTTGACGTAGTCGGGCGCGGTGGCGCCGCCGCCGTAGACCTGGATCTTGCGATTGCCGTAGTAGGCCTGCGCCAACGTGATGGCTTCGGCTTCGTTGTCGGCGACGAAGCACTTGAGGCCGGCGTCGCGGTTGTTGAAATCCGGATCGGTGTTGAGGCGCGGGCCGTACCAGGCCGGGATCTGATGGCCCCACCAGAGCTGGCGCGAGATGCACCAGGGTTTGATGTTCTCCATCCAGGCGTAATAGGTGTTCTCGTAGCTCTTGGGGACGAACTTGGTCCGCCCCTCCTTCACCGAGGCGAGCGCCGGCTCGGCCAGGATGTCGGCCTTCACGAACCACTGGTCGGTGAGGAACGGCTCGATGACGATCAGCTTCGACTTTTCGTCGTAGGGGACCATGATCTTCTTGTCGTCGACCCAGACGAGGACGCCCGACGCTTCGAGCTCGGCGACGATCTTGTCGCGCGCGTCGAAGCGGTCGAGGCCGCGATAGGCGGGCGGCACGCTGTTGTTGAGCTTTGCCGTGGTGGTGAAGATATTGATCGGCTTGAGGCCATGGCGCTGGCCGACTTCGAAGTCGTTGAAATCGTGCGCCGGGGTGATCTTCACCGCGCCGGAGCCGAGCTCGGGGTCGGCGTACTCGTCGCCGATGATCGGGATGCGGCGGCCGACGAGCGGCAGGATGGCGTGCTTGCCGATGAGGTGCTTGTAGCGCTCGTCCTCGGGATGCACGGCAACCGCGACGTCACCGAGCATGGTCTCGGGGCGCGTCGTGGCGACGGTGATGGTCTCCTCGCTGCCCTCGATGGGGTAGCGCAGGTGCCACATCTTGCCATTGGTCTCGATGTTCTCGACTTCCAGGTCGGAGATGGCGGTCTCGAGGCCGGGGTGCCAGTTAACGAGGCGCTTGGCGCGGTAGATCAGGCCCTTCTCGTAGAGCGTGACGAACACTTTGCGGACGGCCTCCGAGAGACCCTCGTCCATGGTGAAGCGCTCGCGCGACCAGTCGGCCGACGCGCCGAGGCGGCGGAGCTGGTTGAGGATGGTGCCGCCGGATTCGGCCTTCCACTCCCAGACGCGCTCGAGGAACTTTTCGCGGCCCATCTCGCGGCGGCCGGGCTGCTGGCGCTCGGCCAGCTGGCGCTCGACGATCATCTGGGTGGCGATGCCGGCGTGGTCGGTGCCGGGCTGCCACAGCACGTCCTTGCCGCGCATGCGCTCGAAGCGGATCAGGATGTCCTGGATGGTGTTGTTGAGCGCGTGCCCGATGTGCAGCGAACCGGTGACGTTGGGCGGCGGGATGACGATCGAGAAGGTCTCGGCGCCGGGCTTGGCCCCTGCCCCTGCCTTGAAGGTGCCGGCCTTGTCCCACTGCTCGTAGATGCGGGTCTCGACGGCGGCGGGGTCGTAAGTCTTCTCAAGCATCGGTGGTTTCCAACGGCAACGGCCCGCGCGCACCAAAGTGCCGGCGGGCCCCAGAACTCAGTGGCTAGGTCTAAAGCAAAGGCGTGAGGGGGAAGTCAACACAAAGCCATGTGGTGACGACGAGGTATGCAGCGCAAGGGGCGGCCGGTGACGGCCGCCAGTCGTCAGCGATCGACTACTTGCCGCCGCGCGAGACCCGGGCGATTTCCTTTTCCACCATCCGCTCGACGACGGAGGGGAGGTTCTCGTCCAGCCATTCCTTCAGCATGGGGCGCAGCATTTCGCGCATCATGTCTTCGATGGTGACGCCGCTGGTGACGGTCGAGAGGCCCGAGAGCCGGGCGAAGGTGCTCTTCACCGCCGACTGCGTGGTCGGCTCCAGCAGCTCTTCCGCGAGATCGGACGAAAGGGTCGGATCGGGCATCGGCGCGGCCATGGCTACGGCAGCGGCCGGGCGCGGTGCCGGGCGCTCGTAGGCGGGCGCGGCAACACGCGGCGGCGGCACATAGGCCGGCACCGGCGCGGGCTCATCTTCCTCCTGGTCGAAGGAAATGTCGTCCGGATCGATGAGCGTGGCATCGAGATCGGGCGCCGGAGCGGTGCCGCCGAGCAGTTCGGAGAAGCTGAGGCCGGGCTTGGCTTCGTCCTCGGCAGCGGTGTCGCGCAGGATCTGCTCAGGCGACAGCGCCAGCGGCTCGGGCTCCGGCTCGACCGGGCGCGGTTGCGGCACGAAGCTGCGGGCCGGCGGCGGTGCGGGCATTACCGGCTTTTTCGGCGCTGCCCCAGCGTCATCATCGGCGATGATCTGTCGGATCGAGGACAGGATCTCGTCCATCGAGGGCTCTTTGGGCGCCGGCTTGTTCATAACTGCCTCACATTACCCGCCAGATACGCGGCCGCACTTTGGGCAGACTCGGCGACAAACCGAATCGGCTGCACTCAATCTAGTGCAAGCGATGGCGCTTTGTGAATCGGCGGCACACCAGCAGTAGAAGTCTTCCCCCAGACAAATCCGGGGGAAGATCCCAATGTAGCGGCTTGACCTAGGCCAGCGCCGCCCGATTGCGGAAGATGGTGTAGACGAAGATCAGCATGCCGATGATGGTGGCGATGGAGGCGATCTGTGCCAACCACTCGCCCTGCCCCGAGGTGGCCATGGCAACACCGATGCCGATGGTCAGCGCGCCGAGCAGTGCGACCCAGAAATGCACCAGCGCCACGCGGGTCTGCGCCGCGGCGGGCACCAGCTTGTAGTAGACGCCATAGATCACCATCGTGACGAACCCCACGAGGTTGTTGTGAGCGTGCCCAGGCGACAGCGCGTGGTCCTGTGTGATGGCCATCTGGATGCCCCACGCCATGCCCGCGAGCCCCAGCAGCGCGCCGATGGCGATGAACCAGAACGGTAGTGACTTCATTGCTTCCCCCAAATCGGCGGGCCGCCCCTCGCAGCCCGCACAGAAAAGCCGCGACGCGGGACTCGCGTCGCGGCTTGATTCGGAAGGTTAGGCCACTGCCTCGCCGGGGTCCACGCTACCCCGAGCACGAACTCAGTCGTCGAGCGCGCGCAGTTCTGCCCAGACGTCCTCGACGGTCGCAATGTAACCGTTGGCCGAATGCACCGGCACGTTAAGGCCCAGCACTTCGGGGGACAGCTTGCCTGCGGCAGAAAGCAGCGAGAAGGCGGCGATCATCCGGGTCGAGCGGGCAGTGATGAGCGACTCGCGGGCGGTCGTGAGTTCCGCCTGCGCATTCAGCACGTCCAGGGTCGTCTTCTGGCCGACGTCACGCTCCTGAATGGTGCCTTCGACCACGAGCTGGTTGGAGGCGACTGCCGCCTCGGCGGAGGTGATCTGGGCCGTGGCGTTCTGCAGCGTCGACCAGGAGGAGATCACCGCTTCCCGGATGGTGTCGCGCGCCGAGAGCGCGTCCACTTCGCTGCGGATCTGTTCGATATTGGCCTTGCGCAAGCTGGCCGACAGCGCGCCGCCCGAATAGATCGGGATCGAGAGCTTCAGCTGGGCCGAACCACCGAGGCTGCTGGTCGTCGCATCGGTGATGCTGCTGTACTGCATCTGAGCCTCGATGCCGCCGATCAGGCTGAGCGTCGGGCCGAATGCAGCGCTCGCCGCGTCCGACCCTGCCTGGGCGACACGGATGGCGGCGCGGGCGGACAGCAGCGCCGGGTGCCGATCCTCGGCGGAGGCTATGGCGCTGTCGATGGAGGCCGGCAGCGACTTGCCGAAATTGAAGTCCGACGACAGGCCCTTGGGCTTGTGGCCAACATAGCGCTCGTAGCTCGCCTGGCTGGTCTGCAGTGAGGCGATAGCCGCCCGGTAGGACGAAACGGCCGCTGCCTGGCGGGCCTTGGCCTGCGAGACATCGATCTTGGTGCCCTCGCCAAGACGAAGCCGATCATCGGCCGAGCTCACCTGCGCATCGAAGAAGCTCATGTTGTCGGCGCGCAATTGCACCAGCTGGGTGTCGCGCAACACGCCGTAGTAGGCCTGCACAACCGCCAGCAGGACGTTCTGCTCGGTGTTGCGCAGCGCGTATTTGGAGACCTCGGTCCCGGCGCGCGCCTGCTCGATATCGGCGTCGGTCTTGAAATTGTCGAACAGCGTCTGGCTGTAGTTGATCCCCGCGGTGGACGAGAAGGCAGTGGAAAGGTCGCCGCCCTGCGGCGCGGACCAGGAACCGCCAACGGTGCCGGAAGCCGCGATGGCGGGCAGCTTGCCCGACTTGGCCAGCGCGATGTTCTCGGCACTCGCCTTCACGCTCAGCAGCGCCGACATGATTTCGGGATTGTTCTGATAGGCGCTCTCGAGCGCCGAGCGGAGACTCTCCGCATGTGCCGCCGTCGCCAGCAGACTAATAGCCATGGCAAGGGCGCCCGCCCGCATTGCCCCCAGGTAACGCATAGTCCAAAACCTCCGACAGCCGACCGACGATATGCCGGGCACATGGGACGCACAACCTCGCAACTCAAGTGTTGCGACGTTTTAACCTTTGAAATGTTTAGCCGCGTGATTGAGCGGCAACACTGCCGAACCGCGGGTCAGTTATGAACCAGTAGTCTTGCCGCGCCTTTAAAACACAAAATTTTCGGCGCGCGGCTCTGCGGCCAAAGGCGGCAGGGTGGTGTTGAACTCGCTGCGGCCGGCGACTTCGCCGCCTGATTTGACGAAGACATGGGCGACTGATGGTCCGTCGGCGCTGATGAGTGCGACCAGCCGCCCGCCATCGCGGAGCAGATGGAACAGCGAGGTGGGCTCAGCCCGCAACGTGCCCTCGACCACGATGGCGTCGAAGTGGTCGACCGGCAGGCTGGAGCCATCGAAGCCGCCGACAGCGATCGTCGCATTGGCAACGCCGATGGCAGCCAGATTGGCGCGGGCCTTGTCGGCGAGTTCCGGGTCGGGTTCGAGGCCCGTCACTTCGGCTGCCAGCCGCGACAATACGGCAGTGGAATAGCCGGTGCCGGCGCCGACATCGAGTACGTGGTCGGTCGCGGCAATCTCGGCGAGCTGGACCAGCCGGGCAAACGGCGCCGGCGCCCCAAGGTACCGGTCGCCGCCGAGCGCGTGCACCACATCGGCATAGGCCAGCGCCTCGCGATCGGCCGGCAGGAACGCTTCGCGCGGCACTTCGCCCATCGCAGACAGCAGACGATGATCGGTAACGGTGCTGGTGCGCAGCTGGTTGTCGACCATCCTGAGGCGGGCAGTAGCGAAGTCGGCCATCTCGGCTCCCTTGGTTGGAGGCGTCAGGCAGGTGCATACCGCCCACAGATGAATGCTTCAAGGAGGCGCGGACGACGCTGCACCGGCAAACGACGGCGCGATCCCGCTCCGGCTATCGGAAGCCCAACCGGATCGGCGACTGGCCGCGAAGAACCTGCAGCAGGGCCGCCACGTTGATGATGACCCCGAGCATTTCCAGCAGTTCCTCCAGGGCGATGACCCGGGTCCAGTTCAGCCAGGAGGGGAACTGCGCCTGGCCCTCGACAACCGAAGCACCGTACATTTCGACGCCCAGGGCGCCGGCGAGAAACACCAGCGCGGCCACGGCAAAGGTGGCGGTTATTGCGGGTGGCAGGGTCAGAATGAACCTGCCGAACACGGCAGCGACAGCGATAAACAGCCCTCCCCCGAACAGCACCCAGGACCATGCGAGCACACCCTCCATGTGCACGACCAGATCGAGCAGCGCGCCGATATTCTCATGGAGTGAAGCCGCCTCGTCGAGCGACAACAGCACAAATACCGCGGCAAGGCCGAGCCAATGCCAGACGGCGCGTCCCGCCTGCCTGTCCCCGGCAGCTGCAACCGCAGCCAGCCCTGCAGACAGCATCCACAGGGCCGAACTGAACCAGGAAGGGACGGTGCCCTCCGCGTTCATATCGAACATCAGACGCCAGTAGCGTTCGACCTCGACGTCGGTGTGCAGATAGCGGCTGGTAACAAAGTACGCGACGGTGAGTGCAACCGCCGCAACCAGCAAGGTGAGGAGCAGCATCACGGACGAGAACGTCAGGGTCCGATCGGGAACCTCTCCCGACACACGCTCGTAGGCGTCGTCGCGTGCGCTCATCTTCGACCCTCGAAGCCGCAAGAGGATACTATTGCGCACCGGGACAGAAGACAACACGCGTCCAGGTGATGAAGCACCGGCAGCATCGACAGCCATTTAGGGAGAGGATTGGAGGCCACATCCGGAATCGAACCGGAATACACGGATTTGCAATCCGCTGCGTAACCACTCCGCCATGTGGCCCCACCGTCGCGGTTCATATGGCAGAGCAATTCTTTCTGCAAGCTGAACGGCGAGGGATGTCAGCGGAAATGACCGGGGCCCGCGTGCGGGACCCGGTTGATGCACCCGGTGGTGATCAGAAGTGGAAGTTCACGCCGACGCGGACGGCAGACCCGTCAATGTCGAACGGCGCGCCGTAGCCTTCGACGTCGACGGTGCCGAAGTTGGTATAGAGATACTCGGCCTTCAGCGAGACGGTCTCAGTGACCATGTACTCGGCGCCCAGGCCGGCGACCCAGCCGCCAATCGTCTGTGCTTCGTCGTAGGTATCGAGATTGGCGACGGCGAGACCCGCCGTGCCGTAAAGCAGCAGGTCGCCGATGGCAAAGCCGAGGCGGCCCCGCAAGGTGGCGAGGCCATTGATGCCGTCGTTTTCCTCGAAGTGGTCGGTGTCACTGCCTTCGACGATGCCGGCAGCCGAGAGGTCTGCCTCGAGGCCGAAAACCACCGAATCGACCTGGAAGTTATAGCCGGCCTGCACGCCGCCCAGCCAACCGCTGAGGGCCGAAACGTCGGAGTCATTGCCGTTGTGTGCGGCGCCGAAAGCACCGTAGCCACCATGTGCGCCGATGTAGAAGCCGGTCCAATCGCGGCTTGCGGTGACGATTGCCTCATCGGGCGTTGGAACGTAGAGGTCGGCAGCGGTTGCGGTGCCGGTGAGCAGCCCGGCAAACGCCAGGGCGGCAAAGATACGCGTAGTCATATAGACTCCAGTAGACTGAAGCCCCCCGACGCCGCTCCTCTATGGTGGCCGGAAGATTGTCAAGGGAGCGAGCCATTGGGCGGCGAGATATGGTGCAGAATCAACACACTACGGCAGCGCTGATCCTCGCCGGCGGGCGCGGCGAGCGGCTCGGCGGGACAATCAAGTCGGAACTGGTGGTTGGTGGCGTGAGGCTGCTCGAGCGCGTGGCCAGCAGGCTCGCCGGCTGCACGCCGCTGCTGGTGGCACATGGGCGGATCGAGCCGGCGCTACTAGGGCTCGAGGCGCGCATGATTGCCGTTCCCGACCTCGATGGCGACTATGCGGGGCCACTGGCGGGACTGGCGGGCGCCATCGCCTATCTCAATGGGCTGGCGGGGGTGCCGGAGCTGTTGATCAGCGTGGCGGTCGACACACCTTTCCTGCCGGAGGACTTCGTCGGGCGGCTGGTTGATGGCCTCGGCGAAGCGCCGGCAGCGATCGCGTCGTATGGGGGACAGCCCTACCCCACCAACTCGATCTGGCGCGTAGCGCGATTCCGTGACCTGCCGGAGCGCATTGCGGCGGGAAGCGCGCCGCGCAGCCTCAAATCGCTGTGTAGCGAGGCCGGCGGCATCGAGGTCGAGTGGCCGGTTGCCGCTGGAGGCGATCCGTTCGGCAACGTCAATACGCCCGGGGATCTAGCCGAAATGGAGCGTCGCTCGGCCATCGCGGCGGTACAGCGGGATTGAGTTTTCCAGATCGGAAATTCGGGCTTGGCAAAGGAAATCAAAAGCGCTAAACGGGCGCTGCCTTCCCCGGAGGGCTCGTGTTCCGCGATAGCTCAGTTGGTAGAGCATTCGACTGTTAATCGAATGGTCCTTGGTTCGAGTCCAAGTCGCGGAGCCACTTCTTCTCAACATCAAGACGACGTAAAGCCAGTCAGCCCAATGGTTTAGCTGCGTTTTCGTATGCGTGACGCGAGGCGACCTCAGTGGTCGTCCGGTCAGGTTGGCACGAAGTGCGACCCCAGGAAGTATGGCCAGATCACCAACCCCAGCAGGCCCATCAGAAAGTCCAGCTTCAGATACCCGATGGTGAAGAGCCAGCCGGCAAACCACGCCGCTCCCAGAGAGCTGTGCTGCGTAATGTGAATGCGTTCCATGATGATCCTCCTTGGAGATGTCGACGGACACTTAACCTGATTGTCGCCCGGGGACCTTGATCTGCGTCAAAGGCTCGGCCCCTCGGGAAGCAGTGCCCCGACCGCCACCGAGGTGGGTAGCCGATCGCGGGACATCAGTGTGCCATCAGTACCGGAACCTGTGAATTGACCAGCACCTGGCGGGTGGCACCGCCAAGCGCCCACTCGCGGAAGCGCGAGTGACCGTAGCCGCCCATCACGATCAGGTCGGCCTGCATCGCCTTGGCCTCGTTCAATATCGCCGAACCGGCGTCGGACCATCCGTTCACCATCCTGACCTCGCCGAGTACGCCGTGGCGGCTCAGGTAGCGGCCGACATCGGCTCCCGGTTGATCGCCGAACCGTTCGCTCGCCCCCTCCTCTTCCACCAATCCGATGACGACCAACTTCGCGCGTTGCAGGAGCGGGATGGCCTCGGCGACGGCCCGGGCGGCTTCCCGCGTGTTCTTCCAGGCGACGAAGACCGCTTCGATCTTGCCCGATAGCTTGGCGCTCGGAGGTACAAAGATGCACCCTCTTCCCGAACTGAAGAGCACGGCCTCCTCGACGCCATGCTGGCGAGCCGGATCCCCGTAGGGCCTTGTGCCGATGAACAGATCTGCCGTCCGCGTCTCGGCCGCGAGGGCCTCGCCGACCTGTCCCGGGTACACATCAAGGCGACGGAGTTCGGTGGACTCTCCCAGTTTCGCCAGCTGGGTGCGCAGGGCAGCGGTGACTTTGTCGGCGGCCTTGGAGGATTCATCCAGCAGCGCTCGCAGGAAGGCTGAACCCGACGGGTCGGTGATGGAGATCACGTCCGGCAACGCGTGCACCTGCAGGCCGGTGACCCGAGCCTCCTGCGACTCGGCAAGGACCTTGGTGAAGGCCAGCCTCACGGCGTCCTCTGGAGAACCGGTGAGATGTACGACGATATCCTTGACCATGTTGGAGCTCCTGAGCGGCGAACGTTTCGCGTGCAGCAACCCCTTCACAAGTGGACGATGGCCACATTGATCTATCGCAAATCGAGAGTGCGTCCTCGGGGCCGCGCCAGCTCGTGTCGCAAGCAAGTGGCCGGTTGTTGTATCCCCAGATGCCAGCGGCTACACACGATTCATGGACAGGCTGCCCTCCCATACGACCGATCGAAAAGACCTCATCGTCGCCGGCATCGCGGCCATTTGCCTTGTCCTGGCTGCCGGGATGGCTCTCGCGCCGGAGCCAGTACTCTCACCAGGCTTGCGTACAGCAGGGTCGCTGGTACTTGCCGGCCTGGGCCTGGGCGCCATCTATTGGCTGTTGCGTTCGGTTCTCGGCTTGCGCAGGACATCGCAGCGCACCGGGGAAACGCTCCGCGAAAAGGAGGCCCACCTCCAGTCCATCCTCGACACTGTGCTTGATGCAACTGTGGTCATCGACCCGGACGGCATCATGCTCTCGTTCAATGCTTCCGCGGTTCGGCAGTTCGGCTACACGCCGGAGGAGGCAATCGGCCAGAACGTCAGCATGCTGATGCCGACACCCTATCGCGAGCAGCACGATGCCTACCTCGCGAGGTACCTCAGGACCGGGGAGAAGCGGATCATCGGTATCGATCGCGTGGTGGTGGGGCGGCGAAAGGACGGGTCGACGTTTCCTATGAAGCTTGCGGTGGGAGAGATGCGGCAGGGGGACCGCGTCTACTTCACCGGTTTCATCCGCGACCTCACCGAGCGTGAGGAATCGCAGGCGATGCTCGATCAAGCCCGGAGCGAGCTGGCCCGGCTGGCCCGGCTGAACGAACTTGGCGAGATGGCCTCGACGCTGGCGCACGAACTCAACCAGCCGCTGTCGGCGATTGCCAACTACGTCCAGGGATGCCGGCGCATGCTGGACAAGATCGACGAGGAATATGCCAACCGCATGCGCGGCGCTCTCGACGAGACCGCCAAGCAGGCGCTGCGAGCCGGCGATATCATTCGCCACCTGCGCGAGTTCGTGACCCGCGGCGAGACCGACAAGGGGCCGGAGGACATCAACCATCTGGTCGAGGAGGCGGGAGCGCTGGCCCTAGTCGGGTCCCGCGAGCGTGGCATCAAGTCGGTGTTCGACTTCGGCTCGGACAGCAGCATCGTGGTGGCGGATCGGGTGCAGATCCAGCAGGTCCTGATCAACCTGATGCGCAATGCCATGGAAGCGATGCGCGACAGCCCCGAAAAGCAACTCATCGTCCGCACGCGGCACGTGTCGCCGGACTGGCTGCAAGTTGAAGTCGAAGACACGGGGCCAGGGATTTCTGACGAGGTCGCTCCGCAGTTGTTCCAGCCGTTCGTCACAACCAAAGCCAACGGCATGGGTATAGGGTTGTCGATCTCCCGCCGCATCATCGAATCTCACGGCGGCGAACTCACGGTGGCCAAGAACGCGGCGGGCGGCGCCACATTCAGTTTCTCTCTTCCCGTGTTCGCGGAGGCCCCTGTTGAGTACAGCTGACACTGTCGTCCACATCGTCGATGACGAGGAAGCCGTACGCAACTCGCTGGCATTCCTGCTATCGGGGGCGGGCTTCGCGGTGCGCGTCCACGAAAGTGCAACCGCCTTCCTCGCGATCGCGCCCCAGATCACGAACGGTTGCCTGATTACCGATCTTCGGATGCCGGACATGGACGGCGTCGAGCTGCTTCGGCGCCTGCGCGACGCCGATGCGCTGTTGCCGGCGATCGTGATTACCGGTCATGGCGACGTTCAAATGGCCGTCGAAGCCATGAAGAGTGGCGCCATCGACTTCATCGAGAAGCCGTTCAGCGACGATGTGATCATCGAGTCCATTTCGAGGGCAGCAAGCCGTGCGGCCGAGCGCGTACAGAGCGGGGCCGCCCTCGATATCGTCAAGCAACGAGTTGCGTCGTTGAGCGACCGTGAACGGCAGGTGCTGAAGGGCGTGGTTGCGGGGCAAGCCAACAAGACCATTGCCTTCGAGCTGGGTATCAGCCCGCGGACCGTTGAGGTCTACCGCGCGGGTCTGATGGGCAAGATGCAGGCAAAGAGCCTTCCCGAGCTCGTCCGGATGATCATGGACGTAGAGATCGAGGCCTGAGACTGCCGGCGCCGGCTATTTGATTTACCTCAAGGCGGCAGTTGGGGCGGCGGCATAGTGAGAGGTGTCTCTCCATTGAGGCGCATTCACAAGGACCTGCCGCGCCATGGCCTCCGGCCGCATTCTCGTCATTGCACCAAACAGCGATCTTCGAGCATCGCTGGTCTTTGCGCTCGAGGCGGAGGGATACCAGGTCACGGCGAAAGAGGCGCTCCCTGACTTTTCATGGGTGGCCTCCCAAGGCTTCGACTGCACGGTCCTCGACCAGAAGGCCCTCACCGGCCCGGACTACGAGAGCATCGCCTTCTGCGTTAAGGCCTATCCGGTGGTCTTGCTGGCGGCTCGCCCGTTCCCCTGGCTGGTCGAGTGGGTTTCCCAGATCGTCGAGATGCCGGCGATCGGCAACTCGATGTCGGCCGCCGTCCGCGAGGCTATTCGTGTTCATGTCTGAAAACTGGCGGACGTCGCTATCGCGCTGAGCAGGCTGACTAGTTCAGCGTGTTCCCGGCACGCAGGCTCGCCACAAGTTCCAGTTCGTGCCGCACATGGCGGCGCAGACCTTCGAAGAAGCCGCGAAGCATGTATCCCGTCGCCTCCGGCGCCAGAACCGGTTGACCGGTCGCGATCTGCTGCAGTTCGAACTGCACCTCCTCGGCAAAGCACTCGTCCTCGATGTGCTCAAGCCGCAACCGCTCAACAACCTGGCCGCCCTCACGATGCAACGCAGCGAGCTGGGGAAATATCAGCGCTTCTTCCGAGGCGTGCGCTTGCCTGATCAGAGGGCAAATCAGATCGGCGATTTGCTGGCAGTGCGGCTGGTCGAGCCGATGCGGCAGCGAGTCCGCGATCCGCTCAAGCGAGTCGCAGAGGCTCAGCTGCTGGTCGAACAGCGTCCAGAGATCTGCCGAAAGCCGATCGCGGGCTGTCATCCCAAACGCTCCAACCCAAGAACACTCTGGTGAGATGGTGGGGTGAGCTGGGATCAAAAGTCTTGATCTGAATCAAAGTTGCCGGCCGCGGCGCCCACTAGGTTGCGACGTCAAAGTGAGAGCGCACGGGGGCGACGTTGCAAAATCTGCCATGGATCATCACGCTGGTGGGCGGGGCGTTCTTCACGCTCGTACTGTCCGGCTTGGGACAGGATGCCGCCTTCAGCGCGCATATGGGCATCATCGCCGCCGTCCTCGGGCTGGGCGCCGTGATCCTGCTCCGGCAGCGTGAGCCAAAGCCGGCGGTCTCGCCGGACGGTGCGGAATCGAACGGGTATTTCGATGCGCCCATCCGGATCGGATCCATCCTGACTGTCTTCTGGGGGTGCGTGGGCTTCCTCGTCGGCGTGGTGATCGCCTTGCAGCTCGCCTGGCCTGACCTCAATTTCGGTCCCTGGTTCAACTTTGGCCGGATGCGGCCGCTGCACACGTCGGCCGTGGTCTTCGCATTTGGCGGCACTGCGCTGATGACAACGAGCTTCTACGTGGTCCAGCGCACCTCGAGAGCCCGACTGATCAGCGACAACCTCGCCTGGTTCGTGTTCTGGGGCTACCAGCTGTTCATCGTGATGGCGGCGACGGGATACCTGCTCGGGATCACCGAGAGCCGAGAGTATGCCGAGCCCGAATGGTACACGGACATCTGGCTGACCATCGTCTGGGTCGCCTACCTGATCCTGTTCCTCGGCACGATCATCAAGCGCAAGGAGCCGCATATCTATGTGGCGAACTGGTTCTACCTTGCCTTCATCGTCACCATCGCGCTGCTGCACGTCGTCAATAACCTCAGCGTGCCGGTGAGCCTCCTCGGCTCCAAGAGCTACTCGCTGTTCTCGGGCGTGCAGGATGCGCTGACCCAGTGGTGGTACGGCCACAACGCGGTGGGCTTCTTCCTCACCGCCGGGTTCCTGGGCATGATGTACTACTTCATGCCCAAGCAGGCCGAGCGGCCGGTTTACAGCTACCGGCTGTCGATCATCCACTTCTGGGCCCTGATCTTCCTCTACATCTGGGCCGGCCCACATCACCTCCACTACACCGCCCTGCCCGACTGGGCGCAGACGCTGGGCATGGTGTTCTCGGTGATGCTGTGGATGCCCAGCTGGGGCGGCATGATCAACGGCCTCATGACGCTACGCGGCGCCTGGGACAAGATGCGCACCGACCCGATCATGCGCATGATGGTGATCGCGGTCGCCTTTTACGGCATGTCGACCTTCGAGGGTCCGGTCATGTCGATCAAGTCGGTCAACGCCCTCAGCCACTATACCGACTGGACCATCGGCCACGTGCACTCGGGTGCACTGGGCTGGGTCGGCATGATCTCGTTCGCCGCGGTCTACTTCATGGTGCCGCGCCTGTGGGGGCGGAAGCAGCTCTACTCGCCGCGCATGGTCAACTGGCACTTCTGGCTCGCGACCACCGGCATCGTTGTCTACGCCGCCGTCATGTGGGTGTCGGGCATCATGCAGGGCCTGATGTGGCGCGAGTACGATGCGGAGGGCTTCCTCGTCTACTCGTTCGCCGAGACCGTGGCCGCGCTCCACCCCTACTACATCGCCCGCGCCTTCGGGGGCCTCCTCTACCTCGCCGGCGGCCTGGTGATGGCCTTCAACATCTGGATGACCATCCGCGGCCGGGTCCGCGACGAGCGTCCGATCGCAACCGCCGCCCTGCAGCCGGCTGAATAGGAGCCACGCCAAATGGATATTCTGGGCAAGCACGGCGTCATCGAACGCAACGCCTCCCTGCTGCTGACCCTCTCGCTGGTCGTCGTCTGCATCGGCGGCATCGTCGAGGTCGCCCCGCTGTTCTACTTCCAGAACACGATCGAGAAGGTGGAGGGGATGCGTCCCTACACCCCGCTCGAGCTCGCCGGGCGCGACATCTATGTCCGCGAGGGTTGCTATGTCTGCCACAGCCAGATGATCCGTCCGTTCAGGGATGAGGTCGAGCGCTATGGCCAGTACTCGCTGGCGGCGGAGTCGATGTACGACCACCCGTTCCAATGGGGCTCAAAGCGCACCGGGCCCGACCTTGCGCGCGTCGGAGGCCGCTACTCGGACGAATGGCATGTCGAGCACCTGAGCGACCCGCGCTCGCTGGTGCCGGAATCGATCATGCCGAAACACGGGTTCCTGGCCGAAACCACCCTCGACACCAACAATATCGCGGGCAGCCTCAAGGCGAACGCCATGGTCGGTGTGCCGTACACCGAGGAGGCCATTCAAAGTGCCCGGGCGGACCTGATCGCGCAGGCAACGCCGGATGCGGATACCTCGGGACTCCTTGCCCGCTACACCAACGTGCGGGCCGAGGACTTCGACGGCGACCCCAAGCGGATCACCGAGATGGATGCGCTCGTCGCCTATCTCCAGATGCTCGGCACGCTGGTCGACTTCACCACCTACGACGCCAAAGCCAACTATCGTTAAGCGAGCCAGCTCATGCCAACCGCACACTACGACATGCTCCGGCACTTCGCCGACAGCTGGGGCCTCCTCTACATGATGGCGATCTTCCTCGTGGTCGTGTTCTTCCTCGTGCGTCCGGGCGCCAAGGCAAACGCCATGGCGGCCGCCCGCATCCCACTCGACGATGTGCAGCCCAGGGCTGAGGAGGAACGGAAATGACCAACGGGGAGATCGACCAGATCACCGGCGTCGAGACCACCGGTCACGAGTGGGACGGCATCAAGGAGCTGAACAACCCTCTACCGCGCTGGTGGCTGTGGACCTTCTACGGCTGCATCATCTTCGCGATCGGATACACCGTCGCCTATCCGGCCTGGCCGCTGATTTCGTCCGCGACAACCGGCGTTCTTGGCTACTCCAGCCGCGCCAACCTCGATGCCGAACTGGCCACTGCGAAGGCGGCGCAGGGGGATCTGATCACGAAGATCACCGAGACCCCGGCGGCCGATATCCTCGCCAACGAGGACCTGGCCCGGTTCGCCCGCGCCGGCGGGAAGTCGCTGTTCAAGGTCTACTGCTCGCAGTGCCACGGCACCGGTGCGACGGGCAGCGTCGGCTACCCGAACCTCAATGACGACGAATGGGTCTGGGGCGGCAGCATCGAGCAGATCTACTCGACGATCTCGCATGGTGCACGTTCGCCGACTGATCCGGAGACGCGCTACAACGTCATGCCGAACTTCGGCACGGACAGCATGCTCACCGCTGAGGAGATCGACCTTCTCGCAAAGCAGGTCGCTTCGCTATCCGGGATCGACGGCGGGGTCGCCAGTGACGAGGGCGCCCGGCTCTTCGCCGATAACTGCGCGGCTTGCCACAGCGATGGCGGCGAGGGGATGCCCGATGCCGGGGGTCCGTCACTCAACGATCAGATCTGGCTCTATGAGGGCACGCTTGCGGCGATCAAGGCCCAGATCGAGCGGCCCCGCCACGGCGTCATGCCCGCCTGGCAACCAAGGCTGGGGGATACCGCAGTCAAGCAGTTGGCTGTCTACGTCCACGGACTCGGCGGTGGCCAATAGATAGTGCCATCGCCGCGGGCAGGAAGGGGGCGACCGCAAGCGCTCTCCTTCTCGTCCGCGGAAATTGACCCAGATCAAGCCGCTCGCCGGGCGTTCGTGTGAGAAACGGCTACGACCACTTGGAATATCAGAATGCTTGCGGACCCGCCCGACCCCCAATCCTATGACGTCGACGCGGTGAACTCCGCCCAGCGGCGCCAGCCACTCTATGCTCCGCGCAAGAAGATCTTCCCCAAGCGGGCGACGGGGCACTTCCGGAAGTTCAAGTGGCTGGTGATGCTGGTGACCCTCACCATCTACTACGTCACGCCGTGGCTGCGCTGGGACCGCGGACCGTTCGCGCCCGATCAGGCGGTCCTCGTCGACCTCGCCAACAAGCGCTTCTACTTCTTCTTCATCGAGATCTGGCCGCAAGAGTTCTACTACGTCGCCGGCATGCTGGTGATGGCCGGGATAGGCCTGTTCCTCATCACCTCAACGGTCGGCCGCGCCTGGTGCGGCTATGCCTGCCCACAGACCGTCTGGGTCGACTTGTTCCTCGCGGTCGAGCGCTACGTCGAGGGTGATCGCAACGCCCGGATCAAGCTTGATGCAGCGCCGTGGGCCGCGTCCAAGCTGCTCAAGCGAACGACCAAGCACGCCAGCTGGCTCGCCATCGGGGTTGTGACGGGCGGCGCCTGGGTCTTCTACTTCGCTGACGCCCCTACCCTGCTGGCCGAAATCGCCACGCTTCAGGCGCCGTTCGTCGCTTACGCCACCATCGCGCTGCTTACCGCCACGACTTACACGTTCGGCGGTTTGATGCGGGAGCAGGTCTGCACCTACATGTGCCCCTGGCCGCGCATCCAGGGCGCGATGCTGGACGAGAACTCGCTCACCGTCACCTACAACGATTGGCGCGGAGAGCCGCGGAGCCGTCACGCCAAGAGGGCGATAGCCGAAGGCAAGCCGGTCGGCGATTGCGTGGACTGCAATGCCTGCGTGGTGGTCTGCCCCATGGGCATCGACATCCGGGACGGCCAGCAGCTCGAGTGCATCACGTGCGCGCTTTGCATCGATGCGTGTGATGACGTGATGACGAGGCTGGGCAAGGAGACGGGCCTGATCTCCTACGCAACGCTGAGCGACTACAACCAGAACATGGCGCTCGCGACCGGCAGCGGCAAGGTTGTCCAGCCGAACCGTGTGCGCGATCAGGTCACCGGCAAGCTGGTCGATGCCATCAAGCACACCGATTGGCGGTCGGTCGTCCGGCCCAGAACCATCGTCTACCTTGTCGGCTGGCTGGCGATCGGCCTTGCCATGCTGACCGCCCTGACACTGCGCACGCAGCTGTCCGTCAGCGTGCTGCACGATCGCAACCCGCTATATGTCGAGCTCAGGGATGGCTCGATCCGCAACGGCTACGACGTCAAGGTCCTAAACATGACGCCGGCCCCACGCAGCGTCGAACTGCACCTCGAGGGCCTGCCGGGAGCGGCGCTGTCGCTGGTCGATGGCGGCGAGGCCAGCCAGGTCCTCGACCTCGAGCTTGAGCCCGACCGCGTGCTGCCGCTTCGGCTCTATATCCGCACCTCCCCGACGGCGCGGCCGGATGCGCAGGCGAAATTCCGCATCGTCGTCGAGACGGCTGACGGCCACATCCGGTCGAGCACCGAGACCACGTTTGAAGTTCCGGAGAGCAGCAAATGACCCCCACCCGACCGCAGGAGTTTACCGGGCGCCACATGTGGTTTCTCGTCATCGGCTTTTTCGGTGTGATCATCGCCGTCAATATCGGCATGGCCATCGTCGCGTCGACCAGTTGGACGGGCCTCGTGGTGTCCAACTCCTATGTCGCCAGCCAGGAGTTCGAGGAGAAGCGCATCGCTCATGAAGCGCAGAAGGCGGCGGGGTGGCAGGCAACGTTCACCTACTCGCCAGGCATCGCCAAGGTCGTGATCGTCGACGGTGCCGGCCGGCCCATCGACCTCGGTCCGGTGGAGCTGCAGGTCAATCGTCCCGTGGGCGGACATGACGACCAGGCCGTGCTGCTCGAGCGGGCGCCGGATGGGGGATACACGGCGACGCTGACACTCGCCGCCGGCGTTTGGGACGCCCTGGTGCAGGCGACCGAGACCTCGAAGGGGCCGTTCGAACTGCGCGAGCGCTTCACCGTGGGAGCCGAGTGAGATGACCTGCTGCGTTCCCGGCGAGCACGCCATCATCGACGTGAAGGCCAGCGGCATCGAGGCCGACAGTCAAGCGCTTCTCGCCCTCAGCCGCCGCCTCGGAGACGGCACCCATCAGCTCGAGTTCGCCGTGCCGGACGCGCATTGTGCCGCCTGCATCCGCTCGATCGAGACGGGCCTCGCGGCGCTTCCCATGGTGCGCGCGGCGCGGGTGAATCTCACCCGCCGTCGTGTCCGTGTCGTCTTCGATCCCGCGCGGGGCGAGCCGTCCGAACTGGCGCCGGCCATCCGTGAAAGCGGCTACCACACCTATGTCCTCGACCCGACCCAGGACGACGAAGGCGATCCCGCTCTGCGCGAACTGGTGAAGGCTCTTGGCGTCGCCGGCTTCGCGGCCGGCAACATCATGCTGTTCTCGGTTTCGGTCTGGTCGGGTGCCAATGACGCGACCTGCGACCTGTTTCACTGGATCTCGGCGATCATCGCACTGCCGGCGATCGCCTACTCCGGCCGGATCTTCTTCCGGTCGGCCTGGCGGGCGCTGCGTGTCGGCAAGACCAACATGGACGTGCCGATCTCGATCGGAGTCATTCTCGCCACGGCGCTGAGCCTCTTCGAGACATTGAACTCGGGCGAGCATGCCTATTTCGATGCGTCGGCGACGCTGCTCTTCTTCCTCCTCGTCGGCCGCACGCTTGACCATCTGATGCGCGAGCGGGCCCGCAGTGCCATAACCAACCTTGCCCGGTTGCAGCCGCGTGGAGCGACTAGGGTGCACGACGACGGTCGGCGGGAGTATCTGCGGCTCGATGAGATCGCCCCTGGCATGCTGATGGAAATCCGGGCTGGGGAGCGGGTACCGCTGGACAGCGTCGTCATCACCGACGGCGCTGCGTTCGACTACTCGATCATCACGGGTGAGACTGTGCCGCATGTCGTACCAATCGGAGGCGAGGTGGTCGCTGGGGCGAGCAATCTCAGCGGCCTCGTGCGGTTGCGAGCTGCGAGAGCTTCCACGGAATCCTTCCTCGCCCGCATGGCGGCGATGATGGAGGCCGCCGAAAGTGCCAAGACCAAGCCGCGGCGGCTCGCCGATCGCGCGGCGGCCATATACGCCCCGGTTGTCCACACCATCGCCATCTCCACTTTCCTCGGCTGGGGCCTGATGTCAGGCGATTGGCATGCAGCCCTGCTCAACGCCGTGGCAGTGCTGATCATCACTTGCCCATGCGCGCTCGCGCTGGCCGTGCCGATCGTCCACGTCGTCGCGGCCGGAAGGCTGTTCGAGCGCGGTATCCTGATGAAGGACGGTGCCGCGCTCGAGCGGGTAGCCGAAGTGGACTCCGTCGCCTTCGACAAGACCGGGACGCTGACTGCCGGACAGCCACAAGTCGTCGAAAGCCACTCCGAAAGCGACCAAGCCCGCGACGTCGCCGCGGCCCTGGCGGCAGCAAGTACCCATCCCTTGTCGAAGGCCCTCGCCGCCCATCTTGGCAGTGCGCATGACTTGCCCGGCCACATCAGGGAGGAAGCCGGGCGAGGGGTGGAAGGCATCGTTGCCGGCGTGACCTGGCGGCTGGGAAGCCGGGAGTGGTGCGGCGTGCCGGCCGATGACACGCGCTCGACGCTGTCTGAGGTCTGGCTCAGCGCGAACGGCAAAAGCCAGGGTCACTATTGCTTCAGCGACCTCCCCCGCCCTGAGGCTCGGAGCAGCATAGCAGCGCTGGCCCGATTGGGTCTTCCGGTGCGGCTGTTGTCCGGCGACCGGCCTGAAGCGGTGAACGCCGTTGCTGCGGCCGTCGGCATCGCTGAGGCGAAGAGTTCCCTGAGGCCGGAGCAGAAGGTCGCCGCCGTGTCGGACGGGCGGACTCTGATGGTCGGCGACGGCATCAATGATGCCCCCGCCCTTCGCGCGGCCTACGTGTCGATGGCACCCGGCTCCGCTGCCGACATCGGCCGCAGCGCCGCTGACTTCGTCTTCACCGGCAACGATCTCGGCGCCGTGCCGTTCGTGATCAGCACGGCACGGCGCGCAGCACGCCTCGTGTCGCAGAATCTCGCGCTGGCGATCGGATACAACGCAATTGCCGTACCACTTGCGATCGCCGGCCAGGTGACGCCACTGGTGGCCGCGGTTGCGATGTCCTCGTCGTCCCTGATCGTGGTGGCGAATGCCCTCCGCCTGCGGTTCGGCGCCGTGACGGCACCCGTCCGGAACGCCAGCCAGCCGAACTTCATCGCACACGAGGAGACCGCCACGTGAGCGGTCTCGCCCTCCTCATTCCCATCGCCATCGCGCTGGGCCTGATCGCGCTTGCCGGATTTTTCTGGGCTTTGCGGTCGGGTCAGTACGAAGACCTGGAGGGGGCGAGCGAGCGGATCTTCGATGAGGACGAACGCGCTATCCGGCACGGTCCTTCAAAGCGCGAAGGCTGAGCACCTTGATGTGGCGGTGGCCCGAGACCGAGATTACGCCACTGTGCCGTAGCCTGCTGACCTGACGCGATACCGTCTCGATCGTCAGGCCGAGGAAGTCCGCCATGTCGGCTCGTCCGATCGGCAGGTCGAAGGCGACACTATTGCCGATATCCGCACTGCCGCTTCGGCAGGCGATCCGAAGCAGTAGGCTGGCGACCTTTTCGGCGGCACTTTTCCGTCCCAGGGTCACCATCCACTCCCGGGCCTCGTCCAGTTCGTCGAGGGATTGGTTGAGCAGACGCTGCGTCAGGTTTGCGCTGGACGCGACCAGCGCCTCGAGCACGCGTTTGGGAAAGCGACAGAGTTCCACATCTGAGGCCGCCTCCGCGGTAAGGGGGCTCTCGGTCCGGAACAGCCGGCCCATCAGGTCCGGAGCAAACTGCAGCCCAACCAGCTGTTGCCGGCCATCCCTCAAAACGCGGGACAATTTGACCGCGCCGGCGGTGACGTTGGCGTACCCGCTGATCTCGTCGCTTTCTAGGGCAAGCCCTTCGCCGGCCTGGTGTCGCGTGTGCCTTGCGTGGCGAGCAAGTTGCTGAAGTTCAGCAGGGCTCAGGACCGCGCAGATGCCCTCATGCCGGACCCGGCACTCCAGGCAGGCGCGCGGCACCGGCTCCGAACTCGATCTTGCAGAAACTGGCTTTGACCGTGGCATGCCCCGTCATCGCACGATGCGACGCGGAGCATTTGATCAGGATCAAGGACGAGCCAGCACGGTTCTGCGACCTAGGAAGCGAGAGGTGCCAATGTCCGACGCAATGCTCCACCGGTTCGCCAAGCCGGTTCCCCGCTATACCAGCTACCCCACGGCGCCGCATTTCCATGACGGGATCGACGACGCTGCCTATGCGGGCTGGCTTGCCTCCCTGCCGGCCTCGACGGCACTTTCCCTCTACGTGCACATCCCGTTCTGCGACCGGCTTTGCTGGTTTTGCGGTTGCCATACCAAGCAGGTGCTCCGCTACGATCCGATCGCTGCCTACCTGCCGTCCGTCTTTGCCGAGATGGAAACCATCGCCGGGTTGCTTGATGGACGTGGGCAGGCCGTCGCCCTGCACCTCGGCGGCGGTTCGCCCTCCATGCTCAGGCCCGAGGATCTGATCAGTCTCGCGTCCCGCGTGCGGCAGCGTTTCGACACAAGTCGCGGACTTGAGTTCAGCATCGAAATCGATCCGAACGACATGACCGAGGATCGGTACGACGCGTTCGCGGCCGCCGGGGTGACACGCATCAGCGTCGGGGTACAGGACTTCAACCCGAAGGTGCAAAACGCAATCAACCGCATCCAGACCTTCGAGCAGACCAAGGCCGTCGTCGATGGGATGCGGCAGCGGGGCGTAACATCGGTCAACCTCGACGTTCTCTACGGACTGCCGCACCAGACCGTCGCCAGCGTCGTCGCAACGGTTGACCAGGCCCTGGCGATGAACCCAGATCGCCTGGCGCTCTTTGGCTATGCGCATGTCCCGTGGATGAAGACTCACCAGCGCATGATCGACGAGGCGGCCCTGCCGGATATGGCCGAGCGGTTGCGCCAGTCGACGGCGGCGGCCGAGCGCATCTGCGCGGCCGGCTACGTGGCCATTGGCATCGATCATTTTGCTAAGCCCGCCGACAGTCTCGCTGTGGCTGCCGGATCAGGCAGGCTGCATCGCAACTTCCAGGGCTATACGACGGACGAAGCCCCTGCCCTCATCGGCCTCGGCGCCTCCTCGATCGGCTGCCTGCCGCAAGGCTATGTGCAGAATATCACTGCAACAGGCGAGTACATCCGCGCGATCCGCGAACGCGGGCTCGCCATCGCAAAGGGTTTGCGCCTGAGCGAGGAGGACCGGATGCGGAGCTGGGTCATCGAGCGGCTGATGTGCGATTTTGCCGTGTCGGTGGATGAACTGCGGGACCGCTTCAGGCATATCGCAGCACCCGTGGTCACGGAGATGACCTATGCGGCGCAGGGCGACGAAGAAGGTGTCGTCTGGTTTGACGGACACACGTTCACGGTCACCGAGCTCGGGAGGCCCTTCGTCCGCTCGATAGCGTCCACCTTCGATACGTATCTGGCCAGCGGCGTCGGCCGCCACTCCGTCGCCGTCTAGCTCCGGGGGGCGGGCCCTAAGTAAACCCCCTAAGACTCGAGCCGGAATTTCTCGGATCCGGCGGAGCGGCTACCTACTGATCATCGCAACCAGGGGTAGCAAGAGATGCACATCCAGCCGACTTTCCGGGTCAACCAGCCGACCAAAACTGCAGGCCTGGGTGTCTCCGAGTTGTTGACCGCGATGCAGCCGGCCGCTGTCACCTTCTACCCGACCGATGCAGTGATATATGCCCAGGGCGAGGCCGCCGGCCCGCTCTATGTGGTTGAGTTCGGCACGGTCCGGATCTGCCGGCTGACGGCCGATGGCCGGCGGCTGATCAGCGCCTTTCACACGGCTGGCGAGGTTTTCGGCTTCGAAGCGGACCCCGAGCACGAGTCCTTTGCCGAGAGCGTCGATGGCGCCGGCGTTCGCGTGCTCCGGGCGAGCCGCGGCGAACAGCCCACCGCCAGCATGCTGATGCTGGCGCTCAAGAGCCTTGCTCGCACGCAGAACCACCTGATGGTGCTCGGGCGCCGGACTGCGAATGAGCGCATGGCCGCCCTCATCCTCGATCTCGCCGAGCGTCAGGGCGACGAGAAACTCGTGCACCTGCCGATGCAGCGCTACGACATCGCCGACTATCTCGGCATCACCTTTGAGACGGTGTCCCGCATTCTCCGCGTCCTGAAGGACCAGGGCGTAATCCGGCTCCGTTCCATCAGCGAAATCGAAATCCTCGATCTCGCTGCCCTGCAGGACATGTGTGACTGACAAGTCGCAGCGTTCAAAACGACCTCCAACCATTCGAGAGACAAATGAGTATCTTGCTTGCGGCAAAGTACCAGCTGGCTCGCTTTCGGCCGCTGCTCACAGCAGCCGGAACGGCGGCCATCATCCTTCCCCTGGCGGCTACGCCTGCCGAGGCCCACGTCAAGTGGTTTGCGCCCTACATCGTCGGCGCGGCGCCACAGCCGATCATGGCGACACTGACCAACACCTGGTTCTGGCTCGCCATCGGGCTGGTGCTGGTATTCTTCATCGGGACGCGCCTCGTGGAGCGCACCCGGTTCGGCGAAGCGACGCTCGCCGGCATGGACAAGGTCTCGGGACCGCTGTGGAACCGGTCGGACGATTTCGTCCGCGTGGTGATCGGCGCCTTCTTCGTCGCGATCTTCGCAGTCGGCGGCGTCTATCTCACTCCTGATCTGAAGACGCCGGCCGAGTGGGTGTCGTGGCTGCAACTGCTGATTGCGTTTGGCATCTTCTCGCGGAAGACCCAGCCCTTCTCAGCCGCAGGCATCATCCTCCTGTGGGTCCTGGCGCTACGCGACTACGACATCTTCCACCTTCTCGACTATCTGGCGCTGGGCGTTGCCATTGCGGGCTACCTCGTTCTCGAAAGCTCGAACAATCCGGAGTGGCGGAAGCACAGGTTTGAGCTGCTGCGTTGGGGTGTAGCGATCGCGTTGATGTGGTCGAGCCTCGAGAAGTTCGCCTATCCCGAGTGGTTCTATCCGCTCGTCGACGAGAAGCCCTTCCTGACGTTCGGGATGTCGCGCGACGTGTTCATTCCGATGGCTGGCGTCGCAGAGTTCACCATGGGCTTTGGTCTGCTCTGGACCCCACTGGTTCGTCGGCTGTCGGCGATCAGCCTGTTCGTGATCTTCAACGCCGCGGTCTATCCGTTCGGCCGGATGGATCTCGTCGGCCACGCGCTGATCATGGCGATCATCGTCATCATCGCCATCGATCCGACGCGTGAGATGCACTTCCTGCCGGCCCTCAAGAAGAGCCTGAGGAGCGTGCCGGTCGGACTGGCGGCTGCCCTGGTGGTCATCGCTGGCAGCTACTGGGGTCTGCACACGGCGATCTATGGGCCTGAAGGCCGTGCGCCGATCGAAATGACGACGCATAGTCCCGATCCGGACCACCCTCACGGCGACGAGGCGGCACACGACGACGACGCGCCACATGATCATGCCGAGCTCGTATCGGCGAGCACTCGCTAGCAAGGCCATCGCGTGCCTCTACCAATGAACGACGGCGGCGACCAATAGTGGTCGCCGCTTCGTTCCCACCACTGGGCGATTTCGCAATGCTGACGTTCGAGACGCTCGCTGCGTTTGTCCTCGCAAGTCTGGTCATCGAGCTCACGCCCGGGCCGAACATGACATATCTCGCCCTGCTGGCAGCACGACATGGGAGGCGGCCGGGATACGCCGCGGTCGTTGGGGTCGCCGTGGGCCTTGGCGTCCTCGGGTTGCTTGCATCCCTCGGGCTGGCGACGCTCCTGCAGTCGTCGCCTCCGCTCTACGGTGTCCTCCGCTGGGGTGGGGTCGCGTACCTCCTCTATCTCGCCTGGGAGGCCTGGAATGAAGACCTCTCCGGGGACACCACCGCGGATGACGGACGCTATTTCACCCGTGGCCTGATTACGAACCTGCTGAATCCCAAGGCCGCCCTGTTCTATGTGGCGGTCATGCCGGGGTTTTTGCCCGCGGGGGATACCGACTGGCGCTCGACCGCCGTACTAGCGGCGCTGTACGTCGCCGTGGCAACGGTGGTCCACGGCGGCATCGTGAGCCTCGCCGGCGCCCTCCGTCCGTTGTTTGCGAACCGAGGCCTGATTGCCGCCGTAGGCAAGCTGTTCGCGCTTGCACTGGTGGCCGTCGCCGCATGGGTTGCCTACGCGACCCGCGCCCCATTCTGAGCCGCCGTGAGCCATACTTGACTTCGATCAATGCGGCAGCAGGTCCGGTGGTATCGATAGATACGTGGCTCGAGGCCCAAAAATGAAATGGGGTCACGCGATGCTGCTTCTGGTGATTGTCGGCCTGGCCGGCGCAGCAGCGTATGTCTGGTTCGAGAACCGGAACTTCGAGACCCTGATTGCCGGTTTGCGCGACCGGGTTATCGCGGCCGCCGAGCCGGCCGCGGCTGCGATAGAACTTCCCGACATCGTGCGCGCCTATGCGATGCGGGCGGGAGGCAGCGTTGGCGGGCCTACATCTGTCCACCTCCGGCACCGCGCCACGCTGGTGACGGATCAGCGGCGACCGCCCATCGATATCGAGGCAGACCAATGGCTGGCCACACGTCGAGCGGATCTCGTCTGGGTCGGTCGCAGCAGCATGTTTGGGTTACCCGTCTCGGTCATCGACAGCGTCGTCGGCGGCTCAGGGCTGCTGCAGGCCCGCCTGGTCGGCGTCCTGTCTGTAGCGAAGGGCCTTGGCGCCGATTTCGACAAGGGTGAGATGCAGCGCTACTTGTCCGAGCTGCCGGTTCATCCGGATGCAATCCTCAACAACGCGCAATTGAGGTGGCGGCAGATCGAGGGTGGCGTGGTCGAGGTGAGCGGCACGTCCCGAACGGGGCCGGCAAGCGTTCGGCTGTTCTTCGATGCCTCAGGCGACATAGTCGGTCTGGAAGCAGCGGACCGCCCGATGACCGTGGGCAGCACCACGGTGCCCACGTTATGGAGAGGACAGTTCAGCAAATACAAGCAGTTCGGACGCTATCGCATCCCGAGCTACGGCGAAGTCAGCTGGGTGCTGTCCGAGGGGCCTTTCACCTACTGGAAAGGCGAGATCGTCGCCTACGAACCGAGCGGCGGCGGCAACGTCTGAAGTCCAGGGAACGTCCCAGGATCGGGGGAAGCCTATGTCAGACTCGACTTCGCACAAGGCGTCTGCAGATTTTGATCCTGATCAATCTGCCAGGGGAGCCGTCCGGCTACGATCCCACCCATCTTGTGGGGCGCCAGATGGAGGCCGCTATGAGGCGACGTCGTTTTCTGATTGGTTCTGCCGGTTCAGGACTGGCAGCGGGACTGTGGCCGGCTCGAGCGACTTCGGACGACTCCCTCCCTACCGTCGCAACCTCGAACGGGCAGCTCCGCGGCGCGACTGTGGACGGCATCCATAGCTTCAAGGGCGTCCCCTTTGCGGCGCCCCCGATCGGGCAAAACCGCCTGCGACCTCCCCGCCCTCCCGAAGCTTGGGACGGTACCCGAGATGCCACCGCGTTCGGCCCAAAGCCACCGCAACCGCCCTACCCGCCCATGGTCGCGGCCTTGTTGCCGCCGGAGGCGCCGGGGCCGGGCGACAACTGTCTGACGCTGAACATCTGGTCGCCGGCGCTGGGCCAGGCAGGCCTACCAGTCATGCTCTGGATACCCGGCGGCATGTACGAGTACCACGCTACAGGAGCTTCGTCCTGGTACGACGGAAGTAGCTTCGCCCGCGATGGCGTTGTCTTCGTTTCCATCAACTACCGCGTCGGAGCGGAGGGCTTTGTCTTCCTGAACGATGGGATCTCCAACCTGGGTCTGCTCGACCAGATTGCGGCTCTCGAATGGGTACAGCAGAACATCGCCGCGTTCGGCGGCGATCCCGGCAACGTCACGATATTCGGCGAGTCCGCCGGCGGGCTGAGCGTTGGAACTCTCCTTTCAATGCCGCGTGCCAAGGGGCTTTTCCGGCGGGCGATCATCGAAAGCGGAGGCGGTCATCATGCCAGCACGCCGAGGACCGCCGAACGCATCGGTCGACGGCTGGCCGAGCTCCTCGGGACCGACGCAAGCCGCGAGGCCATTGCCGCCGTTCCAATCGAGCAGATGCTGAAGGCGCAGGAAGCCGTGCGCGGCGAGCTTCTCTCGAATCCAGACCCGGCGTTCTGGGGGGAGATCATGCTCGATGGGCTGCCGTGGGAACCAGTCATCGATGGTGATCTGATCCCGGTCCGGCCGATCGACGCGATCTCGGCCGGTATCGGTGCGGATGTCGACATACTCTCAGGATCGAACACCGAGGAGTGGCGACTGTTTCTGGTACCCGGCGGCGTAATCGACACGATCGGTGAAGAGGCGCTTGCGGGGACAATCATGGCAACGGGGTTGCCAGTGGCGGCGACTCTTGCCGCCTACAGGGACCGGTATCCGGGCGCGAGTACGGGCGACCTGTTCGCGGCTGTCATGACCGATTGGTATTGGCGGGTTCCCGCGCTGAGACTTGCCGAGGCGCATTCAGCCCAGGGCAAGGCAAGAACCTTCATGTACGAGTTCGCCTGGCGCTCGCCTCAGTTCGATGGGCGCCTGGGTGCCGGTCATGCCGTCGAAATCCCGTTCGTGTTCGATACGCTCGGGGCCCAAACCGAGCAGCTTCTCGGTGCTGGACCGCCGCAACAGCTTGCGGATGAGATGCATAAGGCATGGACGCGTTTCGCCACCACCGGGGATGCCGGCTGGCCTGAATTCGACACGGCGCGACGGGCGACGATGCACTTCGACGTGCCGTCTTCTGTCGTCGAGGATCCGATGGCCGCCGAGCGACGCCTCTGGGAGGGCGTGCGCTAGAACCGCACAAGCTCCACAGCGATCCGTCGGGCATCGAAAGGCCGTGGGGCCCGGCATGCGACCTACTGACTCATCCAGCTTTGAGCCTTGGTGAAACGAGCATCGGCCCGAATTCGAGGACGAACAACCCGAATGCAATGAGCCAGCACGCGCCGCTCAGGGAGAGCAGGAGGTGGTATTGCGATGGAATCAGCTCGGCAAACGGCCGCAGCACTGCTGAAAGTGTCAGCGCCAGGTAGGCAACCGAAGTGCGCGGGGTCGCGGTGAGCGCTCGCCCGGTATCCCCGAGGCTCGCACGGGTCATCACTGCGAATGTCATCCCTGCGATGGCCCCCACGGTCAGGACGTGAAGCGCCGAGGCATTGGCGATCCAGCCGAGGGAGGCGAGGGCAACCGACAGCATCCCGAGGGGGATGAATGCGTAGCCGACGTGAAGTGCGAGCAATAGAGGCTCATCGACCGTGCGTTGGCCGTGCCAGCGGGCGAGCCGGACAGCGTGGAGAATGGCCGCGACCACCGCCGAACAGGCGGTGACGATGGTCTCGGGAAAGACGACCCACAGCGCCAGGGCCACCAGCAGCCATGCCGTCGCAACGATATCGAAGCGGCCAAACGGGGCCGGCAGCAGGGGTGAGCCTGCCTTTGCCAGCCAGTTCCTGGTGAAGCTCGGAACGATGCGGCCGCCCACGACGGCAATCAGCATCACATAGATCGCGACCCCGGCCCGGGACGCCTCGAGGGCCACGCCGTTGAACGCCACCGAAACATGGAATGCGATGTTGACCAGCGAAAGGGCGCTCAGGCCGGCGAGGATCTTGAGGTTCTTCCAGTTCTTCCCCGCAATGATCTCTGTCGCAGCTATCGCAGCCATCAGCGGCAGGAAGCAGGCCTCGACCAGCATCGACAGCGGCAGGCCAATGACCCCCGGAGCGGCCATGACCAGCCGACCCACAAGCCATACCGCGACCAACCCGAGAAGCGGCAAGCCTGACACCGGCAGGCGGCCGGTCCAATTGGGAATGGCTGTCAGCATGTAGCCCGCCAGCGCGGCGCTGGTGTAGCCGAACAGCATCTCGTGAGCGTGCCAGTTGAGCATGCCGTAGTCGCCGCCGATCTCCCAGCCGGCAATCAATGCCCCAATCCAGCCAACCATCGCGGCAATGGCAAAGATCCCTGCCAGCAGGAAAAACGGGCGGAACCCGTAGGACAGCACCGGCGGCCCGCTTCTGGCGATGCCACGGGGGACTGGTTTGCGAGCCTTGCTGACTGCATTGCCCAAGCCGAAGTTCATGGTCCTGCCGCTCCTTTGGTGGCGCAGCGATGAATGCCAGTCCAAACCTCCCCGGTCTTTGCTGTCGCGCAAGGAAGTCGCTCGGCGCCTGCGTAACGTTTGGTGTCAGGAGAAGCCGGAGACGCCGCGATGCCTGGAACCGACATTGACGACCTGAGTCTCGCGGAGATCATGTCAAAGTGGCCGTCGACCATCAGGGTGTTCCTGGACCGCCGCATGCACTGCGTCGGATGTCCGATAGCGCCGTTCCACACCTTGATCGACGCGGCGGAGGAACACACGCTGCTGCTGGCTGGGTTGGCGGCCGACATCGAACTGGCGAGGCTCAGAGATAGCCCGGTTTCAGCCCGTCACCGATGAGGACGAGCTGGTGCGGGTCCCGTACCAGCAGCTTCTGTCGACCGCCCACCACCAGGCCGGCTGCCTCCCAGGCGGTGAGGATGCGGGAGACGGTGTGCAGCGTGGTGCCGGTCATCTCGGCGATGTCCTGCTTGGAGATAGGGAAGTCGATACGGACCCCCTCTTCCTCTTTCCTGCCCGACTGGTTCACGAGACGGAGAACCGCGTGGGCGACGCGACGCTCGACCTCCTCGGTCGACAGTTCCCGCAGGCGCTGCTGGGCTTCGAGCAGCCGGCTGCCCATCGTCTGCATCGCATTGACGGCCAGCGATGGGTATTGCTCCAGGAAGTCGTTCCAGAGGCTCATCGGCCAGGAGAGCACCACGCTCTCCGAAACGGCGGTCGCTGTCCCGGGATAGTCCAACCTGCGCAGCGCCTTGGCGATGCCAAACAAGTCGCCGGGATTGACCATTCGGACCACCACCTGCTGGCCCTCGCTGGTGACCTGCGTCACCCGCAGGCGACCGTGCAGCAGCACGAAGAACTGGGTTGCGGTCTGGCCCTGCTCGAACACCACGCCCCCGGGGGCATAGCGACGGCTGCTCACCGATTTTAGCACGTCGTCGACTTGGCTGGGCTCCAGTTGTTCGAACAGCGCGAGGCCCTGGACCGCGGCGCGGTTGATCTGCGTTTGCGTTTGCATGTCAGCTTTCCTCAAATCGGGCGGTCATTTCACGACAATCGTTCCGGGCAGGCTCACGAGATCGAAGTCGCTCACCCTGACTTCCACCTTCACCTTCCACTTGCCCGTGATGGGTAGTGGCGGCACCTCTGTGGTCCACATGCCGTCGCCCTGCCCGACCGCTTCGAGCTTGATGGGGGCGAGGTCCGGCACCGCAAGCGATAGGGTCACTGACCGCGGCTCCTCGATCTGCGCCTTCATCGCGGTAAGCTGGACACTGGCCAGGCCGCCGTTCCGTGGGTTGCTTACCGAGAGTTCCGCCATCATTCCGCTCCCGTGCAGATGCGTGGTCAGCTTGATCGGTTGTGCGATCAGCACCGCCCTCGGCGGCGGCGTGAAGCGCCAGCCGGCGGCGAGGCCGAGTACGGCCAGCACGATGACAACCTCGACGAGTACGAGCCGCCGCAGGGCGATCTGAGCCCGTATCTCACCGGCGAGTGCCGGCGAGGTCAGCTTCCAGCGGTTCCAAGCTGCTACGGCGAACAGGACTGCAACGAGGACCAGCTTCGCCGCAAGGATGGCCCCGTAGGGCGCGATCCACGCCATGCCCGGCCACGCCAGTTGAATAACTGCGAGCACGGCTCCCGAGACCAGCACAGCGCCAGCCGGCACTGGGATCATCCGGGAGAACACCGCCAGACCGCGGGATGCACTTGCGGGGTGAACGACCAGTTCGAAGGCCAGCCATGGAAGTGCGCCGATCCACACGGCGAAACTCACGATATGAACAGCGAGGGCCCCTCGGGCGACGGCGAAGGGATCGGCGGTGGCGACGTGCCCCGACGCGGTCATCGCCGCGGCCATGACCACAAAGGAGATGAGCGCGACCACGAGGCGCCACTTTTCCCGCAGCGCCGCGGCGAGACCGGCAAGGCAAACCGCCAGAAGCGCCAGGCCAGCCAGGGCGCCGTAGGACGTCTGGATTACCGCCGCCAACACTGCTGGATCGAGCACAGCCTGCAAGGTCCGCCCCGTCAGATCCAGGCCATGCAGAGGCACCGAGATAGCGATCATCACCGCGCCGAGCCCAAGGAGGCTCCAGGCCACGCGGCCGATCGGCCGGTTTCGCGCTACCAGCGCAATGAACAGTGTTCCGCCAACGCCAAAGAACAGCCCCGCGTACATCAACGTCGTGACGATCCAGATCGCCGGCCGAACTCCATCGCTCGGTTCGGCGGCAGCCGCTCGCAGCCCACCAGAAACTCCGATGGTCAGCGGCATGGTGCCAGCGACCGGATGGCCGTCCGCCGATACAACACGCCAGCAGAGCAGGTAGCCGCCCTGCCCCCCGGCGGCCGGCATGCGAACAAGGAGGCGCCCGCCGTTGGCTGCCCCCTCGAGATCTTCTATGGCGCCGTCGGGGCTCACCAGCGACAAGGCCACCGGCGAAATCGGCTCGTTGAAGGTGAGGCTGACGCTCGTGGGGATCGCGGAAAGCCGAGCATCCGCCGGTGGAGCGCTGGAAAGCAGCGTTGCGTTAGCAAATGCCGGCGACACCGCAAGCATTAGCCAGAACAACAGGATGGCTCGAAAGCACCCACGCATCGATCGTCAGCTTTCAGTGTGTGGCCTCGGCCGGGCCGAGTTCCAGACTGGGCGCCGGCATCTCGGCATCCTCGGCCCCGGTCACATCGATCCATGCTTCCTCCGCGCCATCGCAGAGCTGCACGGTCGGGAAGTAGAACGTCGTACCGGCCGGCACCGTCGCTGCCACCGTGCCCCGGAATACGAACTCATCGTAGTAGGCATCGGGCAATTCGCCGCCGTGACGGCGAACTCGAAGGGCAGGTCGATCGGCGCGAAGCAGTAGGTCTTGCCGCCGAACGCTCCCGGTCGATCCAACAGTGTCGGATGGCGAGCGATGACGCGAGCAAAGGCCAGTTGGCCCACCTGCTCCACCACTGGAATGGGTATCGGCTTGAGCATGTTGGGAACGACGGGCGGCAGGGTCATCTGAGCACTCGAATTGGTGCTGCAAGCTACTCGCAAGCGAGGGAGAGGATTTTGCGCCAGCGCAAAGACGCGCTCTTTCAGCTGGCCAAAGCCTCGAGTTCGCGCCGTCGCCTCGGGGACAGGTCGAGCCGCAGTACGGTTGCGAGCAGCAGTTGCCGCGTCTTTCCCTGCGCGAGGCGAGCCACGCAGACCAGGGTAGCTTGATAGGCATCGAGCCATTTCGGGTGCCGACGGGAGATGGCCTCCAGGCGCATCGCGCTGGCAAGGACCTGGTCGGGCTCCGGAGACGCAACATCGTCGACCAACCCCGGGAGGCTGATCCAATCCTGCAGCTCGAATGCCGTTGGGCAACGGGGACGTCTGGTTTCGACCGGTTCGGTCCCATTCCAGGAAGTGACGCTCATATGAAGACTGGCCATATCGACTCCTGCTCTCGTCCCTCCAGCGTATCGCAACTTGCGCCGGGAATTTTGAGGTAGCGCAAAGACCGGCCGATGATGTCGCGCTAGCTCGGGACGGTGCTTCGGGGTCAACTCCATGAAAACCGACCGAGATTTGGCCAGCTTCGTTTCGCGCCTCGAGTCGCTCGGTCTGCTGAAACGTATCGGTCGCCCCACTTCGGTGCTCCACGAGATCACCGAGATCCATCGCCGTGTCCTTGCCGCAGGTGGACCTGCACTCCTCTTCGAGCGTCCGGTTTCCGCTGCCGGGCAAATCAGCAGCACTCCCGTCCTGGTCAATCTTTTTGGGACGCGGGAGCGCATAGCCCTTGGACTCGGCGTCGGCACCGAAGGGATAGGTGAGCTGGCGCAGACGCTGGCTTTCCTGCGCAATCCAGAGCCGCCGCGCGGCTTGAGTTCCGCATTGGAGAAGCTGCCGGCGCTGAAGGCCGGCCTCCCGATGGGAACGAAGAAGGTCGTCCGCCTCCGCTGTCACGAACAGCGGCAGCTCGGCGACGAGGTAGATCTGTCGAGCCTGCCGATCCAGTGGTGCTGGCCCCGGGGAGCCCGCACCACTAGTCACCTGGCCGCTCGTGATCACCCGTTCCCCCGACGACCCTGCTGACATCAACGTCGGCATCTACCGCATGCAGGTTCTGGATCGGGACCGACTGATCGTCCGATGGCTCGCGCAGCGTGGCGGCGCCCGCCACCACACCCTGTGGAAGAGGAAGGGGCTCGACACGCCGATCGCGGTCGTCATCGGCGCGGATCCGGCAACCATACTCTCCGCCGTGATGCCCCTTCCCGACGGCATGAGCGAACTCTCGTTCTCAGGCGTCTTGCGGGGAGAACGGCTGAAGGTTGGCACCGGACTGACGGTGGACCTTCCCATCCCCGCGAGCGCTGAGATCGTCATCGAGGGACATATCTCGCCCGATGACGTCGCCGAGGAGGGGCCCTACGGGGACCACACCGGCTACTACAACTCGGTCGAGCGCTTCCCGGTGATGCGGGTCTCGGCGATCACGAGCCGCACCTCCCCCATCTATCTTTCGACCTTTACGGGACGCCCGCCGGACGAACCGTCAGTGCTCGGCGAAGCCATGACAGAGCTCTTCCTCCCGATCGTCCGACGGCAGTTCCCCGAAATCCGGGACCTGCATCTGCCGCCGGAGGCCTGTTCCTACCGGGCGATGGTCGTGTCCATCGACAAGCGTTACCCCGGCCAGGCGAGACGCGTGATGATGGGCCTGTGGTCGGCCCTGCCCCAGTTCACCTACACAAAGCTGATCATGTCGTGGATCCCGACATCGACGTTCGGAATTGGCACGATGTCATCTGGGCCCTGTCGACCCGGTTCGATGCATCGCGCGACACGATGGTGGTCGACAACACTCCCATCGACTACCTGGACTTTGCCTCGCCCCAACCGGGGCTGGGAGGCAAGCTGGGCCTCGACGCAACCAACAAACTGGGCCAAGAAACCAGCCGCGAATGGGGAAAGCCGCTCGCCATGAGCGAAGACGTCATTCGGCGGGTCGATGGCTTCTGGAGCGAACTCGGCCTCGGGCCTCAGAAGGAATCTAGATGACACACCGCGTCGTAGTCGCCATTTCCGGGGCCTCGGGTACAGTCTTTGGCGTTCGCGTTCTGCAGCTGCTTGCCGCGGCCGAGGGCGTGGAAACGCACCTAGTCGTATCCAGGTCGGCCGAGGTGACCCTCGAGCACGAGGTCGGCCCCGGAGTGATCCACGCGCTCCGCGAACTCGCAGACGTGGTTCACCCGATCGATGCCATCGGAGCGACGATTGCCAGTGGATCGTTTCGCACCAGCGGGATGATCGTCGCCCCGTGCTCGATGCGCACGCTGGGCGCCATCGTGTCGAGCCTCTCGGACAATCTGCTGGTGCGGGCGGCCGATGTGCACCTCAAGGAGAGGCGCCGGCTTGTCCTCCTGACGCGCGAGACGCCTTTGCATCTGGGGCACCTTCGCGCGATGCTCGCGGCGACAGAAATGGGCGCCATCATTGCGCCGCCGGTTCCGGCATTCTACCGCCGTCCCAAGTCGGTGGATGATATCGTAGAGGCAACGGCGGCCCGCGCGATCGATCTCCTGGGCATTGGCCTGGAGGTTGATTCCGGTCGCTGGTCAGGTCTGGACACAGAACGAAGCGGACTGGGACCAGCAACCTCATCCTCAGCGTAGGGACTTCCCCCGCCGCGGCAGGTCCACCATGGCCTCGAAACCGCTGTCTCGTCCGGCGATCGGCGAGATGAGCGTCAGCCGCCCGCCCGCCTGTTCGAGTATGCCGCGTGCGATCGACAGGCCGAGGCCGCTGCCCTCAGCAAGCGTGTCACCGCGAACGAACGGCTGGCCCATCCGCTTGAGGTCGTCAGGCGCCAGCGCAGAGGCCTCGTTCTGGATGCGCAGGATGCCGTCGGCGGTGACCACGACGCGGACCGGCGTTGTTGCGTCACCGTGCTTCAAACCATTCTCAATGAGGTTCCGGACAACGATTGCGAGGGCGTCGGCATCAATAGCTGCGGGCAGGCTTGGGGCTTCGTCCGCCTCAAGCTCCACTCGGTCGCGCCAGGCAGTGCTGGCGTTGATATCCCGGACGAGCATCCTCAGCACCGGCAGTTGGTCGGTTTCGTCGCTGGTTCTGGCAAAACCCGCTTCGATGCGGGCGAGCTGGAGCAGCTTCTCCGAAAGCTGAGACAGGCGCTTCAGGGCACTCTCGATCTTCTGGACACGCTCGGCGCCAGGCCGGCCGGCGAGCTCGTCGGCGAGCTGCTGGGTCTGGGCCAGCGCACCGGCGATGGGGGTCCGCAGCTCGTGGGCGCTACGGGCTGCGAAGGCGCGTTCGGAATCCAGCGCGGATTTCAGCCTCTCCAGCAAAGCGGCCACGGCATCGGCAATGGGGGCTAGCTCTGCCGGGTGGCCGTCTGAGTGCAGTGGCGCGAGATTGCGGCTGTCGCGTTGCGCGATGTCACGGCGCAGTGCTTCCAGCGGCCGAAGGGCAAGCCGCATTGAGAACCACACACCGCCAGCGATCAGCGGGATCAGAGCGAGCAGAGGAAGGCCGAGTGCCACCACGCTGTCTCTGAGGGCCGTAAGACGGCGATCGCTCAACTCAATGATGACGATTGAATAGCCGGAGCGAGGATCATCAAGCGCGAAAGTCCGCTGCCCATTGAGCGCTCCAAAGCCCTCCTGCGATGCATCGACGTCGATAGTCTCGGGCGCGTGCTCGTCACGCAGGACAAGTTGGCCGGCCTCGTCACGGATGTAGTAGGTGAAGCTTGCGTCATGAGGAACGCCATTGCGGGCGTAATCGTCCTCGTCCCCATCGCCGTCCTCTCCATCGGCGCCAACGACCAGACGCTTTTGCCCGTGGTCGCGCTCCTTCAGGTCATGCACGGCGAGCGGCAGCAGGCGCAGCGCACTCTGTCGCAGGCTGTCGTCGTAGGCCTCGTTCAGCTCGTGCTGCATCACCGCGACGGAGATAGCAGCGGCCCCGACCCACAGCAGGGCCATGCCGGCGCTTAGCCCAAGCGCGAGTCGGACGGCTATCGAAGGGCGACGCTTCATTTGAGGACCTGGTAGCCGAGGCCGCGGACGGTCTGGACGAACTCACGCCCCAGCTTCTTTCGCAGCCGGCTGACATAGACCTCCACGGCGTTGCTTTCGATCTCTGCGCCGAACGCGTAGAGCGAGTTCTCGATCTCCGCCTTTGTCACGATTGCACCCTGTCGCGAGAGCAGCCGTTCGACCACTGCCCACTCGCGGGCCGTGAGGCTTATGGCCCGCCCATTGGCGCTGGCGGTGCGATGAGCAAGGTCGACGGTGACGCCGGCTGAGGTGACCTTCGGGCTCGGATTGCCACCATAGCGGCGGGCCACCGCGGCGATCCGGGCGCTCATCTCCGCAAGGTCGAAGGGCTTCACCAGGTAGTCGTCGGCACCCGCATTAAGCCCCTCCACACGCACTGCCACCTGGTCCTGGGCTGTTGTGATGATCACCGGCACCGCATTTCCGGCTGCCCTGAGCTCGCGCAACAGGTCGAGCCCGCGGCCATCGGGCAGGCCGAGGTCGAGCAGCACCAGTTCGTATGAGACGCCGGCCAGCGCCAACCGCGAGTCATCGATCCGCTGCACCCAGTCGACGGCATGGCCGGCCGACAGCACATGGTCGCGGATTGCCGCACCCAGCACGTGGTCGTCCTCCACCAACAGCACTCTCACTGCGCTCCGAGCTCCTTTGGCTCGCCCATAGGCCCTGAACCTTACGCCAGCCTGACGAAGAATCCGTCCTCGCTTCAGGCTGACGTCAGCTTGGTGTGGTGGAACCGCGGACATCGACCGAATGGAGATTGGCAGATGAAGAAGCTTGCTGCGATGCTGATGTTGGCCACGGCCCTGGTGGCGCCCGGGTGGGCACTCGCCAAGGACGTGACGATCGAGGCCCAGATGGTCCGCTATTCGGGCCATGCTGCCTATGTCGCCGTCTACCTTACCGATCCGGCAGGCGCCTATCATTCGACGCTCTGGGTTTCCGGCCACAAGACCAAGTACTACGGCACCTTGCGCGGCTGGGTCCAAGGTGTGTCCCAAGCTGGCTCGATCAACCTCGACGGCATCACCGGCGCCAGCGTCGGCGGTGGCGAGACCCTGACGGTCCATGCCGATCTCGCCGACGCGCTCATCGATGCCGGCTATCAGATCCATGTTGATACGGCGGTCGAAAACGGCGGCGAATACGCCGATGATGCCATGATCCAGGTGACATCGACACCGGCGACGATCGACGGCAGCGGCTACGTCAGCAAGCTCTCGGTCAGCATGTAGGTCAGTCCCATGCGCCGCTTCCACGCCTGGGCGGGCCTGGCCGGTCTCGCTCTCGTCATCTTCATGGCCGTTACCGGCTTTGCGCTGTCAATCCAGCCGCTGCTCGATGCGGCAACGACTGCTCCTGCGGGTGGCACGCTGAACGTTGCCGATGTGGCGGGGCGCGTTGCCGAACAGGTTCCCGGTGTGGAGCGCCTCGTGCGTTCGGCTTCCGGTCAGCTCGTCGCCTACGCGCTCGATGGTGCGACCCACAAAGCTGAAATCGTCGATCCGAATAGCGGCGAAGTCATCGGCGCCTTTGCCCCTTCCGCGTTCTTCACCTTCATCACCGAACTCCATCGCTCGCTGTTCCTCGATTGGGCTGGGCACGGTGTGGCGGGCGTGACCTCGCTCGCCATTCTCATCCTTTCGGTGAGCGGCATCGGATTGCTGCTGCGCAAAATGGGGGGCTGGCGCCAGCTCTTTCGGCCGGCGCGCGGCACTGGCTCGCAACGGTTGCATACGAACCTTGCCCGCGCCGCTGTCACGGCATTGATCCTCACTGCGACGACCGGCATCTACATGTCGGCTGCCTATTTCGAACTCGTGCCAAGCTCGGACTCGGCGTTCTCCTTCGCGCCCACCGGTGACGGCACGACGCCAGCCCCAATTGCCACGCTTCCGGGGCTGGCGAGCGTTCGCTTGAGCGATCTGCGCGAACTGGTCTTCCCTGCCGCGGACGATCCGAGCGACGTCTTTACGGTCACCACCGGCGCGGGACAGGGCTACGTCGATCAGGCAACGGGCGCGATGCTCTCGTTCACGTCCAACAGCGTCTGGCAGCAGGTCTACGAACTCATCTACACGCTTCACACCGGCCAAGGCGCCTGGGTGCTGGCCATATTCCTTGGCGTGGGCGCTCTCGCGGCCCCGGCCCTGGCGATCACCGGTTCGACCATCTGGTGGCTGCGTCGGCGCAGCACGCCCCGCCTTACGGGCAACGCACCTGCGCGCGAAGCCGACACCGTCATCCTCGTCGGCAGCGAATCGGGCAGCACGTGGGGGTTTGCGGCGAACCTGCACGAAGCGCTGAGCGTCTCTGGCCACCGCGTACACCTCGCCGCCATGACCGACCTCCGCCGTAGCTATCCCAAGGCGAGCCACCTGCTCGTCCTTACCGCCACCTATGGCGATGGTGCGGCGCCAGCCTCGGCACGCCACTTCCTTGGCCGGGTCAAGGCGCTGGCCTCGCGGCCTGCCTTCGCCGTACTCGGCTTCGGCGACCAGAGCTTCCCTCAGTTCTGTGCCTTTGCATCCGAGGTTGAAGCCGCGCTCACCGCTCGCGGGCTCGCGCCCCTCCTCCCGGTCTATGGCATAGACCGGCAGTCGCCTGCTGATTTCGCGGCCTGGGGTCACATCCTGGGTGAGCGCCTCGGTGTCGAGCTTTCCCTCTCCCATGTGCCGTCGCGACCGCGGACCAGGAGCTTCATCCTCGAGGAACGCTCGCTCTATGGCGTCGAAGTCCAGGCTCCCGTAGTGGTCCTGCGCTTCACCATGCCCGACCTTCGTCCCGGCCTTCCGAACTGGCTCGGCGGGCGGACAATGCCGCATTTCGAGGCCGGGGACCTTGTCGGCATCCTGGCGCCGGGCAGCGACGTGCCGCGCTACTACTCCCTCGCCAGTTCCTCGCGGGATGGCGTGCTCGAGATCTGCGTGCGCAAGCAGACAGGCGGTTTGTGCTCGGAATACCTGCACGCCATTGCCCTCGGTGACGCTATCGAGGCCTTCGTCCGCCCCAATCCGGATTTTCGTCCTGACCGGACGCGGCGGCCGCTGATCCTCATCGGCGCCGGGGCGGGTGTTGCGCCGCTCGCCGGCTTTGTCCGCGGCGGGAGGCGCCGCCCCATCCATCTGTTCTATGGCGCTCGCCATCCGGCATCCGATTTCCTCTACCACCACGAGTTCCTGGAGGCCCTGGCGGACGGTCGCCTTGCCTCCCTCACCACCGCGTTCTCGCGTGTGCTTGGCGGCGGCTATGTGCAGGACCGCCTGCTCAGCGAAGCCGCCGCCATTCAGGAGCTGGTGAGGCGCGGGGCGCAGATCATGGTTTGCGGCGGCCGCGAGATGGCGACTGGGGTGCGCGAGACGATCGATACCTGCCTCGAACCCCTCGGGCTCTCCGTCGACGCCCTCAAGCGCAAGGGACGCTACCTCGAAGATGCGTACTGATCTCGTTCGCCGCGTCATCAGCGGGCCGACCATGGGCACCCGCTACTCGGCCGTATTCTTCGCCCCCACGACGATCGATCTTTCCGTGGTGCATACCGCGCTGCAAGAGGCCCTGGACACGGTCGACGGCCAGATGTCCAGCTGGAAGCCACAATCGGACCTGATGCGGTTCAACCGTGCAGCGGTCGGCACATGGATGGACCTGCCGAAGGAGCTTGCCACCGTTCTGGCCGCGGCGCTGGAGGTAGGTCGATTGTCCGACGGTGCCTTCGACATTGGCGTGGGTGACCTGGTCACTGCCTGGGGCTTTGGCGCCGCCGCGGGCACGACCGATCGCCGCGCCATTGCCGCGGCAGGCGCTGCCCAGCATGTGCCTGCCCACCTCGCCCTGGAGCTCGATGAAGGGGGCGAGCGGGCGCGCAAGCACGCACAAGTCACCTTGGACCTCTCCGCCATCGCAAAGGGCTACGGGGTCGACGAAATGACTAGCGTGCTCGTGCGGCTCGACATCGCGAGCTACCTTGTCTCGATCGACGGCGAACTCCGCGCTGGGCAAGTGAAACCCGACGGATCGGCGTGGCGGGTAGTGGTCGAAAGCCCGGAATTCGGGCACCGCAGAGGCGCCGGCGTGATCGAAATCGCAGATGCGGCGCTCGCCACATCCGGTGATTACCGGCACTTCGTCGAGCGCGACGGTGTTTGCTTCGGTCACACCATGGACCCGCGTCAGCGCGTCCCCGTCCGCCATGGCCCCGCTTCGGTAACTGTGCGGGCCGCAACCGCGATGCAAGCCGACGCTTGGGCAACCGCCCTGATGGTGCTGGGCCCCGAGCGCGGCAGCGAAGTCGCCTCGGCTCAGGGTCTCGAGGTGCTGTTCGCAGAGCGCGAGGCCGATGCGCGCTCCCCAGATGTCGAACCCGATCACCAACTACCTAGCCCCTGAAAGGAAGTAGCTATGACCAACACCCGTACAATCCTCGCCGTGACATTGGGTGGCGTCGGCGTCCTCGCCGGCGCGGTCCTGCCGACCTCGGCGGCTGATGTCCGAGCCGAGCTCACACCCGAGCTCATCTACGACCACTGCATGGCAGCCGGCGTGGGGAGCGAGACGGAGGGCACCTTCATGTTGCCCGGCGGGGGTCGCGTCAAAGGGACGGTGCTCTGCACCGCCGAAGACCTCAGAGCGGCCAAGGCCAAGCCGTCGCGTCATCGGGACGATGACGATGACGACCAGCACGACGACGACGCCTACGGCGCCTGACCGTTGGATACCGGCCTCGCTGGTGACTAGGCGACCGTGCCGAACAATGCGCCTATGGCGGCTGTGATCAGCATCGCCAGAGCGCCCCAGAACACTACGCGGACGGTCGGCTTCCAGGGCGAAGCCCCGCCCGCGCTGGCCCCCACCGCGCCAAGGGCGCCCAGGAACACCAGAGACGCGAGCGCAACGATCCAGATCATCCAGTTGCTCGGTGACACCAGGACCGCCAGCAACGGGAGCGCCGCGCCAACTGCGAAGGTGACGGCGGAGGTTAGCGCGGCTTGCACCGGGCGAGCGGTGGAGACTTCCGACAGGCCCAGTTCGTCACGGGCGTGGGCACCTAGGGCGTCCTTGGCCATGAGCTGCGTGGCAACCTGACCGGCGAGCGCTTCGTCGAGCCCCCGTGCGACATAGATGGCGGTCAGTTCGGCATGCTCGGACTCGGGCTCGTTGGCGAGCTCCGATTTCTCCTTCGCAAGGCTGGCTGCCTCTGTGTCCGCCTGCGAGCTGACCGACACGTACTCACCCGCCGCCATCGACATGGCGCCGGCGACGAGCCCGGCAACACCCGCCACGAGGATCGCCCCCCGGTCCGCCGACGCCGCGGCCACCCCTATCACCAGGCTTGCTGTCGACACGATACCGTCGTTCGCGCCGAGTACGGCGGCACGCAGCCATCCGACCCGGCCGACATAGTGTTCCTCCGCATGCGTCTTCAGTCTGGTCACCGGCGTCGGCTCCTGTGGGGCAAGCTGCCTCTCCTGCGATGGTAGTCGAGCCCTGTTGCTGCCGCCATCCTCACGGGTGTGGTCACCGGGAGGCAGTGCGCTGCGCAAGGGCCTTACGTCCGGTCGCCATGGTCGCCGCGAAGAGGACCAACGCAATAGCGGTCACGGGCCCGCTCGCCATCCTGACCTCCCATAGTTCAAGGAGATCGCCCAAGACCCGGGTGAACACCGAAATGTGCAACAACGCCAAGGGCACGTAGAGAGCCCGGCGTCGCGCAAGATATCGCAAAGGCCGGGATCCAAGCCGGTTTCGCTGGTTCTCATTGTGGTCACCCAGGTGGACCTGAGTTCTATAGCCAGCCGCCATGCAGCGCTCTTTGCGCCGCATCAAACTCGTCGGCTCTTCCTATGGCAGCGGCAGGCCGGCAATCACTCCATGGCAGACGACCAGTATGCCATAGAGGACCAATCCTGCGCCGAACCGCAGCCCAGTGGCCGGTGACAGTCTCGGGCGCCACCCCTTCGCAAGGCTCGCTAGCGGGATGTTGGAGGTTTTCTTGGCAAGCTGCCGCCAAGCGGCATCGCCAAGCGTCCCGCGCGACCGCCGATCGAACATCATCATCCCGGCCGCCGACAGCAGCGCAAACAGCCCGAACATCATGACGTGTGAGAGATCGCCATTCGGGAACATGTGCGAAATCGACCAGATCAGCATGGCCCAAAGGAGCGGGTGGCGGACGAAGCCGGCCACTCCGGGATGGTTCGGATCAAAGCCCCGCTCCCAGCGAGAGCGGATTGGGCATGGTGAGCGCGAAGACAGCCAGGACTGACGCGAGCAGCATCCCGATCGCCGGCACCAAGCTCTGCCAGTCCGCCCGCGGCCACAACTCGAGGTAGGGCGCATTGGCAGCGGCGCCGATGACCCATGCGAGGGCCAGGAGCGAAACGGCGCTGTACGCGATCAGGTAGGCTCGACGCCCCAGAAGAGTGACGAGGCGGCCACGTAGCGCCGGACGCGCTGGGATCGCGTGCGTCAGAAGAAAAACCGTCATCGCTGTGGCGAGCTCGCCCCAGCCAGCCGCATCACTCAGCATTGCGGGATCTCGCCGGAAAATTGGAGGCGGACCACGTGGGTCCGCCTCTTAAGCGCGTCCTAAAGGGCGAGCTGATCGGTGATGGCCGTCATGCGCTCCTGCGCCTTCTTGGGCAGCTTCGCCGCCTTGATGGCCTCTACATCGACGGGAGCATCGCCGACGACAACCAGGGCCACCATGCCCATGCCGACATGCGGTGCGCATTTGACGCCATACGCCCCGGCCGCGGTGAAGGTGACGACGAGCTCCTTGCCCATCGCGCCCTTGAAGGGCTCTGCGCCGGCGGGCAGCAGGTCCTTGATCGCTTCGGCGTTGTGTCCCTTGTCGGTGGGAATGAAGGTAACGGTGTCACCCACTGCAACCTTGGTCAGGGCCGGCTCGAAGACCATCGCCCCGGTCTCGCCCTTGTTCAGCATGTGGACTTCGAAGTTAGCGGCCATCGCCGGAGCGGCAGCGAGGACCAGCAGCGCGGCGGCGGCCAGGGTCTTGAGGGTACGCATAGTGGTTCTCCAAAACGAAGACACGGTCTTCATGTCCTTTCGCGACCATTTCCTGCATTGCCGACAAGTTCTCTTTGACGAGGATCAAACAGATGACGTCTGCCGCTGCACAAAACGCCGCACCCTCAATTTGAGGCGGATCAAAGAAGAGGGGCAGCGGCGGGCATATTCCACAGTCGAACCGGGCGTACTGGTGCCCGTCAACCGTGGAGACCAAAATGGACGGTCAGGACAAAGTAGAAGTATCGCGCCGCACCCTGCTCGGCGCCGCCGCGTTTGCCGGCGTATTCGGTGCAGTGCTGGCTTCGGTGCCGGCGCAGGCTGAGGAAGCCGGCGTGACGACCGGCCCTGCCCCTGACCTGGCGGCTCTGCCGCGTAAGCGGGTGGAGCTGTTGAAGCCACCGTTCGTCCACGCTCACGACCAGATTGCGGTTGGCGGACCCCAGGTCGTCGAGTTCCAGTTGGTCATCGAGGAAAAGCAGCTCGTCATCGACGAGTATGGGACGACCGTCCCGGCCATGACCTTCAACGGCTCGGTCCCCGGTCCGCTGATGGTGGTGCACCAAGACGACTACGTCGAGCTGACACTGGTCAACCCCGACACCAACACGATGCAGCACAACATCGACTTCCACGCGGCGACGGGCGCGCTCGGCGGTGGCGGGCTCACGCTCATCAACCCCGGCGAACAGGTGAAGCTGCGCTTCAAGGCCACGCGCCCCGGCGTCTTTGTCTACCACTGCGCACCGGGCGGCCCGATGATCCCGTGGCACGTCGTGTCGGGCATGAACGGCGCCATCATGGTGCTGCCGCGTGACGGACTGAAGGACGGCGCCGGCAAGCCGCTCAAGTACGACTACGTCTACTATGTCGGCGAGCAGGACTTCTACGTTCCGAAGGACGCGGACGGCAACTTCAAGACCTACGAGTCGGCCGGCGACGGATACGCCGACATGCTCGAGGTCATGAAGACCCTGACGCCGACGCACGAAGTGTTCAACGGCGCCGTGGGTGCGCTGACCGGCGAGAACGCCATGACCGCCAATGTCGGCGAGACGGTGCTCATCATCCATTCGCAGGCAAACCGGGACACTCGCCCGCACCTGATCGGCGGACACGGCGACCATGTCTGGGCTACCGGCAAGTTCAACAACGCGCCCCAAGTCGACCTCGAGACCTGGCACATCCCCGGGGGCTGTGCTGGCGCAGCGCTCTACACTTTCCTCCAGCCGGGGGTCTACGCCTACGTCAACCACAACCTCATCGAAGCCGTCGAACTCGGCGCCACCGCCCACTTCAAGGTGGGTGGCGAGTGGAACGACGACCTGATGACCCAGGTTCAGGCGCCCACGCCGATCGACGGCTAAGCGTCCGAAACGGCGGTGGCCCGACATGCACGGGCCACCGCATTCTCAAAGGTGCAATCATGACGCACACAGTCGCGCACCAAGATAAGACAGCACTGCTGGTGCCCATCGTCCTGCTTGCTGGACTTCTGGCAACGATCGCCATGCAGAGTGGCGCTATTCAGCTTCCGGTCGTGACGACCCCGAGCCTAGCTCCAGTTACAGTGACAATTGACCCCCGGCCCTACACCTACCGGGCGCCCGGGGAGTTCGTGCGCGGCACCGCCACGGTCGATGGGCCCCTTGTGACGGTCAACGATGCCGGGGCGCTTGAGATCATGAAATACCAAGTCAGCGCGTCGGACTATGACCGGTGCGTTGCCGACGGGGCTTGCCAGAAGGCGGAGCCGCGCCGGCGGGGTCTGGTCGACGTTCCGGTCACAGGTGTCAGCTTCAACGACGCCAATGAGTATGCCAAGTGGCTCAGCGAAAAGACCGGCCAGACCTGGCGCCTGCCCACGATCGGAGAATGGGCGTTCGCCGCGGGCAGCAAGGCGCGAGACCATGCGCTCGACATCGAAACCGATGCCAAGGACCCGGCCGAACGCTGGCTCGCCTTCTACGAGCGCGAAGCCAAGCTCGGCGCGAATGCCCTTGCTACCCCCAGCCCCATCGGGACCTTCGGCGAGAATGAGTACGGCGTCGCCGACCTGGCGGAAACTGTGTGGGAGTGGACGGCGACCTGCGGAAGCCGCACCACACTGGGTCCGGCGGACGAAACGCTCACATATCTCGACTCGTGCGGCGTCCGCTTCCTCGAAGGCAGGCACCGCACCCCCATGAACGTCTTCGTCCGCGACGCGCAGGGCGGCGGCTGCACCATCGGCGCTCCTCCGGACAACCTTGGTTTCCGCCTGGTGCGGGAGCGCGAGTGGTGGCGTGCTCCAGTCGACTACGCACTGGGGCTGCTGAACAAGAACGCAACGACCAACTGAAAGAGCGACTCATGCGTAACCTTCGCGTTGACGACAACATTGCCTGCCGGGTGACTGAAGCCCTCTGGAGCGATCCGTTCGTGCCGGCCGGGGACATCCGCGTGCACGTCTTCGATGGCACGGTCATGCTGACCGGAGAGGTTGGCTCGGAGACCCAGCGGATCGCGATCGGAAGGCTCGTCGCAGACCTCATCTGTGTCGAGGGGCTGGCCAACGCCATCACAGTCACCGACGTCGTGAGCCGTTTCGCAGCCTAGTCGTGCGGTGCCGCGCGTCAGGCCGGCGTCTCGATGATGCGGCCGGCGACGCTGGCGAAGAACTCGCGGTAGCGGGCGGCCGGCATGGCCAGCAGGTTGAAGTGGAACCGCTCCTCCTCGAGGTCTGATCGGGCGAGGATCCGGAAGTGCGGGAACGGCCGCTTGACGATGCGGCAGCAGACGTAACCGTCGTGCTCGAGGTGCTCGACCATCTGCTCGCAGCGCAGGCGGTCGGCCGTGACGGGCGCGCGCATCTCGAACATGATGTAGGGCCTGAGTTTGCGGACGACGGTCTTGGCGCCCTGCAGTACCTTCAGCTCGAAGCCCTCGACATCGGCCTTGAGGAAATGCACCTTCTCGATGTGGTGGTCGCGGACGTACTGATCCAGCGGCAGTACGGGGATCTCCCACGCGCCGGACGTGGCCTCGTGCAGCGACCAGCCACCGAGATTGAGGGCGTCATCGGTCAGGGCCAGGTCGAGGTCCATCTGCCGCACTTGCAGGGTGCCCGCGGCATCTCCCAGCGCCTTGGCGTTGATGACGATATCGTGCCAGCCATTGCGGGCCATGCCGAGCTTCAGGAGAGCTGCCGTGAAGGGGTTGGCCTCGAAGGCATGGACTGCGCCGCGCGGGCCGACCAGGCAGCGAAACAGTGCGGTGTAGTAGCCGATATTGGCGCCGACATCGATGGCGGTCGCCCCGGCGCGCAGCAGTTGCGCGACGATGGCCGTCTCGGCCCACTCGTACTGGCCGTCGGCGAGGATGGTGCGGGTGATGCGATCGGCCTTGACGCCGATCAGCGTGCCCCAGGGCGTTGGGATGTCCTGGAGGCGCGCCTTCTGCCTGCGGGTAATGGCGAAGTCCACCGCGCGCTCCGTCAGGCCGCTCGGCGGGTGCTGTGCCGGCGGGTTCGGCGCAACACGTTGAGTTCGCGCAGGGCCGAGATGACCTGGGGCGTGCCAATGAGCGAGATGCAGCGGCAGGCGCCTTCGTCGAAGCGGGACTTGTAGCGCGGATCGGCTTCGCAGGGAGCGCACTCGGTCGGTGGCGCGAGGATGCGGACCGCCGATTTCAGTGGTCCGCGCGTTGCCGGGTTGGTGGGGCCGAAGATCGCGACGATGGGCAGGCCAAGGGCATTGGCGACGTTCATGACGCCGCTGTCATTGGTGACGAGCGCGTCGCAGGCGCTGAGTTCCTCGGCCATGCGGGCGATGCTGAGGTCAGTCTTGTCGAGGGTGCCCTCGACATACTCGCTGGCGACACCGACGCTGATGACATCGGCGCCGGCGCGCGTGAGCTCACCAGCCAACTGGGCGAAGCCGGGCCAGCGCTTGGCGGCCCAGATGCCGCCTTTCGAGCCGGCATGCAGCGCGATGCGCGGCTTGCGGCGGGTGACCGCTCGGACGACGACGTCATCGAGCCCGCCGAAGAAGTAGTTCAGCCGATCCTCGGGGGCGTAGCCGAGGCCGATTGCCGCCTCGAGGAAGGCGAGATTGAACTCGGCCTCGTGCAATGAGCCGGCCGGGTCGAACTGCATGAAATCGCGGCTCGACAGCACGCGCGGCGCGTTGAAGGCGGGGATCAGTGTGCCGAAACAGTGGGTAACGAGGACGACGTCGTAGGGGCGCTGCTCGACATGGGCGAAGCGTTCGAACACCTGCCCGACGTACCGTGATCCGGCCATCGCCGCGGCGCTGCCTGGAAAATCGCCGGCTACCAGCACATCGACCGGCGCACCGAGATAGCCCGAGAGGTGGCGGATCATCGGGCTGGTGTGGCAGATGTTGCCGATGCCGGAGCCGATGCAGACGAGCGCCCGTGGGCGGTCGGCGCGGAGCGGTATGGTGCGGAGCTTGTCGATGAGGGCATCGGCGGAGTGCCGCTCGGCGATGCCTACGACTTCGGCGACCGCCTGATCGTAAGCCGCGGCGTCGGAGGCGAGTTGCGCGATGCGTGCTGCCCAAACCTTAGGATCGTTGGGTAGCACCAGGCTGGTGCCGGCGCCGAGATAGGCGAGGTTGCCGCTATCGGCCATCAGCACCGGGCGCGCGAGCCGGCCCGCCTCGATCACAACGCGGGAGAAGGTCTCAACGAAGGTGAAGCTGGGGACGGCGACGACGCGGGCGGCGCGATAGAGTTCGTCCATGCGGTCGGTGCGATCGATGACGCGCACATTGTGCAGGCCGCGGCGCTGCACCTCGGCGAGGGCCGCCTGGCGGTCGGACTGGCTGGCGATGGCGACGAAGCCCTGCTCCGGCAGGCGTTCGGCGATATCGAGGAAGAGATGCCAGCCCTTGTCGGCTCGGGCGTTCACCAGCAGCACGAAATCGCGCGGCCAAACGGCCGGCTGCGAGGGGTCGGACAGCTCGGCGCCGGTTTCGTCGACGGGGACGGAGTAGATCACCGGCGGCGACCAGGCGTAGGCCTTGCGGGCGATATCGGCGCAGAAGTCGGAGTTGACGTAGAGGTAGTCGCCGCGGGCCAACAGATCCTCCATGGCCGGCAAGGGCTTGGCGTCTTCGAGGCTGACATTGGGATAATACGGGCGGCTGAGGACACGGGCGGGGATGAACTCGCGCCAGAAATGGACGCCGTAGACCAGGCGGATATCGAGGCCGGCGGTGGCGTCGAGCACGAACTCGCCGAGGCCCGAGATGACGTGGACCGCGGTGACGCCGTTGGCGAGGCAGAAGGCGCGGAAGGCGTCGGCGTCGTCATAGACGAAGCCTTCGGTGAAGCCGGTTCCGGCACCCGGCCACTGAGTCACGGCTTCGCTCCAATCGGTCGTCAGGCCGGCAAAGAACACGTCGGCGCCCTGCTCGGCGGCGTAAGTCTGGCCGGCGATGCGGAGGAATTGCTCACCCCCGCCGACGAGGCGCGGCCCGTGGCGCGACAACACGACGACGCGCGGCGCGGCGGCCGAAGCCGCGGCCTGAGGCCAGTCTAGCACTGCGATGCTGGTGGAACTCGGCACCGCGTAGAGCCGCAGGCGTTGGAGGGCGGCGGCCACCAGCGCCTGCCGGTCGGCATGCGGGTGCAGCGTCACCAGCTCATTCCAGGCCGCCTTGCGGAGAAGGAGGCTCGACACCGCCTGCGGATCGCGATTGCCGGGGATCGCAGATGCCGCGAAGACAACGAGGCCGGCAAAGTGCGAGGGCAGCCGATGGAGGCGCATGGCCAAGCCAGCCAGTTCACCGCGGCTTTGGTAATGGACTGGGACAGCCAGATCGCAATCGATGGAGATCGTCTCGGCCGCCCGGCCGACTGTATGGCGGGCGCGGGGCCAGGGCAGTTTCGGGGCGCCAAGGGCTTCGAGGGTCCAGCGATCGGCCCTGGGGTCGTGGACGACAGCGCGGAGGGATGCAGGGGACGGATGTGGTTGGCTCGCCGCGTGCAATCCGCGCGCCCGCCCGAGCAGGCGACGGCCGGCGGGATAGGTCTTGAGGTACGGAAGCTCTTCGAGCCGGGCGAGATCGCCGCCGCGCGTGAGGGCGAGGGCCAGACTGGTGGTGGCGGCCCCTACCCGCTCGGCGCCATGCTTGCTCTCGTTCTCGACGATGCTGCGGGCTGTCGCAAGCGCCTTGTCGATGTCGCCGGTATCGAGCGACAGCAGCATCGATGTCGTCTGCGTCTCGAGATGGTTCGGGTCCTTGGCGAGAGCGGCGTCGAGGGCCGCGTGTGCCACTGCGAGATAGGTGGCCGGCATGGTGTCGGACGCGTAGCCGAAGCCTTGGAAGGCGAGGCTGTGCGCCGCCTGCGCAACCGCGGCCAGGTATTTGGGCTTGCCGGCGCCGACCAGCGCGGCGGCGTTGAAGGACGCCAGCGCCTCGAAATCGCGATGCGCACCCTGATAGGCTTTGCCCAGATAGAACAACGCCTCGGGATCGGTGGGGAAGCGGTCCACGTAGTCGGAGAGCAGCACTTGCGCGGTGTTGTAGTCGCCGAGGTAGAGGGCGCAGCGGCCGCCGAACAGCAGGCAGTGGGCGATGTCGACCACCGCCTCGCCAGACTGCAGCGCGGAGAAGAAGTATCCCCACGCCTGCTGCCACTGGCCCTGAGCGAAAGCCGCGTCAGCCAGCTGCTGCGATATGCCCGCCGGCAGGTCCGCCGACAGGGGAGGTGTGGGCGCCGGCGCCTTGGGCGACGCCAGCGTCTGGGTCGTAAAACTGGCGACCAGCGCCTGAAGTCTGCGTGAACTCATCGTCGTGGTCGCCAGTGCTGATCAGTAGACGGAAGCGACGGTAGAGACACCCGGCCCCTGTAGGATCGGTGGTGCTGGCGTGACCATCGCGACCAGCAGCAGCTGAGCCATGTTGCCGTTGACAGTGATGCCCAGTTCTTCCAGCACGGCTGCGACGTTCTGGGCGACGGCGGCGAGCTGTTCCGGGCTGCAACCGGCAGCATTCGCCCCGATCTGAGAGCCGATAGCCGCAACGATATCGGCGTCCGACGTGCCGGGCGGCATGCCCTGCACCGCCTCAGTCACTACCGCCGCCAGTTGATCGTGCGACATGGCGGCAAAGTCGACACCGACAAAGCAGCTCGCTTCCTGGGCGACCGTCGCGGGACTGATGATCGGCGCCGGCAGAACCACCGAGGCGGTCGAGGTTATCAATATGGAGAGCAGTCGGGCCAAGCGAGTGGCAAACATCTTGGGCTCCTATGGTCTAGCTACAGACACGCCCTTGAACGTGGGGGCACCACTATCTGTTCCACGTAAATTGGGGTTATTTCATGTAACCATTCCAACATTTCGACGTTAGTTGCCAAATGATGGCTATCGTTGCTTCCTATCTAGTCGGCTTTTTACGCAACTATAGATCCATTTGCTACGCTACATGTGCGCTTTCGTACAGGAGACTTTTGAATGTTGAATGGACAGCAGGTTCGACACGCGATCCTCGCGCCGGTATCGATGGGTGAGTTGCTCGACAAGATCTCGATCCTCAAGATCAAGACCGAGCGGATCAGCAATCCGGACAAGCGTGCCCTGGCCGGGCACGAGTTGGCTTTGCTGAGCGCCTTGCTCGCTAATCAGGGGGTGGACACGCCGGCGCTCGCAAACCTCTGCAATGAGTTGCGGCAGGTGAACGAGGCGCTGTGGGACATCGAGGATGCCATCCGCATCAAGGAGCAGCACGCTGCGTTCGACGAGGAGTTCATCGCGCTGGCCCGCTCGGTCTACCGGACCAACGATCGCCGCGCGGCGATCAAGCGGCAGCTGAACGAGGCGCTGGGATCCGAGATCGTGGAAGTGAAGGACTACGCTTGAGGGCCCCCGCCCGAGCGTGCCTCACCAGGCCAGCGACTTGCCGTCCAGCGCCGCCAGCAGCTTTTCGTCGTGGCCGTAGATGTCGGAGCTGAAGTGGACGCCGTCGGCCTCGACCCAGGCAGTGAGGTAGGTGATGTGGACCGGGAGCGGCGTCTTCAGGTTCACCACGGTATTCTTCAGCGAGGCGACGACCGAGTCGATCCGGTCGTTGGACCAGCCGTCGACACCACCAGCGGCGAGGACCTGATCGGCCAATTCCAGCGGACGGGACAGGCGGATGCAGCCGTGGCTGAAGGCGCGCTCGGCGCGGCCGAAGAGGCTGCGTGACGGCGTGTCGTGCAGGTAGACATCGTGGGCGTTGGGGAACATGAACTTGACGCGGCCCAGCGCATTGTTGGTGCCCGGCTTCTGGCGCAGCTGGAACGGGAAGCGGCTGGGTGTGACCTGGGCCCAATCGACCTGGCGGACGTCGTAGACATCCTTGCCGCGCACCGCCTCAAAGCCGGCAGCGGCAACGGCAGCGGGGTTGCTCTGCAACTTGGGCAGCTCTTCCTTGGCAGCGAGCCCGGCCGGAACGTTCCAGTACGGGTTGAACTCGAGGTAGCGGATGGCGTCGCTGAACACGGGGGTGCGGCTGTAGGGCTTGCCGACCACCACGGCCATCTTCTCCTTGATCTCGCCGTCGCGGATGCGGCGGAGCTCGAAGCCGGCGATGTTGACGATGATGTACTGGCTGCCGAGATCGTCCGGCATCCAGCGCCAGCGCTCCATGGCGAAATCGATCGACTCGATGCGGTCCTCGATCGGCACGTTCATGGCGACGAGGGAGGCAGGGCCGACGACGCCATCGATATCGAGGCCGTGGCGCGCCTGGAAATGCTTCACCGCCTCGACCAGCGTGTCGTCGTAGAACTCGGGCTCGCCGGGCGCCGTCACGGCGGCGCCGTCGGTGACGGCGAGGCGGGCGCGGAGCGCCGGGATGCGCGGATCGGTCATCCCCGGCTTTAATGTGTCGCCGAGCGGCACGGTGCCCCAGCCGCCGAGCACGGCGAGCGCGTGGTAGTCATCGAGTGCCTTGCGGAGCGCCTGATACTCGGCGTTCTGCGGCTCCCAGGCGTGCAGCACAATCTCGACGTCGGCGACCTTGGCGACGCCTGCGAGCGCGGCGGCTTCGTCGATGGTGCGCGGGGTGAGGAAGAAGTTGGGGTCGATCTTGTTGGGGAGGAACCGGCCGACCTTCAGGTCGGAGGCATACTCGAGGAAGGCGGCGGAAAAGTAGAGCTCGATGATGGCGAGGCTGCGCTTGTCGGTCTCTCCGGCCGCGGCCATCAGGCCAGCGAGTTGCTGGCCCGGATAGTCGTCGGGGTTGAGGCCGTCGTCGGTGGCGTTGACGAGGCGCGAGACCATTGCGCCGGCGCGCGCGCTGTTGAGCCACAGCAGATCGCCGCTCTGCTCTTCATAATAGGCGCGGAGCACATCGCGGCGCTGCTTGATGGGGAGCGGCAGGCGCGGCTCATTGGCGAGCAGGTCGATGATGTTGATGCGGACCACCGCGAGGTCGCGAGGCGAGAGGTCGACGCGATCCTGCGCGATGACCGGGGCGGCGAAGAACAGCGCCAGAAGCGCAACAAGCAGGTTACGGATCAGCTTAGGGCATGGGCGGTGCATAGAGGATTCCGCCTTGGGTCCAGAGGGCGTTGACGCCGCGGCTCAACTGCATGGGCGTGTCTTCGCCGAGGTTGCGATCGAAGATTTCGGCGTAGTTGCCGACGCCAGCCAGCACTTTCACCAGCCAGTCCTCGGGGAGGCCGAGCGACTTGACCGCAGGGGCACCCATTCGCTTCGCATCGTCCGAGCCGGCGCCAGCCATTGCGGCGGTGCCAAGGCCCTGCTCCTCAGCGTCGATCAGCGCGAACAGGGTCCAGCGGATCAGGCTGGTCCATTGCGGATCACTGTCGCGGACGACAGGGCCGAGCGGCTCCTTGGAAATGACGTCCTTAAGGATGACGTGGTCCTCGGGCACCGGCAACTCGGCGCGTTCGGCAGCAAGGGCGGAGCGGTCGGCGGTGTAGGCGTCGCACTTGGCGGCGGCATAGGCGGCGCGGGCCTGGGGGCGTTCCGCAAAGCTCAGGAAGGAGACGGTGAGGCCGGCCTTCTCGAAATAGGCGGCGGCGTTGGCCTCGGTGGTGGTGCCGCTGACGACACAGATGGTCGCGCCGTCGAGTTCGAGCGGGCTGATGGCGCCGAAGATGGCGGGGATCAGGAAGCCCTGGCCGTCGAAATAGCTGGTGCCGGGAAAGTCGAGGCCGAGATCGAGGTCTCGCGACATGGTCCAGGTGCTGTTGCGTGACAGCAGGTCGATCTTGCCGTCGGTGAGCGCGGCAAAGCGCGCTTCGGCCGAGAGCGGCACGTAGTCGACCTTCTCGGTATCTCCCAGCACCGCAGCGGCGACGGCGCGGCAGAAGTCGACGTCAAAACCCTGCCAGACCCCTGCCCCATCCTGTTCGGAGAACCCGCCAAGGCCTTCGCTGACGCCGCAGACCAGCTTGTCGCGGGCGCGGACGTCGTCGAGCGTGCCGGCGTGGCCGACCGAGGTTGAAGCGAGAAGAGCGAGCGTCGCTGCCGCTAGATGCGCTCGGTGCATTAGCCACCCCTCATGGCGAGATGCTGGTTGGCAAGTGTTGTCCGTAACGGCGGCGCGGCACAAGTCCTGTGCGGGATGCCGCCGTTACGGGATCGTTGTCAGCCGCGCGGCGGCAGATTGGTCCTCGCCCGGGGTACAGTGCCGGTGAGGCCCAACTGATCGAGCGCGCGTTCTATCTCGGCGTGCGTGTAAGGCTTTTCGAAGTAGCGCGCGCCGAGGGGCAGATCAGGGGTCTCGCCGGGCCGCGGCCGCGACACGACGATGATCTCCAGCGTCGGCCAGCGGTTGCGAATGGTCTCGGCGAGCCCTGCCCCGTCGAGCGTCCCCGGCACGTCATACTCTATGAATGCCACGACGATCCCCGAGCGCCCCTCGAGGTGCGCTACTGCTTCGTCGGAGCTGAAGGCGACGAGGGCTTCGAACCCCGCCGCCTCGAACAATTGCACTGCCCCCAGCATGATCATGGGTTCGTCCTCGACGACGAGGACCAGTGGCCGGCTGCTTCCGGTTGATGTCAATTATTACGACCCGCATTTAACACCCTATCGCACGGCGTTCTCACGGCCGTGCATTCGAGGCGAAGAGTTGGCACCTTCGACTCGGCCCATGCGAATCCTTTCGCTCAACGACGGCAAAAGCGCGGCCAGTGGCGCGGCTCCCGTACAGGGGTGCGAGGTGCGCACAAACACCTAACGAATCCTCGCGGAAATCAGACGACGATTAGATAAAGCCTCGAACAAATTCGCTACGACCCTTGTTTTGCTTGGGTTTCGGCGGGCTGCAGCGACAAGGTCGTTCGGTTCCGAGGGCGATTTGGCAGCGTTGTCACCTGGTCGTCATCCGCCGCCGCGTGGACAAAAACTGCCCAAAAAAGCATCACGCGACCGTGAGCCCGAGAGGGAGGCACGGTTTTGCCGTAATCCGAACATGCTTCGGGCACGGATCGGATCGGCGGCCATAAGGCGGGATGCCGCAGGCTGCGTACGGTTTTGCGCAGTCCTAGGCCAAAAGTTGCAATCCCATGACGACCGTACGTCATGCGCCAATCGCATGGCTCGTATGAGTCCCCATTGCTTCTCAGATTCCGGACCAGCGAACAGGCTTTCACACATCGGATGGCGAACAACGGCCAACCACCGGCAAGAATGCCAATACTAAGCGTCAGAAGCGATCACTCCAGCGGTGGAGAGTACGTGTGATGTCACTTAGCGTAACGGGGCCAACGAGCACATAGCTCGGCGTTCTGTACTCGGTAGCTACACAACAACTCGCCCGTAGGGCGAGAACAATATTGCTCACACTTCTGAAAGAGGACTGTCGTGGCCAGAATTAGCGTCTTTGGAATCGGATATGTTGGAGTCGTTTCCGCAGCGTGCCTCGCGGACGATGGTCATGAGGTCATCGCGGTCGACCTCGACCCAGCAAAGGTAAGCGCCGTTAACTCGGGGCTGTCGCCGATCGTCGAGAACGGGCTCGATGAAATCATCGCCCGCGCTGTTGCCTCGGGGCGGCTGCGCGCCACCACCGACGGCCAGCAGGCGGTGCTCGATACCGATGCGAGCTTCGTCTGCGTCGGCACGCCGAGCGACGACACCGGTGCTGTCGGGCTCAAATACGTGAAGGGCGTCTGCGCCGATATCGGCCAGGCGATCCGGCACAAGCAGAGCTTCCACTCGGTGATCATCCGCTCGACGATCGTGCCGGGCACGATGGACGAGACCTGCATCCCGGTGCTCGAAGAAGCCTCCAACATGATCGCCGGCCAGGATTTCGGCGTCGGCTACTACCCGGAATTCCTACGCGAGAGCACTGCGATCGCCGACTACTACGATCCGGGTCTGATCGTGTTCGGCGCGCTTGAGCCGCGCACCGAGGCGATCCTCAAGGACATCAACGCCCAGATGCCGGTGCCGTCGCACGTGGTGACGCTGAAGACGGCCGAAGCGGTGAAGTACGCTTCGAACTCCTGGCGCGCCGTGAAGGTGACCTTCGCCAACGAGATCGGCAACATCGCCAAGGCCTCGGGTGTCGACGGCCAGCAGGTGATGAAGCTCATCTGCGCCGACACCAAGGTGAACATCTCGCCCTACTTCATGAGGCCGGGCTTCGCCTTCGGCGGCTCGTGCCTGCCCAAGGACGTGCGGGCGCTGCAGCATCTCGCGGCCAAGAAGGGCGTCCCGTCCCCGCTTCTCGACTCGGTGCTGCTGGCTAATGCCGCGCAGATCGATCGGGCGGAGAAGATGGTCCACAATTCCGGCGCCAAGTCGGTCGGGCTGGTCGGCATCGCGTTCAAGCCGGGCACTGACGACCTACGCGAGAGCCCGCTGGCGGAGCTCGCGAGCCGGCTGATCTCGAAGGGCATGGAGCTCAAGGTCTACGACCCGTACGTGTCGCAAGCGGTTGCCGGCGGCGTCAGCGCCATGGGCCGCGGCAACGATGTGGTGCCGGACCTGCCGTCCCGCCTCGTCGGCAAGATCGAAGACCTGATCGCCGGCGCCGACGTGATCCTCGTGGGCAATCGCTACGAGGAGGCGATCGCACCGCTCAACGCCGTCTCCGAGTATCGCTCGCTGGTGGACCTGACGCGCATCAACGCCTCGCTCCGCTCCAACGGCACGTACGAAGGCATCTGCTGGTAAGCCATGAACTTCATCGCGCACGGTCTCTACATTCTCCTGGCTGCGGCCATCGCCAGCACCGTACCGGCGTCCGCCTTTTCGGGCGGCGCCGGGGTGTTCCTCACCCTCGGGGTGATCGGGCTCTGGCGTTACAGCTGGGCGTTTGTGAACTTCGCCCGCGCGCATCTCTATATCCGCATCTTCTACCCTCGGCGGCGCGCTGCCGCCGAGGCCCTCTATGCCACCAAGCGCCCGGCGCACGCGTTCTTCCTCGCCACCAGCTACAAGATCGACTCCGCGATCACCGCGCGGGTCTATCGTTCGATCTTCCAGGCGGCCCGCCGCTCGCCGGGCGGCTCGACAGTGGTTGCCTCGGTGGTGGATGTGGCCGATGAGCGGCTGATCCGGGCCGTCGCAGCACAGGTGCTGCAAGGCATCGACACCGTGGAAGTGGTGATCGATCGCATCGATGGTACCGGCAAACGCGACGCGCTCGCCACCTCGCTCCGCTCCATCGCCCGCCGTTACCCCAGCGCCGACGACGTCGTGCTGCTGATCGACGGCGACACGCAAATTCCGTCCGACATCGTTGAACGCTCGGCGCCGTTCTTCGCCAACGGCAGGGTCGGCGCGCTGACCACACATGAACGCGCCGAGATCGACGACGCTCCCCTCTTCCGCGACTGGTTCAAGCTGCGCTTCACCCAGCGCCAGATGATGATGTCGGCAGTGGCCCTGGGCGGCCGCGTCCTCACCCTCACCGGCCGCATGTCGGTGTTCCGTGCCGACCTCGCGACCAACCCCGAGTTCATCGCCTCGGTCGAACAGGACTACATTGACCACTGGCGCCTGGGCCGGGTGAAGTTCCTTACCGGCGACGACAAGTCCACCTGGTTCTGGCTGCTGAAGAACGGCTACGAGATGGCCTATCTGCCGGACGTCTCCTGCGTCTCGATGGAGACCCAGCCCAAGCCCGGCTTCGTCGAGAGCGCCGTCACCCTGATGCGCCGCTGGTTCGGCAACATGCTGCGCACCAACGGCCGCGCCCTGGCGCTGTCGCCCGCCAAGATCGGGCCGTTCGCCTGGTGGTCGATCCTCGACCAGCGCGTCTCGATGTGGACGACGCTGACGGCACCGGTCGGCATCATCCTGTTCTCGATCTTCGTCGATCCGCTGATCGCGGTGGCCTACATCGCCTGGGTGATGGCGACCCGCTACGCCTACTGCTGGCTGCTTGCCAGCTTCGGCGGGCCGTTCCCGATCACCTACCCGTTCCTGCTCTACTTCGGCCAGCTGTTCGGCGCGGCGATCAAGACCTCGGTCATGTTCCGCCTCGATCGCCAGCGCTGGACCCGCCAGTCGGCCACGGGCACCGGCGGGCTTGGCGGCGGCGCCGGCCGGGTTCGCTCCATTACCTCCAGCTACATGCACGTGCTCGCCCTGGGCCTGCTCGTGGCCGGGGTGATCTTCGTCACGGGGCTCCTCAGCCCCTTCCCTATCCATGCCAACTGAGGGCTCAAACCAATGACCGAAGCGCATGCAGAAATCGACAAACCAACCGTCGCGGCAAGCAGAAGCGCGCCCTCACCGGATTTCGCCGGCCATAGCGAACACCCGGTTATCCGGATGCCATTCAACGTGGTCATCAATGGTCGCTCGTTCGCAGGCCAGGGCCTGTCGATCGTCGGGGCGGAAGCCACCGGGCTGATCGACCCGCAGCTCCACGGCCGCGTGCAGCTGGTGACGCTGGTCTTCAACTTCCCCGGCTACGCGATCAGCCTGCCGGTCGATGCCGCGATTGGTGCCGGTTCTCCTGAGGCCGGGACGGTGACGCTGCGGTTCCTCGAGCCGACTGGCCCGCATCTGCCGCAGCTCCGCTACATCCTCAACTCGTTCGTCGGCGGAGATCTGGTCGGCGTCGACGGGATGATCCGGACCGGCGAAAAGGTCGAGACCATTCGCACCGAGGCGCCAAGGCTCAAGCCATCGGCGGCCCAGGGCGTGATGACCGGGCTGCGCTGGGGCGCCTTCGTCGGCCTCGGCCTGCTGCTGGTCGGGTTCGTCGGCGTGAAGCTCTACGAGCGGCTGTTCGTGCTGCCGGTGACCGGGCTTTCGACCATCACGCTCGATGGCATGGACCTCCGCGCCATCAGCCCGGGCCAGCTCGATTTCGTCAATCCGGCGGCGGTGAAGGGCGATATCGCTTTCGCCATCCGCACCACCTCGGGCGAAGTGCTCGCGGTGTCGATGCCGTGCGACTGCGTGGTCGCGCCGGGCTCGGCCCAGGGCGGCGCCACGGTGCTGGCTGGCGACACGGTGATGACCGTCGCTCCCAAGGACGCGCCGGTGGTGATCTCGTCGAAGGTCGACGGCAACGGCCTCAGGGCCCTCGCCTCCGGCGCGCATGCCGAAGTGCACATGCCGAACGGTGTCGTCACCACCGCGACGCTCGACGCCAAGGAACTGCCGGGACTGCTGAGGAGTGCCACTGACGGCACGGCCATCCCGGTCACGCTCGTGCCGGCCACTGCGCTCGACCAGAGCACCGTGGGGTCGCCGGTCGACGTGCTGATCAAATCCGACCCGCTGGCGGCGGTGGGGCGGTTCTTCTCCTTCAACGGACCGGCGAACGAGGGCCACTAAAAATGAACGCCATCCATCCAGTCATTCTTTGCGGGGGCGTGGGCACGCGGCTTTGGCCGTTGTCCCGCAGCCAGCAGCCGAAGCAGTTCCAGCCGATCGACCATGAGGGCTCGATCACCTTCTTCCAGACCACCGTTCAGCGGCACCGGGGCGAACTGTTCCACGATCCCGTGGTGTCGGTCGCCGTCGGGCACCTGGGCACTGTCCGTCGCCAGCTTCGCGATGTGCAGCGCAACGCCCGGATCATCGCCGAGCCGGTGGCGCGCAATACCGGGCCGGCAGTGCTCTCAGCGGCGCTGCTGATCGCTCGCACCGATCCTGACGCGGTGATGCTGATCTGCCCGTCGGACCACGTGATCGACGGCGACCTGAACTCCCGCATCCGGGAGTCGCATAAGGCCGCCTCGGACGGACTGATCGTCACCTTCGGCATCAAGCCGCGCTACAACGAAACAGGCTACGGCTACATCATCGATGGCGGCGAGTTCTCCAACTACCGCGGCGTGCATCGGGCCGAGAAGTTTATCGAGAAGCCGAATGCGCAGACGGCGCAGTCGCTGATCGAGACCGGGCTCGCCTACTGGGCCTCGGGCATCTCGCTGATGCGGGCCGACACGGTGATCGAAGAGTATCGCCGGTTCGATCCGGTGACCTTCGGTGCGGTCAGCGCTTCGCTCGCCAATGCGGTGAACGAAGACGGCGCCCTGGTGCTCGAGGAAGCGAGCTTCGGCTCGGCCGAGAGCCTTCCCACCGAACGCGCGGTATTCGAGAAATCGAAGACCGTGGCCTTGGCTCCGGCCGATGTCGAATGGGACGACGTGGGCGCCTGGGCTGCGTTCCACACCATCGGCAAGAAGTCGGACGACAACAATGTCGTCAGCGGCGACGTGATGATGGTCAACTCCCGCGACAGCTATGTGCGTGGGTCGGATCGCCTGGTCGCGGTGGTCGGCGTCGACAATCTCGTCGTCGTCGATACGCACGATGCGCTGCTGGTGACGACCCGCGACCAGTCGCAGGACGTCAAGAAGATCGTCGAGCAGCTCAAGGCGCAGAACCGCCGCGAGGCCGAAGACCACTCGTTCGGCGCCACCGATTGGGGCAAGCAGGGCAAGCTCGCTTCGGGCGCCGGCTACATGCTCCGGCACCTCACCGTGAACCCCGGCTCGACGCTGCCGGTGGAGAGCGGCTCGGAGTTCCGGCGGCTGATGGTCGTCGCCTCGGGTGGCGGGATGCTGCACATGGGCAGCCGCCGCCGCGAGATCCGCGCTGGCGCGACCTTCGAGATCGGCCCTGAGCAGACCGCCGAAGTGATCAATGACGGCACAGGCCCGATGCAGGTCATCGAGGTCGCCTGCCATGTGGACGGTCCCCTGACGCACCTTACCCCGCTGCTCGAACTTGCAGCGGTGGCCGATGGGAGCCGCGAACATGCGTAAGGCGTGGGTCTGCGCAGGTCTTGCCGCCGCGGCATGCTCGCTCCCTTGGGCCGCCTCGGGGGCCGACTACGCGCGGACCCTCGCCTATGAAAAGACCGTCGCCGCACTTGCGGCGATGGTCGAGGCCGGCCGTCCGGCCTCCGACCTCCAGTCGGCGGCCGCGCCTCTCGGTTTCAGCTACACGGCTGCCGAGACGAAGCCGGCCGAGGAGTTGGCGCTCGGCGGGGTGAAGGTCAGCGTCGTATCGATCGACCTGGTGCTGAGCCAGCTGGCCCTGCAGGCCGGTGCCAACTACCACGTGGCGCTGCGCCAGGCGCAGGCGAAGCCTGAAGTGCTGCTGGTCGAGGCTGGCGTCACCAGCCTTGCACAGCTCTATGAGGCGGTTACCGCGGCCAAGCTCACTGGGCTCATCGACAAGACCGATGCCGGTTATGTCGCGCATCTGCCGATCGCGGTGTGGAACGGCGCAACGCTGTCGCTGCAGCCAGGCGAGACGCTGCTGCTCGACCGCTCCACCGGCGCTTTCCTCCTTGCCTCAGGCAACTTGATCGGTGATGCCGCGGGGATCGCCAGCACTGGCGAGCCCAACCCGCGCCTCAAGGATTTCAACCCGTTCGTCGTGGTCGCCCTCTCGGGCAGCGCACGGCTGGAGCGGATGACGTTTGCCGATCTCGGCTACGGGCTGTTCCCGCCGCTGACCGGGGTGACCATTCTCGAGGGTGGGTTCTACGCCAAGCCGTCGCCGTCCATCGTACGCGACAGCCGGTTCGACGACGTCGGCTCGCTGGCGCTGGTCGATGCGGACGAAGCGATCGTCGACGGCAACGTCTTCGGCGCTTCGAGCGGTCCGGCGCTGCTGCTGAGCGGCGGCAAGGATATCGCGGCGCGAGGCAACGTGGTGCTAGCCGGATCGGCAGCGCACGGGATCAAGGTCACCGGCGGGGCGAACACGGTTGAGCTCTCGGGCAACATCGTCATCGACGCAGGGCTCAACGGCATCTTTGCCGATGCGGGCGCCGCCAACCTCACGATCGAGGGCAACCTGATCGCCGGCAGCAAGCGCTCCGGTGTCTCCGTGGCCTCGGCCGACTGCATCGATGTTGCCGGCAACCTGTTGCTGCAGAACGCTCAATCGGGCCTCGCGGTGCGCGACAGCGCCGGTCTCAAGGTCAGCGCCAACCGGCTGATCGACAACGGCAATGCCGGGATCAGCGTGACGCATCAGCCCGATTACGGAGTGATCGAGATCGCCTCGAACCAGCTCGACGGCAACCGCGTCGGCATTAAGGGCTCGACCACGGCGCGGCTGGCCTTCGCGATGAACGACTTCACCGGACAGGCCCCGCGCCTGCTCGATGGCGAGCTGGTGCAGTTCACCGACCGCTTCTTCAACCTCAGCGCTACCGACAGCACGCCGACGATCATCGACGGCCTGCAGCTCAAGGCCGGCGCCAAGCTTACCCCAACCGGCGCCCTGCGCCCCACCAGCTGTACCTTCGAGGGAGATGCCTGATGGTCTTCTCGTCAGAGACGTTCCTGTTCCTGTTCCTGCCGATCTTCCTCGCGGCGTACTACCTAACGCCGGTCAAGTACCGGAACATCACGCTACTGATCGAATCCTACCTGTTCTATGGCTGGTGGCGCTTCGACTTCCTGGTGCTGCTGTGCGCCAACACGCTGTGGGCTTATGTGTTCTCACTGCTGGTCGAGAAGTATCAGGGCACGCCGCGCGCCAAGCTGTTCGTGGCCGTCGGGGTCACCGGGCACCTGCTGGTGCTCGGGGTGTTCAAGTACCTGAACTTCTTCGTCGACAGCTTTGCCGAGCTGTGGGGCACCACCCCGGACGCGCTCGGGATCCACTGGCAGCTGCTGCTGCCGATCGGCATCTCGTTCTACGTCTTCCACTCGATCAGCTACCTGGTCGACGTCTATCGGGGCGACGCCAAGGTCTCGCGCAACATCATCGATTTCGCGGCGTTCCTCGCGCTGTTCCCGCAGCTCGTGGCCGGTCCGATCCTGCGCTACAAGGATCTGGCGCCGCAGTTCGAGCACCGTGAGCACAGCTGGGAACTGTTCAACGCCGGCTGGCAGCGGTTCCTGATTGGCCTGTCGATGAAGGTGCTGATCGCCGACCCGGTGGCGCCGCTCGCCGACGCCATGTTCTCGGCCCCCAACCCGACCATGGCCGAATCCTGGCTGGGCGCCATCGCCTACTCGATGCAGCTCTATTTCGACTTCGCCGGCTACTCGGCGATGGCGATCGGGCTGGCGCTGATGATCGGCTTCCGTTTCGCCGAGAACTTCAACATGCCCTATATCAGCCGCTCGATCACTGAGTTCTGGCGGCGCTGGCACATCTCGCTCAGCACGTGGCTGCGCACCTACCTCTACATCTCGCTGGGCGGCAATCGTAAGGGCACCGTTCGCACCTATGTGAACCTGTTCCTGGTGATGCTGCTGGGCGGGTTGTGGCATGGCGCCGCGTTCACCTTCATCCTGTGGGGCGTGTGGCACGGCGGCATCCTCGTCGTCGAGCGGCTCACCGGCTACGACAAGACCGCGCAGAACTACTGGTGGAGCCTGCCGCTCTGCTTCGTTGCGGTGGTGCTCGGCTGGGTGATGTTCCGCGCTCCCGATGTCGGCCAGGCGTTCCAGATGTATGCCGGCATGTTCGGCTTCAACGGCATCGGCATCCGGCCGGAAGTGGCCTGGATGGTCAGCCGCGAGGCGATGACCATGCTCGCCATCGCAATCGCCATCACCATTGCCGAGCCGCGGATGCGGCACCTGTGGGAGCCGCAGATCACAGTCAACGCCGACGGGACGGCAACGGCGGCGGCCACGAGCCTCGTGAAGGCCGGAGCCCTCAGCGCGCTGGCGATCTTCTGCCTGATGCGCCTCGCCGAGCAGACCTACTCCCCGTTCCTCTACTTCCAGTTCTGAGGAGGCATCGATGCCCGCTATCACTCTGAGCGCCAAGAGCCTCGCGTCCGCCGCCCCCGCCTTCGCCCTGCCGGTGCTGTTCCTCGGCTATGCGGTGGTCGCCAACTACGAGTTCGTCACCGGGCTCGGTCGCGACATCGCTGAGATGCCGAAGTCGGCGGCCGAGTATCTGAACGGCGAAGCCGCCATCCAGATCGACACCTACTACAAGAAGATCATGCCGCACCGGCTACCCTCGATCGATGCGATGGGGGCTGCGCGCTACCTGGCGTTCCGCGAGGGGCGTCCGGGCGTGGTGGTCGGCGACGATGGCTGGTTGTTCTCGAAGGAAGAGTTCGAGGCGACGCTGAAGCGGACGCCGAACCTGGCTGAAGCCGCGGCCGGCGTCGTGGCGGTGCGCGATCAGCTGGCGGCAAAGGGTATCGAGCTGGTGGTGGTGCCCCTGCCCGCCAAGGCCGACATCTACCGCGAGCACGTGAGCTACGCGGCGATCCCCGGTGATCTCGAGCGGCTGTACGAAGACTTCCGCACCGTGCTCGACAAAGCGGGGATCAAGAACATCGAGACGCGCGCGCCGCTGCTCGAAGCGAAGGCCAAGGGCCAGTTGTTCCTCACCACCGACACGCACTGGACGCCGCTTGGCGCCGAGGTGGTGGCGGACGCGGTGGGCACGGCGCTGGGCAAGCGCGACACCGATTACACCATCGCCGACGCAGCGCCAGTGCCGCGCGAAGGCGACCTCTCGAAATTCATCGTTACCGGCGGGTTGGCACCTCTCGTCGGTCTGGGTCCGGAGACTGTCGTGCCCCGCGAGGCCACTGCGCCCCCTGCAGCCTCGTCAACCGACATCTTCGGACCCTCCTCCATTCCGTTCGTCCTGACAGGCACCAGCTACAGCGCCAATCCGCAGTGGAGCTTCGGCGAGAGCCTGAAGGTCTCGCTCGGCTCGGACGTGCTGAACCTCGCCGAAGAGGGCAAGGGTCCGGTGGCGCCCATGCGGGCGTTCCTCAAGAGCGAAACGCTGCGCGATGCGCCGCCCGAAGTCGTGATCTGGGAGTTCCCCGTGCGCTACCTCGGCCAGACCAAGCTCTGGAACGAGGAGGCGGAGAAATGACCCGACACCTCGTTTCAACATTGGCACTTGGCGCCCTGATACTCGCCGGCACTGTCGGCCCCTCGGCGGCGTTCCAGCGGGTGATGCCGTCGCTCGCCAGCGACTCCGAGCACAACGGCCCCGTGATGCTGGACTTCAAGGCGTCGATCTTCGGTGGTCCGATCAAGCAGAAGAACGCCAAGACGCCGAAGGCCGTTGATCCGCTGAAGCTGATCCGTAACCGGATGATTGCCGGCAAGGAAGTCAGCTTCAAGGAATTGCAGCGGCTGGCGGATTCCGGTGACGATCTGGCGCAGATGAACCTCGCCAAGCGCATCGAGGCCGACAACGACCCGGCGACGCTCGACGCGGCAGCTCGGTACTACCGGCGCGCGGCTGAGAATGGGCGCACGTCCGCCGTGCGGCCGCTGATCCGGTTGCTCAATGCCGGCGTTCTCGACGACCAGCCGAAGAACCTGGCCGAGTCGCAGAAGTTGCTCGAGAAGCTGACCGCCAAGGGTGATCCGGTGGCCCGCGACGGGCTGATCGCGATGTACCGCGCCGGCAAGCCGTTCGGGCCGAACGCCGCGCGGGCCGACGAACTGCTGGTTGCCTCCGCCGAGGGCGGCGACAGCAAGGCGGCGCTCGATCTCGCCTTCGCGCTGCTCGCGGGCGTCCCGGAGCCGGCCGAGATCGAACAGGCCAAGGGCTACCTGAAGATCGCCGCCGCGTCGGACACCCTCAACATCCGGACCATGGCGGAGAACCTGCTCCGCACTCTCGAACCCCAGCTCACCGCCTCGACGGAGACAGTACAATGAACAAGACCCTGCTCGTGGGCGCAGCACTTGCTGCGACGCTGTCGGCGAGCCCGGTGCTCGCGACTTCGGCCTATGGCTGCAAGCATCTCGAAGACAATCCGACCCTGGCGGCGGTGGAAGGCAAGGACGGGTTCTTCTTCCGCATCTTCGCCGACCTGCGCATGCAGCACCCGTTCACCGAGGATACGACGACGCAGATGGGCAAGCTCGCCGAGGCGCTGAAGGCGCACGGGACGACCATGCTCTACGTCCCGATCCCCACCAAGAGCGTGACGCTGCCGACCTTCCTCCCCGCGGAGGCCGACCTCTTCGGCTTCAACCTCGACGTCGCGACGGCGGTCTACGAGGACCAGGTCAAGCGGCTCAACGACAAGGGCGTGATCGCCGTCGACCTGCTGTCAGCACTGCGCACCACCGACGGGACAAACCCGCCCTTCTTCCGGTCGGACTTCCACTGGACGTCGAAGGGCGCGGAGACGGCGGCGCAGACGATCGGCGGGCTGATCAAGCAGCTGCCGGCCTACGCCGATGTGACGCCGGTGACCTACGAGACCAAGGCGACCGGTGCTGAACTCGCCGTCTCGGGCATGCGCCGCGAACTGCAGGCCTATTGCGTGCTGAGCCTGCCCCCGGTGATCAGCACTGCCTACGAGACGGTTGAAGTCGCCAGTGCGGACGCCAGCGTCGATATCTTCGGCGATAGCGGTGGCACCGAGGAAGGCGCGACCAATGACGAGATCGCGCTGGTCGGCACCAGCTTCTCGGACGCCCTGGTGCCGAACTTCTCTGGCTTCCTCGCGCAGTATTCGAGCCTGCCGGTCGCCAACATGGCGATCACCGGCGGCAACCAGTTCGGCGCCGTCACCTCGTACCTCACCTCGCGCGAGTTCCAGGCCAAGCGGCCGAAGTTCCTCGTGTGGGAAAACCCGATCTACAACAACCTCGCCCAGTTCGGCACCGGCTCGATCACCGAGCTGATCGCGGCGGCGCGCAACGACTGCAAGCCGGTCGGCAACGCTCCCGTGATCGATGGCAGCAAGGGCCTCTACGAGGCCGACCTCACCGGTACGCCGATCGCGCCGAACCAGGTGCTGCTGGCCGATGCCGGCGACAATGGCAGCCGCGACGTGGTGCTGAACTTCGAGAGCACCGACGGCCGCACGTTCACCCGCGAGGTCCACCGCGGCGACCGGTTCCGGGCCACCGGCCGGTTCTTTATCCCGCTCGAATCCCTCGACAGCCTCGAGCTCTCGAAGGTCTCGATCCAGTTCGATCGCCTCTCGGAGAAGACGGCGGCGATATCCCTCTGCAACACCTAGGAAGGAGAGCCAACAATGCTGCGCTCAACCCCCAAACTCATCGCCATCGCGAGCCTGATGCTGCTCAGCGCCGCCCCAGCGGCTTTCGCTCAGGACGACGGGCTCTACGATGCGCCGGTCGATCCGAACTCGGCGTTCGTGCGCGTGCTGGTGCCCGGCGCCGCTGTAGCGGTGGTCAACGGCACCACGGTCGACAACATCACCGAGGGCCTCTCGGCCTATGTGAACGTGCAGCCGGGCGACATTCCGGTTTCGGCCGGCGACGTGTCGGGTTCGGTGACTACTTCGCCGGGCGCCTATTACACCTACGCCTGGAGTGTAGAGGGTGAGCCGCTGGTGCTGCAGGACCAGCCGGCGTCGGATCCGAGCAAGGCGACGGTCTATTTCTACAACCTCTCCGACCTCGCCAGCGTCGACCTGTTCGTCCCTACCGCCAAGACCAAGGCAATCGAGGGCGTGGCGGGCGACACCACCAAGTCGGTAGCGCTCAAGGCGCCGTTGACGCTCGATTTCGAAGTGCAGGCCGACGGCAAGTCGGTGGCCACCGTGGCCGCGCTCGATCTCAAGCGCCGCGGCGGCGTGTCGATCATCTTCACTGGCTCGAACGGCAGCTACACCGCCACCGCCGTCGACAACGCGTTCTTCCGCGCCGAGTAAGGCGCTACCAGGAGGCAAATATGCCCACACCCGTCTCACGCCTCACCGCCGCTGCCCTCCTCATCGGCGTCAGCTTCGCGAGCCCCGTTCTGGCCGCGCCTGTCGAGGTGACATTCCTGCCGCCGGAGATTCCGGCGCAGGAGGTCTGCATCGCCAAGAAGGCCGACCCGGACGTGGTCGCGCGCTGGCAGGCGTGGGACGGGGTATCGGTTCCGGAGGGCGACCCGGATCTGGTGCTGCAGGACGCGCGGCGGCTGCGCGACCTCAACCCGATCGCCAATTTCGAACTGGTCGACAAGATGCTGGGGATCGTCGGCAAGATGCCGGCACCAAAGGTGCCGGACGTCTCGATCGACCGGATCAACCTCTACCTCAAGGCTGGCAAGGTGCCACAGTTGCGCGACACCGGCGTTATCGCCGCGCTGGAAGCCAATGCCGACAGCCTGGCGCCCAAGGCGCTCAACCTGCTCTCGACGCTCTATCTCGATGGGCTGGTGGTGAAGAAGGACAAGGACAAGGGTCTCGGCTACCTGACGCGCGCCGCGATGGGTGGCAATGCCGACGCCCTGCTCCGCCTCGCCTCGATGAATATCGAGGGCCAGCAGGTGCCGGGCTGGGAGCTCGACCCCAAGCTCGCCGTGACCATGGCGTTCGGCGCCCTGGTCGGCAAGCTCGATCCCGAGATCTGCGACCGCATCGGCCGCATTGCGCGCGAATATTCCAAGGGCCTGGTGGTCAAGCAGGACCACAATATCGCCGAGCAGTGGCTGCGGCTGGCCGCCGATCTCGGCGACGCCGGGGCGGCCTGGAAGGTGGCGCAGCTCCATCTCGAGAGCGAGCTGATCGTCAAGAACAACGACACGCTGCTGAAATACCTGAACCTCGCCTCGGATCGCGGCGTGCCGGCGGCGCAGGTGGAGATCGGCAAGTTCTACGAGGCCGGCGCGCTGCTGCCGCTGGATTTGAACGAGGCCGAGAAATACTACCGCGAGGCGGCAAAGCTCGGGAGCCGCAACGCGCTGTTCCGGCTGGCGACGCTGCTCGAAACGGAAGAGGCGATTCCCGAGAAGCGCCAGGACTTCAAGGCGACGCTGACGCAGCTCGTCAGCATGCCGCAGCCGCCGGGCTGGGCGTTCTCCAAGCTTGCCAAGCTCGTGCTCAAGGAAAAGGGGCGCTGGGCCGGTGAAGCCGAGGCAAAGGCTCTGCTCGAAAAGGGCGTGACGCTCGAAGACGCGGATTCGGCGCAGGAACTGGCATTCATCCTGCTGCGCCACCGGGACGAGCCCGGCGTGTTCGAACGGGCAACCGAGCTGCTCGGGTTCGCCGTGACCTACGCCGGCAAGATCGACCCGATGACCGATCTGCGACAGGCCTATCTCTGCCGTGCGCCGAAGGGTGCCGACATGCGCCTCGCCAGCTTCTGGCAGCGTACGGAAGACGCGGCCGGCAACTCGACCGAGTTCATGGACTCCGACGAAATCGGTGCCCTCGACCCTGCCGCCGATCCGATCGCGCTCGCCAAGCTGCAGACGCACGCGCTGTATGGCCGGCCCAATTCCGTCGCCTATTACGTCGACTATCTGAGCCGCAACGGCGCTTCGCCGGAGATGCTGGAGTTCTGGCAGTCGCGCATCGACCCGGTGCCGGCGACCGTTGACGCGCTGGCGCGGCATCGGCTCACCGTGGCGCCAACGCCGACGGTGATCGAGGAGACAATCGCCGCGCTCAAGAAGGCGCGCGCCGATGGCCTGCCGCGGGCGGCGGTCGATCTCGGCTCCGTGCTGCTCGACTATTTCCCCAACGATGCGGAAAAGCAGAAGGAGGCAATCGGCTATCTGACCGAGGCGGCCCAACAGGGCCAGGGCGACGCCATCCTGCGGCTGCTGCCGATCATGCAGGCGCAGGGCGTCAGCGACACCCAACTGCTCCAGCAGTATCACCAGGCGATCGAGGATCGTGGCGATGCCGATGCGCTGATCTTTGCGGCTGCGAACACCAACGACGAGGCGCAGCGGCACGACTATCTCTATCGCGCGGCCAGCGTTGTCGACTGCACGTTCGAGAACACCATCAAGCTGGCCGGTGCGTTCGTCGCGACGGCGGATGATGCCGAAACCGAGCACTGGCTGCAGGTGAGCCTCCGGCTCGCCGGCGAGGACGGCTGGCGTCACACCGCGATCGCGGACCGCTACATGGCGATGGGCGGCGAGGAGCGGGCCAAGACCGCGATCGAGCTGTTCGACCAGGCGGTGGCGCTCGGCGACGACACGGCGGTGAGCCGGCTGGTGAAGATCTATGCCGATCCGGACAGCGAGGACTTCGCGCCGACCAAGGCAGTGGCGATGTTCAAGCGGATGATCGACGATGCCCCGGTGGCTGACCTCGGCAAGATCCGCGAGAAGGTGCTGAAGGCGCCGCCGGCGATCCAGACCGCGGTCATGGATGAGGTCGACTGGTCGGCACGTTATGCTGCTGCGGCGGCGTCGGGCGATGCGGTGGCGATGCGCGAGCTGGCGCTCTATCTTCGCTCGACCGGCACGACTGTTGCCGAAGCGCGCGATGCCAGTTCCTGGCTGAAGCGCGCAGCCGAAGCGGGCGATGCCATCGCGATGGTCGAACTGGCCAAGGCCTATGCCATGGGCATCGGCATCGAGCCTTCGATCCAGCAGGCGACGGTGCTGCTCAAGGATGCCGCGGGGCTCGGCAACCCCGAGGCGCAGCGGCTGCTCGCCTCGATGGCGGTGGAGAACTGAGATGCGGACTGCTTTCGGCATCGCGACAGCGATGACCCTTCTCCTCGGCGCGACGGCTCCTCGCGCCGAGGAGAAGCCCTTTGCCTGCCCCGTAGCCCCTGCCCCGGTGGTCAGCCTGACCTTCGGCAGCCGCTACACCGATGACAGCAAGACCCGCTCGGATATCGACGAGGCATCGAACGCCGAAGTCGACCGCGCACTGCAGCCGGTTGAGAAGTTCATCGGCGAGCTGATGAAGATGGCCAACACGGCGCTGATGGACGGTGACACGGCGCGAGCCGGATGCGTGCTGGACTGGCTCGACCAGTGGGCGGCCGCGGGGGCGCTGACCGAACTCGAGACGCTGAACGTCAAGCTGGCGATCGGAGCCCGCTACGCGGGGCTGGCAATCGCCCTGCTGCAGGCCGAGACCGCCGGCCCCCTCGACCCGGACAAGCGGCAGCGCGTGGTCGCGTGGCTCACCGGTGTGGCCACTTCGATGGAGCAGTTCTTCGACAACGATGCACCGCGCAATGCCAAGAAGGCGAACCTGCGCGCCTGGGCGGGGCTGGCTGCGGCGGCGATCGGACGGCTGAACGGCGACAAGGCGATGCTTGACTGGGCCAAAGGCAGCTTCGAGCTGGTGACCTGCCAGGCCTCGCCGGATGGCAGCCTGCCGCTCGAGATGGGGCGGGCCGACAAGGCACTGAACTACCAACTGCACGCGACCGCGCCGCTGATCGTCACCGCCGACCTGCTGAAAGCCACCGGCTACGATGGCTATGCCGCCTGCGACGGCAAGCTCAGCACCATCGCCGCGTTCAGCCTCAGGGCGATCGAGGATCCGTCGATCGTCCAGAAGATCAACGGCAAGGAGCAGACGTTCCAGACCGGCAAGCAGGCGCTGGAGCCGTTCATGCTGGCCTGGGTGGAGCCATTGCTGCGTCACGCCCCCGATGCGGCGACCGACGCCTTCGTCGAAAACCTGCGACCGCTGGCTCACGCCAAGCTCGGCGGCAACCTGACGCGCCTTGGCGATTGGGTTGCAAAGCTCCCGGCATCAACTAGTTAACCCTTCCGTCCGAATGAAGGCGCCGCCTGCCCAATATGAGGCAGGCGGCGCTTTTCATTCCCGGTTCAGGTGGATACCGTTAGAGCGCGGTAGAAAACTGCGCTTAAAGCTCTGTTGCTTGGCCCACAGCGCGCTTTCCGAATGAAAGCGAAATTGTACTTTGTCCAAGAGACATTCCTTAAAGGATTCTGCAGTAGGCCCGCGCCCGAACAGTCGGGGGCTCGTCCGACTTCGTCGCTCGCTCGTGGAAAGTGTGGCCGTGGTCCCTGCAACAGTTGTTGATGCACCGTCTGATCTCGGTGCGCGTTTTTCATCTGTCCTCGCTAAACTTGATGGCCGCAGGGTCAGCGCCGATGCGCTGTTCGAGACCTTGAAGCTCGAGGCGCTGGACTGGGGCATCGACCACGACGTCGAGACCAAACTGGTCGACGCCGACGAAAAGCCCGTCACGGCGGGCGATCACTAAGACACTCAGCTCCCGGCAGCTGTGACGTAGCAGCCGCCGCCGTCCGCCTTGATGGCCGCGCAAATGGCGTTGGCGCGTTCGAGCGACGGGGTCGGCAGTTGCACGCGATAGACGTCGCCCGAGGTTGCGATCTCGGGCTTTGCTTCGCCGAACAGCGAACTCCAACGCCCCTCGATATAGCTGCGTGAGCGTTCCGCCTCGGCTGCGCTCGACTGGCTCGAAAGATGCACGAAGGCGGCGCCGCCGCTGTTGGCGGGCTCCGCCGGCTGCTCGAGGGCTACGGTGATCGACAGCGGATCGCCGCGGTCGATGCCGAGATCGGCCAGTTCGGCTCGGGTGAAAACGTACATGTCGTCGGGCGGCGTGCGCAGCATGTGCGAGATCACCTGCTGGTGGACGCCGAAATCCTGCAACGCATCCAGCACATCGCCGAGGGTCGTCTGCGCCAGCACCAGGTCGGCAACCTCGGCGGAGATCTGGTGCACCCCGAGTTCGCCTTCGGCCTGCCGGTTGGCGCCGGCGAAGAAGATGTAGGCGCAGGCCGAGTAGCAGCCCATGTCGCGCGGCACAAACGTGGTCAGGCCGCGCTTCTTGATCTCGTAGGCCATGCGCAGGGCGGAATCGACCGAGCCGCCCGGGCTGTTGAGGGCGACAATCCTGACGTCCGGGCGGGCCGCGAGCGCGCGGTCGAACTCGCCGGGAGTGCTCTCGGTAATGTCGGCATTGAGGACGATCAGGTCGGGCTGGTCCTCGGGCAGGCTGAACGCGCCGCGCGGTGGTGCACCGCCCGTCCCCTCCGCCTTCTTCAGCTCATCGGGCGGCGGCAGGCTGCCGAGCGGGGTGAAGTGCGAAGCGAGGTAGACCGAGGTGATGGCGCCCTCGTTCTCGTAGGTCTTGCCCCAGGCCAGCGAGTAGCCGATGGCCTCGCCGGCGGCGCTGACAAACATGGTGTAGAACGAGTAGTCGCCGATCTGGCCGGAGACCACGAAGCGGCCGGCGCCGAAGCTGCGATAGGTGACGGTGCGCTCGGGATCGGGGCTGGTCATCAAGTCGAACAGCGCCTCGAACGACTGGTCGGTGAGCGAGACGTGCATGGTCTCGAGCGAGAACTCGCCGTCCTCGCTGACATAGGACGTGCCGGCGTCTGTGGGGTTTCGGATCGAGAGCAGGCGCAGCGGGATCATCATCGCCACGTGAGCGGGCGTATCGCTGACCAGCTCGATGCCGAGCTTGCTGTCCACCTGCCCCGCCAGGTCGTGCAGCGAGCGGCGTTCGAAATCGGTGAGGACACCGGTGGTGGCGCGGCCCTGGCTCTTCTGGAAGGCGGCGATCGCATCGAACGTGCCGCGGCCGAACTGACCGTCGACCAGGTATTGATAGTGGCCGAGGAGGATCAGGTCGGTCTGGGTCGAGGAGCGCTCGTCGTTGCTCAGCCGCTCGAACCACACCTTCGAATCATCGAAGGAGGCGTGCGCGGCAACAGCCGGCGCCCAAAGCAGCAGCAGCCAGAACAGAAGCCGGAACGCGTTGCGCATGATGAACTAGCCAATCAACCCATCGGCATTGTCGCATCGAATTGGGTGAGGCGCCAGAAGGTGGCGAGGTGTTCACAGAGTGTGTTGCCGCAGCCCATCGGTCGTCTGCTTGCGGGGAGCCTTCGTATGTGCCGATGGCGACCACCGTTCTGCCTTCTCCCACAAGGGGAAAAGGCAGTTCGCATCACCTGCGGACGGTGAGACCGAGGTAGGGATCGATCTTAGATCGAGTACCCGGTGTCCCACTCGAAGACGCGGGCGTACAGGTCATCGGCCATCTGAACCGGGTCCTGGAGCGCGCCATGCAGGACGATGTCGGGCTTTTCCGGGGCTTCGTAGGGACTCGATATGCCGGTGAAGTTCTTGATCTCGCCGCGCCGCGCCTTGGCGTAAAGACCCTTGGGATCGCGGGCCTCGCAGACTTCGAGCGGGGTGTTGACGAAGACCTCGGTGAACTTCACGTCACCAGCCACTTCGCGCGCCAGGCGGCGCTCGTTGCGGAACGGCGAGATGAACGAGACGATGACGATCAGGCCGGCATCGGCCATCAGCCGCGCGACCTCGGCGACCCGGCGGATGTTCTCGACGCGCGCCTCGTCGGTAAAGCCGAGATCCTTGTTGAGGCCGTGGCGGACATTGTCGCCGTCGAGGATGTAGGCGTGGCGGCCTTCGGCGGTGAGCCGCTTCTCGATGAGGTTGGCAACGGTGGATTTGCCCGAACCAGAGAGACCGGTGAACCAGACGATCTGGGGCGTCTGGCCCTTCATTTCGGCGCGCACCTTCCGGTTCACGTCGAACGACTGGTAGCTCAGGTTCTTGCCTCGCTGCAGCCCGTACTCGATGACGCCGGCGCCGAGCGTGGCGTTCGTGATGCGGTCGATCAGAATGAAGCTGCCGGAGAGGGAGTTGTCGCGGTAGCTGTCGAAGGCGATCGGCTTGTCGGTGGCGATAGTGACGGTGCCCACCTCGTTCAATTCCAGAGTCTTGGCAGCGCTTTCTTCGAGCGTGTTGACGTTGGTTCTGAACTTGAGGGAGGTGATCGACGCCGGGACCAACTGGGAGCCGAGCTTCAGCAGATACGAGCGGCCGGGAATGGCCTGCTCGTCGCTCATCCAGACGAGACGGGCCTGGAACTGGTTGGAATAGTCGGGCGTCTCGCCGGGGTGCACCAGCACGTCGCCGCGCGAGATGTCGACCTCGCGGTCGAGCACCAGCGTCACGGCCTCACCGGCGATGGCGCGCTGCTGGTCGCCGTCCATGGTGACAATGCGGGTGACTTTCGCGGGCTTCCGCGAAGCCGCGATAAGGATGTCGTCGCCGACCTTCACCGCGCCCGAGGCAACCGTGCCGGAGAAGCCGCGGAAGTCGAGATTGGGGCGGTTCACCCACTGCACCGGGAAGCGCAGCGGCTGCTCGACGCGGTCGGTCGCGACCTCGATGGTCTCGAGGTAGGGCACGAGCTGCGGGCCCTGGTACCAGGGCATCTGCGGACTCGGCTTCAGAATGTTGTCGCCCTTCAGCGCCGACACGGGGATCGCCTGCAGGGTCTCGAAGCCGAGATCCTTGGCAAACGCGCGGTATTCGGTCTCGATGGCGTTGAACACATCGGCATCGTAGCCGACGAGGTCGATCTTGTTGACCGCCAGCACCACGTGCTTCACGCCGATGAGGCTGAGGATGAAGCTGTGGCGGCGGGTCTGGGTCAGCACGCCCTTGCGGGCATCGATCAGGACGATGCCGAGGTCGGCGTTCGAGGCGCCGGTCGCCATGTTGCGGGTGTACTGCTCGTGGCCCGGGGTATCGGCGACGATGAACTTGCGCTTGTCGGTCGAGAAGAACCGATAGGCGACGTCGATGGTGATGCCCTGCTCGCGCTCGGCGGTGAGGCCGTCGACCAGCAGCGAGAAATCGATGCCTTCGTCGCCGGTCGTGCGGTTGCGGCTTTCCTTGCGGAGGCTCGCGAGCTGGTCGTCGAGGATCAGCTGGCTGTCATAGAGCAGGCGGCCGATCAGTGTGGATTTGCCGTCGTCGACGGAGCCGCAGGTGAGGAAGCGCAGCAGGCCCTTTTCGGTCTGCTCGGCAAGCCAGAGATCGAGCGCCACTTCGGCCGAGGGTGCGGTCATGGGTACGCTGGCCATCAGAAGTACCCTTCCTGCTTCTTTTTTTCCATCGAGCCGGCCTGGTCGCTGTCGATCAGGCGGCCTTCGCGCTCGGAGGTGCGGGAGGCCTGCATTTCCATGATGATCGAGGGAAGATCAGCCGCGTCGGAGCGGATGCCGCCGGTCAGCGGGTAATCACCGAGGGTGCGGAAGCGGACGACTTCCTCGCGCGGCGTCTCGCCGGGTTCGAAGCGGTAGCGGTCGTCGTCGATCATGATCAACGTGCCGAGGCGTTCGACCACCGGGCGCGGCCGGGCGAAGTAGAGCGGCGGGATCTCGATGCCTTCGGAATAGATGTAGGTCCAGATGTCGAGCTCGGTCCAGTTCGAGATCGGGAACACGCGCATGCTTTCGCCGGGCGCCAGCCGGGTGTTGAAGATGCGCCAGAGTTCGGGGCGCTGGTTCTTGGGGTCCCAAGCGTGCTGGGCGTTGCGGTGCGAGAAGATGCGCTCCTTGGCGCGGGACTTCTCCTCGTCGCGGCGGGCACCGCCGATCGCTGCATCGTAGCCGCCGGCGTTCAGCGCCTGGCGCAGCGCCTGGGTCTTCATGATGTCGGTGAAGCGCGCCGAGCCGTGGTCGAACGGATTGATGTTGTTGGCGAGGCCTTCGGGGTTGGTGTGCACCAGCAGCTCGAAGCCGTGCTCTTTCGCCATCCGGTCGCGGAAGGCGATCATCTCGCGGAACTTCCACTTCGTATCGATGTGGAGCAGCGGGAACGGAATGCGGCTGGGATAGAAGGCCTTGCGCGCCAGATGCAGCAGGACGGAGGAGTCCTTGCCGATCGAATACATCATCACCGGCCGCTCGAAGCTCGCCGCAACTTCGCGGAAGATTTCGATGCTCTCGGACTCGAGGGACTTCAGGTGGCTGAGGCCACGCGGGCCGATTGAACTCATTGGCGCTGGGGAACCATGTTGCAACGGCAGTCAAATACGCGGTCAGAAGGGGAGCGGCAAGCGCTACTAGACTACCAAAAAAGTGAACTATTCCGCCTGTTTGCGCGTATCTGACATTGTAAAGGTGGAGCTTGTCGCATGACCGTCATGACAAGAACGGCTGCGTCGGGGACATCGAGGAAAGGAAAATCTATTCCAAGTCACTGTTCTCGTCGCAGGCGACGATGTCGTCCGGGCGCACGGCCGGAATGGCCTGCCCTGCTTCGACCGCGCCCCGCGAAATCCTGCCACTAATCCGCTCCGGTTCGAAATCCCATACCATTCCGTGCCTTAAGCCTTGGCAGCGGTCCGCCTGCCCCCTAGTTTCGGGCCACCTTCACCAGCTCCCGTACCCCATGACCAACCACCGCGACGTCATCTCCGCCATCGGCAATACGCCCCTGATCCGGCTCAACCGCGTCTCCGACGCGACGGGCTGCGATATCTGGGGCAAGGCGGAGTTCCTCAATCCGGGGCAATCGGTGAAGGATCGAGCGGCGCTCTACATCGTGCGCGACGCCGAGAAGAAGGGGCTGCTGCGGCCGGGCGGGACGATCGTCGAGGGCACGGCCGGCAATACCGGCATCGGCCTTTCCATGGTCGCCAATGCGCTGGGCTACAAATCGGTGATCGTGATCCCCGAGACGCAGAGCCAGGAGAAGAAGGACGCGCTGACGCTGCTCGGCGCCGAACTGATCCAGGTGCCGGCCAAGCCCTACAAGAACCCCAATAACTACGTGAAGCTGAGCGGCCGGCTGGCCGAGAAGCTGGCGAAGGAACTGCCGGGCGGCGCGATCTGGGCGAACCAGTTCGACAATGTCGCCAACCGGCAGGCGCATATCGAGACCACCGGCCCGGAGATCTGGGAACAGACCGGCGGCAAGGTGGATGGCTTCATCTGCGCGGTCGGCTCGGGCGGCACGCTTGGCGGCATCTCGATGGCGCTGAAGGCGAAGAACCCGAACATCCAGATCGGCCTCGCCGATCCCGAGGGCGCGGCGCTCTACAGCTATTACACGACTGGCGAGCTCAAGAGCTCCGGCAACTCGATCACCGAGGGCATCGGCCAGGGCCGGATCACCGCCAATCTCAAAGACATCGTGGTGGACCGGGCCTACCAGATTCCCGACAGCGAGGCCCTGCCCTACGTCTTCGACCTGCTCGAATATGAGGGGCTCTGCCTCGGCGGCTCTTCCGGGATCAACATTGCCGGTGCGGTGCGGCTGGCGCGTGATCTCGGGCCGGGCAAGACCATCGTCACGATCCTCGCTGACTATGGCAACCGCTATCAGAGCAAGCTGTTCAACCCGGAATTCCTCCGCTCGAAGAACCTGCCGGTGCCGCATTGGCTTGAGGCCAAGACGCCCATAGACTGGCATTCGGTCGTCGAGGCGGAGCCGGTTGCGTGACTGAATTCATCTTTCGAGAGGACAGCTACGTCCGCTCGCTGCCGACGCTGGTGACGGCGATCACGCCCGAGGGCGGGATCATGCTCGACCGGACCATCTTCTATGCGACCTCGGGCGGCCAGCCGGGCGACACCGGGAAGCTCGAACGCGCCGATGGCTCGTTCGTCTCGATCGCTGGAACAATCCATCCTGACGGCGATAAGACGGTAATCTTTCACGTGCCTGCGGCGGATCAAGCTGGGCTTCAGCAGGGCGAAGAGGTCATCGCCCACCTCGATTGGGAGCGCCGGCACAAGCTGATGCGGATGCATACGGCGCTGCATCTCGTAACCGTGGTGCTGCCCTACCCAATCACCGGCGCTGCGGTGGGCGAGGACAAGGGGCGAGTCGATTTCAACCTGCCGGATGTCCCGGACGCGGCCGAAATCGAGCGCAAACTCAATGCGTTAGTGGAAGCGGCGCTGCCGGTATCGGCCGAGTGGATCACCGATGCGGAGCTCGAGGCCAACCCCGGCCTGATCAAGTCGATGAACGTCAAGCCACCTATGGGCCAGGGCCGCGTGCGGCTGGTGCGCATCGGCGATGTGGACCTGCAGCCCTGCGGCGGCACGCATGTCAGGAACACCAGCGAGGTCGGCCGCCTGAAGCTCGGCAAGATCGAGAAGAAGGGCGCTATCAACCGGCGCGTCAGTGTCCTGTTCGACACAGAATCGGCCTAGCGTCTCAAGCAGATAACGGCGGAGCGGGGCCGATGAGCTGGAAGGTCGTCATCAGCAGCCTGGTCGTTGTGTGCGCCGTCGGCTTGGCCGTCTTCGCCTGGGGCCAGGGTGCATTCTACCCGTGCGGCCCAATCGACAGGCTGCTGGGAGGTAGTACCTGCCGGGTCATCGCAAGTTTCCCCGCGACGCAACTGCAGATGCTGGCTGCCCTGCCCGACGGCACGCTGCTGACCGCCAGGCGGGGTGATGGGCCTGAGCCTACGGCGCCGCAACGCCTGATAGAGCTCGATGCGAACGGCCGAAACGTGGGCGAAACCGCCCTGCCCGCGCTGCCGCCCGCGATCTCGTGGCTCAAGGCTGCTGTGTCTGCCGACGGCAGGTTGCTGGCGGTGTCGTCGCTGGATTTGCCCACCACCATCATCGACAGGAGCACCGGCGAAAGCCTGGGCAGCGTCCAGCAGTTCGGGCCGAGCTTCATTGGGTTCGATGGCGACAGGCGTCTCCTCGTCGACCCCGGTATCGGCAGTTTCGAGCGGCCCGCATCGGGCGTCGCGCAGGTGTACGGCTTCGACGGGACACAGTCCGGAGAGATCAGTGGGCCTGCCGCAGCGCCGATCTTCGTCAACGGCATTGCGTCGGCCATGTCGGCGGACGGTGCGCGCATCGCGCAGCATCTCGAGACCCGCGACGACAGCGGCGTTGTCGGCGTCCGTATCGCGGACGCTGCCTTCGCCTCCTGGGCCGGGCAATTGCTGGTCGCCCCGCTTCAGGGCTGGCGGCTCGGCGATCAGCAGTTACCGGAACTGTCCTTCAGCCCGGACGGCCGCTATCTCGCGGCTTCATTCGACGCGCCGCGAGAATGGGGCCGGGAGAACTCCGCGCTGATCGTGTGGCGGCTCGATGATCGGGCCATCGTCGCCCGCGTGCCGAGCTGGAACGCCGAGTGGCGGCACATCGCGTGGCTTGCCGACCGGCCGGCTGTTGCGGCGACGCGCTTCAACCTCGATACGCGCGTTGGCGAGATCGCGCTGATCAGCTATGGGCCCTGACGCCTACTCGATCGGCGGGGCGTAGATCAGCCCGCCGTTGGTCCACAGGGCATTCTGGCCGCGGACCACGGCGGCCCCCGTGGCGGGCCCGAAGTTTCGCTCGAAGATCTCGCCGTAATTGCCGACAGCCTTTATGACATTGGCGATGAACATGTGGTCGAGGCCGATGGTAGGGCCGAAGTCGCCCTCGAGCCCGAGCAGGCGGCGGATGCGGTGGGTCTTGGCGGCCGCCAGCGAGCCGATGTTCAGCGAGGTGACGCCGGCCTCCTCGGCATCGATCAGTGCGAACAGCGTCCACTCGACGATATCGAACCACTGGTCGTCGCCGGCGCGGACCACGGGGCCGAAGGCATCTTTCGAGATGCGCTCGGGCAGGATGCGATGTGTCGCGGGTTCGGGCAGGCTGCGGCGCATAGCGTTGAGGAAGCTGGCCGAGGCCGACACGGCGTTGCAGAGGCCCTCGCGGTAGGCGACGGTCAGGTCCTCGCGGTCCTCGTAGAGCACTTCGGTATAGGTCGCCTGCGTGCCGAAGAAGAACTCGCGCAGGTTGGCCAGTTCCTCCGGCGCATCGACGATGCAGACCCGCACGTTGTCGAGTTCGTAGGCGGAAACGAAACCGAGCGACTGCGGCACCATGATCGCCTGGCCGTCGTAGAACGAGGTGGCGACGTAGCTGGCGCCGTAGCCGGTGTCGCGGCGCATGGTCCACGGGGCGTTGCGGGCGATGAGGTCGATGCTGCCGGTTTGTAGCTGGGCAAAGCGGCTGTCGCCCGACAGCGGCACGAACTCCATCTTGCTGGCGTCGTTGAACACGGCGACTGCGACGGCGCGGCAGAAGTCGACGTCGAAGCCGGTCCAGCGGCCGTCGGTGCCGGGCTGGGCGAAGCCGGGCAGCGGATCGGAGGTGGCGCAGATCAGGTGACCGCGGTCACGGATCGCCTGCAGCGTCGGGCCGGCCGCAGCAGGCGGCGCGGTCTGCGCCGTGGCGAAGGCCGGCATCATGATCGCTACACAAAGGATGACGCGGACGAGGCCACGCCAAACGGCCGAAACCGTCATGGTCAAAACGTTGCTCCAACTCGCCCGGGCGCAATATCCCGATCGAGGGTGGCCGGGTCAAGGCGGCACTGCGCCGCTGTCGCTGAACGCTTACGGGTAAGATCGTTCAATTGGTTCCTCTGCCGATGTGTCTCGCTGCTGTTGTTCGACGCGAGACATTATCGCCCGGCGGTGAGTGGCGGGGACAAGTGTGGGGAACGGCCGGCAAAGCGGAGGGTTTTGGCGAGTGGCGGCGACGGAGGAGGCCGGCCGGTACGTGGCGTATGGCAGCGTTGCTGCCCTGCCCGGCCGCCGGTTTGCCATCGACGTGAACGGTAGATGAACGGAGTTTTGGCGCTTTCTGCGCGTTTGGCCGCCCCCTCCACCATGCTTCGCATGGTCCCCCCCGCCACGCGGGGGAGGACCAAGAGGCTTCAGTGCAGGATCTGGCTGAGGAACAACTTGGTGCGTTCGTGCTGGGGGTTGGAGAAGAACGCTTCAGGCTCGTTCTGCTCGATGATCTGGCCCTGATCCATGAAGATCACACGATTGGCGACCTGGCGGGCGAAGCCCATTTCGTGGGTGACGCAGAGCATCGTCATGCCTTCTTCGGCGAGGCTGATCATCACCTCGAGCACTTCCTTGACCATTTCCGGGTCGAGGGCGGAGGTGGGCTCGTCGAACAGCATGATGCGCGGGTTCATGCAGAGCGAGCGGGCGATGGCGACACGCTGCTGCTGGCCGCCGGACAACTGGCCGGGGAACTTCGACGCCTGCTCGGGAATGCGCACCCGTTCGAGGTACTTCATCGCCGTCTCTTCGGCCTGCGCCTTGGGGATGCCGCGCACCCAGATCGGCGCCAGCGTCAGGTTCTGGAGGATCGTGAGGTGCGGGAACAGGTTGAAGTGCTGAAACACCATGCCGACTTCGCGGCGCACTTCGTCGACGCGACGCAGGTCCGAGGTCAGCTCGACGCCATTGACGATGACCTGGCCTTTCTGGTGCTCCTCGAGGCGGTTGATGCAGCGGATCAGCGTCGACTTGCCGGAGCCCGACGGCCCGGCAATGACGATGCGCTCGCCCTTCATCACCTTGAGATTAATGTCGCGCAGCACGTGGAAGTCGCCGAACCACTTGTTCATGCCGATGATTTCGACCGCCACTTCGGTCTTCGACACCTGCATGTTCGAGGTGTCGATGTCGCGATCAACGACTACCGGGGAAACGTCTGACATGAGCTACCTCTTGTGGCCGGTGTTGAGCCGGCGCTCCCAGTATCGGGAGTAACGGGAGATGGAGAAACAGAGCACCCAGAACACCGCCGCTGCGAAGATGTAGCCGGTGATGGACTGGGTTGGGGACGCCCACTCGATGGCGTCGTTCTTGGTCTTCACGGCCTCGAGCAGGTCCTTCATGCCGACGATGTAGACCAGCGAAGTGTCCTTCAGCAGCGAGATGAAGTTGCCGACGATGCCGGGGATGACGTGCTTGAGCGCCTGCGGGAGGATAATGAAACCGGTGCGTTTCCAGTAGCCGAGCCCAAGGGCTTGTGCCGCCTCGTACTGCCCACGGCCGATCGCCTGCATGCCGCCGCGCACCACCTCGGCCATATAGGCAGAGGCGAAGAGCGTCACGCCGACGAGGGCGCGAACCAGTTTGTCGACTGTCGTGCCCTGCGGCATGAACAGCGGCAGCATGATCGAGGCCATGAACAGGATGGTGATCAGCGGTACCGCGCGGATCAGCTCGATGAAGGCAATGCAGAGCGTCTTGATGATCGGGAGCTTGGACTGCCGGCCCAGCGCCAGCAGGACGCCGAGCGGCAGCGACAGGCAGATGCCCACCACCGAGATGATCAGGGTGACGAGGAGGCCGCCCCACTGCTCGGTCGGCACGTAGCGCAGGCCGAACATGCCGCCGGACAAGAGGATTACCGAGACGATCGGGAACACGACGAAAAACAGCGCCGCGTTGGCGATCTTGAACGGTGCGGACGGCCAGAGCAGCGGCAGGCCGATGAGCGCCAGCATCGCGAACACGATGTTGGGGCGCCAGTACTCGGCCATCGGGTAGAAGCCGTAGATGAAGAACTCGATCTCGCTGGAGATGTAAGCCCAGCAGGCACCGACATTCTCGACGCGGCACTGCTCGACGGTGCCGCCCGGCGGCACGGCGCGGCCAATGAAGAAGCCGTAGAGTTGCGGGATGATCCACAACAGGAACAGCGCGGCAACGATGGTGAGGATGCTGTCCGAAACGCTGGCGAACAGGTTCTTGCGCAGCCACGCGATCGCCCCGCTCTCACGGCGCGGAGCGGGTTGAGCGGTGGCAATCTCGGAGCGGACGAAGGCGATATCGGTCATCGGGTGCTCCTACCGCTCAACCAATGCCACGCGGGCATTGTACCAGTTCATGAGCGCTGAAGTGCCCAGCGACAGGATGAGATAGACCAGCATGGTCAGCGCGATCACCTCGATGGCGCGGCCGGTCTGGTTGAGCGTCGTGCCGGTGAAGACGTTCACCAGCTCGGGGTAGCCGATGGCGGCGCCGAGCGACGAGTTCTTGGTCAGGTTGAGATACTGGCTGGTCAGCGGCGGAATGATGACGCGCATGGCCTGCGGGACGATGACAAGCCGCAGCCGGTCGCCTTCCTGGAGGCCGAGCGCCTGGGCCGCCTCGGTCTGGCCGTGGCTGACCGACTGGATGCCGCCGCGCACAGTCTCGGCAATGAACGAGGCGGTGTAGATGGAGAGCCCGAACAGCAGCGCCACGAACTCCGGCGGCAATTCGAGCCCGCCCTTGAAGTTGAAGCGGTTGAGCACTGGCGGATCGAAGGTGACGGACGCACCGCTTGCCAGCCAGATGACGGCGACGATCACGGCGGTGAGCAGCAAGCCGCCGAAGAACACGGGGAAGCGCCGGCCAGTTCGTTCGAGCCGCGCCTTGGCCCAGCGGGACAGCGCGAACCACAGCACGGCGGCGACGAGCAGTGCCACCCAGACCCAGACGAACTGCTCGGAGGGCACGGGACGCGGCACAAAGAGGCCGCGCTGGTTGATGAAGGTGTTCAGCGGCAGGGCGAGCGAGTCGCGCACCGCCGGCATGGTCTTCAGCACCGCGAAGTACCAGAAGAACAGCTGCAGCAGCAGCGGGATGTTGCGGATGGTTTCGACGTAGACCGTGGCCAGCCGCGAGACGAGGTAGTTCGAACTCAAGCGCGCGATGCCGATGGTAAAGCCGATGACCGTGGCAAAGAAGATGCCGATGACGGCGACGAGAATGGTGTTGGTGAGGCCGACGAGGAAGGCCTGCCAGTAGTAGGACGTGCGATCGAAGGGGAACAGCGCGAAGCTGATATCGAAGCCGGCCGTCTTCCAGAGGAAGTCGAAGCCGGAGGTCTTGTTCTGCGCCTTGAGGTTGATCGCCGTGTTGTTGACGATCCAGACCACGAACGTGACGACCAGCACCGCGACAACGACCTGGTAGATGACGCCGCGTACCACGGGGTCATTGAAGGAGAAATTCCGCGGCGGTGCTTGCGCCGTGTCTAAGGATGCCATGGGTCGCGCATCTCCCCTGCCCAGGAGAACGAATAATCGTGGCAACAATAGCTCCGCCAAGCCGTCGCCAGGAAGTGGTCAGCCCGGCGCTGGAGATCAGCGCCGGGCTGCAGAAAGGCTTAGCGGATCGGCGGCGAGTACTGGATGCCGCCATCCTTCCACAGCGCGTTCAGGCCGCGGGCCAGACCGATCGGCGTGTTCGGGCCGACGTGCTTGTCGTAGACCTCGCCGTAGTTACCGACCAGCTTGACGATCTGGTAGGCCCAGTCCTTGGTCAGGCCGATCGGGGTGCCGAAGTCGCCTTCAACGCCGAGCAGGCGCTTGATCGCCGGGTTGTCGGAAGCCAGCATCTCGTCGACGTTGGCCGAGCTGACGCCCAGCTCTTCGGCTTCGAGCAGCGCGTAGTAGGTCCAGCGGGCAATGTTGAACCAGCCATCGTCACCCTGACGCACGACCGGGCCGAGGGGCTCCTTGGAGATGATCTCGGGCAGGATGATGTGGTCAGCCGGGTTGGCGAACTTCGAACGTTCGGCGGCGAGAGCCGACGAGTCAGTGGTGTAGACGTCGCAGCGGCCATCTTCGTAGGCCTTCACGACTTCGTCCTGATCGACGAACACCACGGTGTTGAACTCGAGCTTGTTGGCAGCGAAGTAATCCGCCGCGTTCAGCTCGGTGGTGGTGCCGGACTCGATGCAGATGGCGGCGCCGCTCAAGTCGAGCGCCGATTTGATGTTGTCGGCCTTGCGGACCATGAAGCCCTGGCCGTCATAGAACATGGTGCCGACGAACTTGATGCCGAGCTGGGTGTCGCGGCTCATGGTCCAGGTGGTGGTACGCGACAGCACGTCGATTTCACCGGCGGAGAGAGCCGTGAAGCGCTCCTGCGAGGTGAGCGGCGTGTAGCGTACGGCGTCGGCATTGTTGAAAACAGCCGCCGCGATGGCGCGGCAGTAGTCGACTTCGAGACCGGTCCAGTTGTTGTTCGCATCCGGAGCGGAGAAGCCCGGGACGCCGCCGGTCACGCCGCACTGGACGTAGCCCTTGGCTTTCACGGCATCAAGCGTCGCGGACGTCGTCGTCTGAGCGTACGCAGCTGATGCGGAAAGGCCGAGGCCTGCCGCGAGCGCGACGGTAAGAAGCGATTTGATCATTGTTTTTACCTTGTTTCCTGACCCTGTTCGTCCAGGCAGCGTGGCCCCAGCCTACTGCCTGGCGGCACCTCCGCCTTGGAGGGCGGGAGTGATGCTGGTAAGCATCGAAGCGGCAATTGCCGGTTGCGTCAAGCTCCATGGCCAAAATGGGGCAGCAGACCTGACTGTTTTTTGTTCAGAATCCCACCGTGACTGCAATTTGAGCAGGACTTGCAATGACTAAAAACCCCGGGAAAACCGGCGAAACCGTGTCCATGGAAACCGTTCTCACGCATAGCGGACGCGCTTCGGACGATCATTTCGGCTTTGTGAACATGCCGGTGTTCCGCGGTTCGACCATCCTGTTCAAGACGCTCGACGAACTGGAGGATTACAAGGCGCCGTATCGCTACGGGCGGAACGACAACCCTACGACTCGGGCGCTTTGCGACCTGGTGAGCGAGCTCGAGGGGGCGGCGGGGACGATCATCGCGCCATCGGGGCTTTCAGCGCTGTCCACCGCACTGCTCGCAGCGGTTTCGGCGGGCGACGAGCTGTTGATGACCGATTCCGCGTACGAACCGACACGTACGTTCGCCACCGAGGGCCTGACGCGGTTTGGCATAACAACGCGATTCTACGATCCCCGGATCGGCGCGGGCATTGCGCAGTTGTTCACGGACAAGACCAAGGCGGTGTTCGTCGAGAGCCCGGGCTCGCTGACCTTCGAGATGCAGGACCTGCCGGCGATCGCGGCGGCGGCACACGCCCGCGGCATTACCGTGATCGTCGACAACTCGTGGGCGACGCCGCTGTTCCACCGCCCGCTCGAGCTGGGCGCCGACGTGGTGATGCACGCTGCGACGAAGATGTTCGTGGGTCATTCCGATGCGATGGTGGGCACGGTTTCAGCCAACGAGACGCACTGGAACCGGCTCAAGCGGACGCACCGGATCCTCGGCGTCGCAGTGTCGCCCGACGATTCGTACCTGACGCTGCGCGGGCTCAGGACGCTGGCGGTGCGGATGAAGCATCACAACGAGCAGACGCTGGCCTTTGCCGCCTGGCTGCAGGGCCAGCCAGGGGTGGAGGAGGTCTATCATCCCGGACTTGCCAGCCATCCGGACCACGCCATCTTCAAGCGCGATTTCAAGGGCTCGGGCAGCCTGTTCGCGTTTCGGGTGAACAAGCGGTCGCGCGCGGCGCTGGCGGCGATGGTCAATGGATTCGAGCTGTTCGGCATGGGCTATTCGTGGGGCGGCTACGAGAGCCTCTGCATCCCGTTCGACCCGACCAATATCCGCACGGCGGTGCCGTGGGACGCCCCGGGTCAGATGTTCCGGGTGCATGTGGGGCTCGAGAGCCTCGCTGACCTGCAGGCGGACATGGGCGCGGCGCTGGGCCGCTACCACGCGGTTAGCGCCTGACGAACAGGCCGTGGAGCGCCGCGAACTTCCGGCGCTCCGTACCACCTTTGTCGTTGGCGGCGAACAGCCAGCCGCGGGCGACGAAGAACTGGCGCACCGCGTAGGCGCCAAGCACGCCCAGCACCGCGCCGGCGGTGATGTCGGTCGGATAGTGCGCGCCCACGACGATGCGGGAAATGGCGACGAGGGCGGCGAAGGCCATCGCCGGCCAGAAGGCTTTCGGCCAGATGAAGGCGACGACGGCCGCGAGCGAGAACGCCGTGGTGGCGTGGCCCGAGGGGAAGCTCTGGTATTCGAAGGCGCTCCAGTTGAGCCACTGGAAGCTCAGCGGCGTTTCCTCGACCCAGGTCTCGGGCCGGCCACGGCCGATAAGACGTTTCAGCAGCGTCGAGATGAGGCTCGGCAACCCGACACCGACGAAGATGAAACCGGCGAGCGCAGCCAGTTCGCCGAGCGCTTGCCTGATGGCGTCACGGGTGAGGAGCGAGAGCAGCCACGCAACCAGCCAGGCGATGAACGTCGGAATCAGGATCCAGTCGGACTCGCCCCACTGGGTCACCCACTCGAAGAACGCCCTGACGCCTTCCGGCAGGCCCTGCCCCCACACCGACAGCGGCCGATCCAGCCAATAAAGCGCGACGATCAGCACGGCAAAGCCGAGGACAAAGTACAGCGCGTTGCGGCGCGACAAGCCGAAAGGCCAGGGTTTGCTCAGATCGATCATCGTGTCCTTGTCAGCGGATTGGGATAGCGCCGTCAACCTCGTGTCATCTGCGGTGGCCAGCTTGCTCTTTTGGGCAACTCCCGATAACGGAAGGGCGACAGTTCGGGGTATAGCTCAGTCTGGTAGAGCACCGGTTTTGGGAACCGGGGGTCGAGTGTTCGAATCACTCTGCCCCGACCATCTGACGAGGAAGCGATGACGGCACGTATCTTCCGGCCTGCGCCTAGCGCCATGCAGTCCGGCCGCGGCAAGTCCAAGGAGTGGGTCCTGGTGCATGAGCCGGCCACTCCTCGCGAGATCGAGCCGCTGATGGGGTACACCTCGTCCACCGACACGCGGGCGCAGATCCGCCTCACCTTCGACACGCTCGAGGAAGCCGAGGCCTATGCGCACAAGAACGGCATCGCCTACCAGGTGCTGCCGGACCATAGCCCGACGGTGAAGCGCACCAGCTACTCGGACAATTTCCGCTCCGACCGCAAGACGCCCTGGACGCACTGAGGGTCGGCGGCGTGAGACAGCTCCGCCGCCTGCTGCTCACCTTCGCCGCGGGCATTGCGCTCAGCGGCCCGGCGCTGGCCGACCCCGCGATCTGGAAGGTCAGCGACGCCGACAGCGACATCTATCTGTTCGGCTCGGTTCACCTGTTCACGCGCGACGTCGACTGGCGCACACCCGAGTTCGACAGCATCCTGAACTCGGCCGAGCACGTCTATTTCGAGGTGGTGATGGACCTCGAGGCCTACAGCGCGATCACCCAGTTCACGTTGACCCGGGGCATGGTGGGCGGCGGCAAGACCCTAGCCGACCTGCTGGAGCCTGAGGAGTTCGAGCGCCTCACCAGCGCCGCAGCCGCCGTTGGATCGGACATTGTCGTGCTGGAGCGCATGCAACCGTGGCTGGCGGCGATGACGCTGGCGGGCGGTATCGGGCCCAAGAAGATGGCCGGAGTGGAAACGCTGGTGGACGCCGAGATCGCTCCCGAGCGCAAGCGGAGCCTCGAGACTGCGGCCGAGCAGATGGGCTTTCTCGCCGATACGCCGCTCGACGAGCAGATCGAGGGGTTGATGTCGGCAGTCGAGGCCATCGAAAGGGGCGAGATCGATACGCTGGATACGCTGATCGACGCCTGGGAACGCGGGGATACGGTTGCGCTCGCCACCCTCGTCACCGATCAGGTCAAGGCTAGCGACAAGGCGGCGTACGACACCCTGATCACCAAGCGCAACGAGCGTTGGCTGACGCCGATCGAGCAACTCCTGGCCGACAACGATGAGTCGCTGATCATCGTCGGTGCGGCACATCTCGTTGGGTCCGGTGGGGTACCAAAACTGCTCGAGCAGCGGGGGTACACGGTCGAGCGGGTGGACGAGCCGCCGCCGGCGGGTCCGCCGACCGGACAGCAGCATCCCAAGACACCGCAGCGCCGGTAGTCGATTTGGACCAAACTTTGCTGTTGATCGGGGTGGGCGCGGCCCTGTCGGGGTTTGCGCAGGGCGTGTCGGGCTTCGCCTTCGCGCTGGTGTCACTATCGATCTGGGCCTGGGGTGTCGATCCGAAGCTGGCGGTCGTGCTGACGGTGTTCGGGTCGCTGGTGGGGCAACTGGTGACGTTGCCGTTCGTGTGGCGCGGCTTCGACCTGCGACGGGCCCTGCCCTTCATTGCGGGCGGATTGGTTGGCATCCCGATCGGAGCGCAACTGGTCGGCGCGTCCGATCCGAACGCCTTCAAGTTCGGGCTCGGGCTGTTCCTCGTCGCCTATTGCCCGCTGATGCTGCTGTTGCGGCCCGATCTCAACTTTCAATGGGGCGGGCGGGTCGCCGATGCCTTCTCTGGCTGGATCGGCGGCTTCCTCGGGGGCATGGCCGGCATCTCGGGGCCGGTGCCGACGCTGTGGACAACACTGCGCGGCTGGAGCAAGGACGAGCAGCGCGGCGTGCTGCAGGGCTTCAACATCGCCATGCACACGGCAACGCTGGCCGTCTATGCAATATCGGGAACGATCAAGGCGGAGATGGCGGTTCCGCTGGCGCTGACGGGGGGCACACTCGTGCCGTTCGCTATCGCCGGGGTGCTGGTGTTCAAGCGGCTGACGACAATCGGCTTCCGCCGGTTGGTGCTGATCGTGCTGACCGTGTCCGGGCTGGTGCTGATCTGGGGTGCGGTGGCGGCCTGGACGTGATGGCCCCCGCCAGAGGCGAGGGCCGGGATCAGTTCAGACCTCGCTGAGCTTGGTCCACTTGCCGTCGGCCTTGGACGAGGCGACGGAGGCCATGATGAACTCCATGCCTTCGACGCCATCGGCGAGGCTGGGCAGGAGTCCGGCAACATCCTTGCCTTCGCCGCGGATGACCTGGGCGAACTGGCTGTAGAGCGTGGCGAAGGCTTCGAGGTAGCCCTCGGGATGGCCGCCCGGGATGCGGACATTCATCGAGGCGGCGGGCGGGGCCGAGATGGCGCCGCCGCGGGTCAGGAGCTGCTTGGGTTTGCCGAACTCGGTGAACCACATGTAGTTCGGGTTGTCCTGCCGCCACTCGAGCCCGGCCTTCTCGCCATAGACGCGCAGCTGCAGGCCGTTCTCGTTGCCCACTGCCACCTGGCTCGCCCACAGCATGCCCTTGGCGCCGCCCGAAAAGCGCAGCTTGATCTGCACGTCGTCGTCGAGCTTTCGGCCCTTGACGAAGCTGGTGAGCTCGGCGCTGACGGCCTCTGTCTTCAGCCCGGTGACGAAGCGCGCGAGGTTGTAGGCGTGGGTGCCGATGTCGCCGATGGCGCCGCCGGCGCCGGAGCGCTTGGGATCGGTGCGCCACGAGGCCTGCTTGTTGTCCGGGTCGGCGGCATTGGTCAGCCAATCCTGCGGGTACTCGACCTGCACGATGCGGATCTTGCCTAGGGCGCCCGACTTCACCAGCTCACGGGCCTGCCGCACCAGCGGGTAGCCGGTGTAGTTGTGGGTGAGGAGGAACTTCGCGCCCTTCTTTGGCTTGATCGCCGCCAGTGCGCGCGCGTCCTCGAGCGTCGAGGTGATCGGCTTGTCGCAGATGACGTGGATGCCGGCCTCGAGGAAGGCCTTTGCCGGGCCGAAGTGGACGTGGTTCGGGGTGACGATCGAGACGGCCTGGATGCCGTCTTTGCGGGCGGATTCCTTGGCTGCCATCTCCTCGTAGGAGGTGTAGATGCGATCCTCGGCGAAGCCGAGGTTCTTGCCGGATTCCTTTGCCGTCGCCGCGTTGGATGACAAGGCTCCCGCGACGAGGTCGTAGTCGCCGTCGATGCGGGCGGCGACACGATGGACGTAGCCGATGAAAGCACCGGTGCCGCCACCGACCATGCCCAGGCGAATGCGCGGTGCGCCGTTTTCTGCCATTTCTTCCCCCTTAGCTCAGACCGAGAATCTTGCGGTTGGCCGCCTTGTCGGTGCCCGACGCCGCGAAGTCGTCGAACGCCTTCTCGGTGACATTGATGATGTGGCTCTGGATGAACGGAGCCCCTTCCTCGGCGCCCTGCTGCGGCGACTTGATGGCGCATTCCCATTCGAGCACGGCCCAGCCGTCGAAGCCGTACTGGCTGAGCTTCGAAAAGATGCCGGCGAAATCGACCTGGCCATCGCCGAGCGAGCGGAAGCGCCCTGCCCGGTTCACCCAGGACTGGAAGCCGCCATAGACGCCCTGCTTGCCGGTCGGGTTGAACTCGGCGTCCTTGACGTGGAACATGCGGATGCGTTCGTGGTAAAAGTCGATATATTCCAGATAGTTGAGCTGCTGCAGCACGAAGTGGCTGGGATCGTAAAGCAGGTTCGCCCGCGTGTGATTGTTCACCCGCTCGAGGAACATCTCGTAGGTGACGCCGTCGTGCAGGTCTTCGCTGGGGTGGATCTCGTAGCAGACGTCGACGCCGTTGCGATCGAACTCGTCGAGGATCGGGGTCCAGCGGCGGGCCAGTTCGTCGAACGCCTCTTCGACGAGGCCGGCCGGGCGCTGCGGGAACGGGTAGAGATAGGGCCAGGCGAGTGCGCCCGAGAAGGTGGCGTGGGCCTTGAGGCCGAGATTCTTCGAGGCCGCGGCGCAGTGCTTGAGGTGCTGCACAGCCCATTCCTGCCGGGCCTTCGGATTGCCGCGCACAGCGGGAATGGCGAAGCCATCGGACAGGGTGTCGTAAGCCGGATGCACGGCGACCAGCTGGCCGATGATGTGGCTCGCGAGTTCGGCAATCTCGAGCCCGTGGCTGTTCACCTTGCCCTTAAGCTCGTCGGCATAGGTCTTCGACGTTGCTGCCTTCTCGACATCGACCAGATGGCTGGCCCAGGTCGGGATCTGCACGCCCTTGTAGCCTAGGTCAGCGGCCCAGCCGCACAGATTGTCGAGGGTGTCGAACGGCGCCTGATCGCCTGCGAACTGGGCCAGGAAAATGGCCGGCCCCTTGATGGTGCGCATGAATACCTCCCTTTGGTAGCCCGGTTCGGCCACCGATTGTGCACGTACCTCAGGTCAGCGCTGCGTCTCGGCCCGATTGGAATTCCACGGGGTATTTTGCCGAGCCGCCACTGACATGTCGGGAAGGTACCTTCATGCTCGGCTCGGAACTGTCAAGGTGATGGCGAGTGGAAATGCCCGACTGCGCATAGACTTCGGGCTATGCGATCGAGACGCGGGGCCGGCGAAGCGCTAGCGCCGGGACCGTGAGGTCTAGGTCATACGCGGCATCATCCCGTCGAGCAGCTTGACCGTGTCCTCAACGGACTGCGCCACCACCGCGTGCCTGCTGGCTCCGTTGGGCATGCGCCCGGTGGTGATCACCCAGGTCTGGCCGGAAACATCCTGCACGGCGATGACCTCGAGCGGATTGATGTAGATCGGCTTGTTGTTGTTGTGCGTGTCGGTCAATTTGCAGAGCGCCATCCAGTCCTCCTCGCGACAGACGCGTTGAGAACACCAGAGGCAGATGCCCGGTGCAATACGCAGAACCAAGATACCCACGCTGTCAAAATGGCAGGGGCCCGAGCATTTGCCCGGGCCCCTGCCTTATCCTTTGCTCTGGCCTCAGCGCAGCAGGGCGCGGGCCTCTTCGATGCCGAGGGCGGCCGGGCGTTCGCAGGTGGTCTGCAGGGTAATGACCTGGCCGGTTTCGCCGGCGCGCAGGATCGAGGTCATGACGTCGATGGCGTGCAGCGCCACGTCGAGGCCGCAGCGGGCGGCCTTGCCGGTATCGATCGAGTCCATCATGTCGGCGAGGCCGGCATTGCGGTAGTTGGCGCGCGGGTTGGGCTTGTCGAGATCCTGGTTGGCGACGCCGAAGGGATGGTCCCAGGGAGTGACCTTCTCCTTGGTGCCGGCGCGATCGGTGATCGTGACGTCGCCGTTGAAGAAGTTCGGGTCGGGCACGTAGACCGAGCCTTCGGTGCCGTAGAGCTCGATATTGTGGTGGCCATGGCTCGAGACGTCCCAGCTGGCGCCGAGCGTAACCTGGGCGCCCGAGTGGAACTCGAGGATGGCGTTGATCGTGGTCGGGGTGTTGACCTTGACCTTGGTGCCCTTGAACGGCGAGCCCTCGGTGGTGACCTCACGCTCTTCGCGCGCCTTGCTGGTGAAGGCGGTGACGCGCTTGATCGGCCCGATGAGGCTGATCAGATCGGTGATGTAGTACGGGCCCATGTCAAGGATGGGACCGCCGCCCGGCTGGAAGAAGAAGTCCGGATTGGGGTGCCAGTGCTCCATGCCGCGGCTCATCACGTGCATGGTGCCCGACGCGATCTTGCCGACCTTGCCGCTGTCGATGATCGAGCGCGCCTGCTGGTGCGAACCACCGAGGAAGGTATCCGGCGCCGAGCCGACCTTGAGCTTGTGCTCTTCGGCAAGCGCCTTGATCTGGATGCCCTCTTCGACGCTCAGGACGAACGGTTTCTCGGAATAGGCGTGCTTGCCGGCCGAGAGGATGTCCTTGGTGATCGAGAAGTGGGTCGCCGGGATCGTGAGGTTCACGACCACGTCGATTTCCGAGTTCTTCAGCAGCTCGTCCGGGGTCTGCGCCGCGACCTTGTACTCCTCCGCGCGCTTTTTGGCGGCCTCGGGGAGGATGTCGGCGATGGCGCGGACTTCGAGGTTCTTGAACAGCGGCGCGAGGCGGAGATAGGCGGCCGAGATGTTGCCGGCGCCCATGATGCCGACGCCATAGGTCTTTGCCATGATCTTAGGCTCCGAGGGACTTGATGAACGCGATCGAGCGCGAGGCGAAGCGGTCGATGTCGTTGGGATTGTCGTGTTCGGCGATGAAGTAGGCCGCCTTGGTCTTGTTACGGACGATCGGCCACAGGGTCTTCCACGGCACAACGCCCTGGCCGGCATCGGCCCAGCCATCTTCATCGGCGTTCTGGCCGGCGGGGGCGATGTCCTTGACGTGGATGGCGACGATCCGGTCGCCGAACTTCGGCAGCCAGGTCGCGGGGTCGGCCTTGCCGCGGACGATCCAGGCGACGTCGGCTTCGACGTTCACGGCCGGGGCGGCTTCGAGCAGCAGGTCCATGGCGTACTGGCCGTCGTAGGTGGCGAACTCGAAGTCGTGGTTATGGTAGCCGAAGGTGAGGCCGGCATCCTGGAACGGCTTGCCGATCTTCTGCAGCTTGTCGCCGAAGGTCTTCCAGCCATCGGCCGAGGTCGGGCGGTCAGCCTGGGCGAGCCAGGGGCAGACCACGACCTTGATGCCCAGCGTCTCGGCGAGCTTCAGGGTCTTCGAGGTATCCTCGAGGTCGCCAAGGCTGATATGGGCGGTCGGCATGGTGAGGCCGTTGGCGTCGAGTTGCGCCTTCAGCGCGGCCGGGTCGGTATAGAGCGAACCGTAGCCCTCGACATGGGAGTAGCCGAGCGCGGCCACCTTCTTGAGCACGTCCGCGAGCGGGTAGTTGCGGGCGCTGAACAGCTGAAAACCGATATTCATTATGGCCTCTTTCACTTCCAGGCGTTGACGGCGGCGATCGAACGGGATGCGAAGCGGTCGACGTCGGCGGGGTTGTCGTGTTCCATCACCCAGTAGCGGGCGTTGGTGTGGGCTTTGACGGCGGCCGAAAGTGCCTGCCAGTCGAGGGTGCCGTGGCCGACATCGGCCCAGCCATCCTCGTTGGCGTTTTCGCCGGCGGGAGCGACGTCCTTGACGTGCACGGCGTTGATGCGGCGGCCGTGTTTCTTGATCCACTCGATCGGATCCTGGCCGCCCTTCACCACCCAGGCGACGTCCATTTCCCAATCGTTGTTCCCGGCGGTGTCGAGGATGATGTCCATCGGCAGCTTGCCGCTCGCGGTGGGGCGGAACTCGAAATCGTGGTTGTGCCAGCCAAAGCCGAAGCCGCGCTTGCGGAAGGTCTCGCCGAGCTTGGCGAGGGTTTCACCGAGCTCGACCCACTTGCTGTCGGGCTGGCCGTCGCGCTCTTCCTTGGGGATGGCCGGGCAGTAGAGGAACTTCATGCCGAGCGTCTCGGCGGTCTTCAGCGCGGCCTCGGTATCCTTGAGCTGCGCGAGGCCGAAATGGCCGGTCGGCATGGTGAGGCCGTGCTGCTTGAGCGAGGCGGCGAGGCTGTCGGCCTCGGCATAGAGGCCGCCAAAGCCCTCGACCTGCCTGTAGCCGAGCTTGGCGAGGCGGCCGAGCACGCCGTCCAGCGGCGGGAAATTCCGCGCGCTATAGAGCTGGAATGAAAAGTCCAACAGTAATCTCCTCCAGTAAAGCCTCCGCCCCGGTCGTTGCCGGGGCGGCGCAGTGCTGCTACTTGATGGGCTCGTAACATCCTGACCGGCGCGCGGCTACGCGGTCGGTAAGGTGGATGAGCCGAATGGTCAGATGCGGTTGCCGCTCGCTGCGTTGAAGACGGAACCACGGCCCGGATCGAAGCCGATCAGGACCTTCTGGCCCGGCTCGAGATGCACTTCGGCAGCGGCGCGGAAGGTGAGCGACTGACCGGCGATCTTGGTCCAGGCGACGGTGTCGGCGCCCATCGGTTCGACGATCTCGATCTCCGACTCCATCTGCACCGGCATCTTCCGCGCCTCTTCGCCCACCGCGATGTGTTCGGGCCGAATACCCAGGACCGACGCACCATTGGTCTGGTTGGCGAACTGGTAGTTGGTCAGCGGGATGTTGGCCTGGCCGTCGACGCTGAGCGTCGCGCCCTGCAGGTCACCCTTGATGAAGTTCATCGAAGGGGAGCCGATGAAGCCGGCGACGAACAGGTTGACCGGCTTGTTGTAGATGGTGTGCGGGTCGGCCAGCTGCTGGATCACGCCGTTCTTCATGATGGCGATGCGATCGGCGAGGGTCATTGCCTCGATCTGGTCGTGGGTCACGTAGATCATGGTGTTCTTCAGCCGCTGATGCAGCCGCTTGATCTCGACGCGCAGGTCGTTGCGGAGCTTGGCGTCGAGGTTCGACAGCGGTTCGTCGAACAGGAACACGTCGACGTCACGCACCAGGGCGCGGCCGATGGCGACGCGCTGACGCTGGCCGCCGGACAGTTCGACGGGCTTGCGCTGCAGCAGCGGCTCGATCTGCAGGATTTCCGACGCACGCTTCACGCGGGCATCGACCTCGGCCTTCGGCATACGCGCGACGCGGAGGCCGAAGCTGAGGTTCTTCTCGACCGTCATCTGCGGGTAGAGCGCATAGGACTGGAACACCATGCCGATGCCGCGGTCCTTGGGCTCGTCCCAGGTGACGTTCTTGCCCGAGATGAAGATCTGCCCATCGGAGACGTCGAGCAGACCGGCGATGCAGTTCAGCAGCGTGGACTTGCCGCAGCCCGAGGGCCCGAGCAGAACGATGAACTCACCCTGTGCGACTTCGAGATCGAGAGATTCGAGGACCTTCACGTTGCCGAAGTTGAGGCTGAGATCCTTGATGGAAACGCTAGACGACATGGAGCTTTACCCCTTCACCGCACCGGCGGCGATGCCGCGGACGAACCATTTACCCGAGATGAAATAGACCACCAGCGGAACCGCTGCCGTGAGAATGGTCGCGGCCATGTTCACGTTGTACTCGCGGACGCCGGTCGTCGTGGTGACGATGTTGTTGAGCTGCACCGTCATCGGCATGTTCTCGCGGCCGGCGAAGACCGTGCCGAACAGGAAGTCGTTCCAGATGCCGGTGACCTGCAGGATGACGGCGACGATGGTGATCGGCACCGACATCGGCAGCATGATGCGCAAGAAGATGCCCCAGAACCCTGCCCCGTCGACGCGGCCGGCCTTGAACAGCTCGATCGGCAGCGAGGCGAAGAAGTTGCGGTAGAGCAGCGTCAGGATCGGCATGCCGAAGATGGTGTGGACGATCACGATGCCCGGGAGCGTGGCGAACAGATGCATTTCGCGCAGCCCGATGATCAGCGGGTAGATCACCACCTGATATGGCACGAAGGCGCCGAAGATCAGGATGCCGAACAGCAGTTCGGAACCCTTGTACTTCCAGAAGCTCAGGGCATAGCCGTTGATCATGGCAATGACGATCGACACCGGCACCGAGAGCGCGGTGATCTTCACCGAGTTCCAGAAGCCCGGCTTCAGGCCATCGCAATCGCGGCCGGTACAGGCGGTATCCCAGGCCTTCAGCCAGGGATCGAAGCTCAGCAGCGCCGGCCAGTTGAACAGGTGCCCCTGACGGATTTCCGGCAGCGTCTTCAGCGAGGTGACGATCATCACCCAGAGCGGCAGCAGGAAGAAGATGGCCGCCATGATCAGGAAGGCATAGACGCCGACACGGCCGATGGTGAGGTGCTTGGGCTTGGGGCCACGCGGACCGGTGACGGCAGCGGGGCTGGCGGAGATACCGCCGGAGATGGCTTCGGTAGTCATGCGGCCTTCCTCGACTTGCGGCCGGCGTTCCATTGCAGGAAGTACTGGGCGCCGATGAGCACGACGACGGGCACGAGCATCATGGTGGCAGCGGCCATGCCCTGCCCCACATTGGCGCGATCGGTGATGTGCTGGATGACATAGATGGCAGGCATCTGGGTCGAGACGCCCGGACCGCCCTGGGTCATGGCGATGACGATGTCGAAGACACGCACCACGCCGGTACACTGCAGGATGAAGGCGGTGGCGATAGCGCCCCGCATCATCGGCAATACGATGAACAGGTAGGTCTTCCAGGTCGGGATGCCGTCGACCTTGGCGGCCTTCCAGATCTCGGAGTCAACGCCGCGGAGGCCCGCTAGCATGATCGCCATGGTGACGCCGACGCCGTTCCACAGGCCGCCGAGCACGATGCCGTAGAGTGCCGTCTCCTGCTTCACCAGCGGGGCAAACTCGAAACTGGTCCAGCCGAGCTGGCGGACCGACTCCTGGATGCCGAGGTTGGGGTCGAACATCCACTGCCAGACGAGGCCGGTAACCACCAGCGACATGGCGAACGGATAGAGGAAGATCGAGCGGAACAGGTCTTCCTGCTTGATGCGCTGGTCCATGAAGACCGCGAGCAGGTAGCCCACCACCATACCGACGCCGATCGACAGCACGCCGAAGATGAGGACGTTCTGGACCGAGATGATCCACCGGTCGGTGCGCCACAGGCGCTCATACTGGGCCAGCCCGACGAAATTGAAGTTCGGGAAGACCTTGGAGTTCGTGAACGACCAGATGATTGAAAAGATGATGCAGATCACGAACACACCGACCGCCGTAACGATCATCGGTGTCGTGCCCAGCACTGACTGAATGTTGAATTTCCTGCGCGTGCGCGGTTTGCGCTCCGCTGCCGTACCGGCAAAACCAGTGGCCGCGCGTTCGCCTGGTTCGGCGATCTGGGTCATGGTTACTCCCCGCGTTGTTGAGACAACCGGCCCCGGATCCCCGCCCACCCGGATACGCCGAAAAAAGAGCCGGGCGGTGCTTTTGGCACCGCCCGGACATCATAGACTAGTTAGTCGGCGTTCTGAAGGATCGTCACGTACTGCTCAACGGCAGCGTCGACGGTCATCGAGTCGTCGGCCCAGAACTGGGCAACGAGGTCGTTCATCTGGCCGGTGGTGTCGTTCGACTGCCAGCGACCCGCATCCGGGGCAATGTTGGCCGGATCCTTGATGATCTCGAGGCCCTTCTTCATGCAATCGTCAGCGAGCGACATATCGACGTCGTCGCGGATCGGCATGGAGCCCTTGGCGTTGTTGAACAGCGCCTGGACCTGCGGGTTGACCATCATGGACGCCATCTTCAGCTGCGCCGCTTCAACAGCCGGATCGGCCTGCTTGGGGAACAGGAAGATGTCGCCGCCGGTGGACACCGTCGGGTGGTCGATCGGGAGCGCGAGGCAAGCGTAGTCGACACCGGCCTTCTCGCCGGCGACGCCGAACTCGCCACGGGCCCAGTCGCCCATGACCTGCAGGGCCGCCTGGTCGGTCACGACGAGATTGGTCGTGTCGTTCCAGTTGCGGTTTGCCGAGCCTTCATCGGAGAACTGCTTGAACTGACGGAACTTCTCGAACACGGCGGGCATCTCTGCCTTGGCCAGCTCGAGGTCTTTGTCCTTCAGGATCTTCTCACGCTTGTCGAGGCCGAGGAGCGAGGTCTGCAGCACGCCGAACGCGCCGTTGATCTGCCAGCTTTCGCCGCCGATGGCGAACGGGATGATGCCGGCTTCCTTGAGCTTCGGGGCTTCCGCGAGGAAGTCGTCGAAGCTGGTCGGGAGCGGCACGCCGGCCTTCTCGAACGCCGGGATCGAGGCCCAGGCCCAGTTCCAGGAGTGGATGTTCACCGGCACGCACCACCAGTGGCCGTCAACGAGGCAAGCCTCGGAGATGGACGCCGGACGGATGAAGCCAGCCCAGTTTTCCTTGGTTGCAAGATCGGTGAGATCCAGCAGCATGTTGCCGGCGATCAGTTCTTCGTACTGACGGCCGGGGTTGAACTGCGCCGCACCCGGGGGATCGCCACCGAGAATGCGCTGCAGCGTGGCCGAGCGGGCGTTTTCGCCGCCGGCGATAGCAGTATCGACCCACTTGTCGCCACCGAGAGCGTCGAACTCACGAGCGAACACCGACACAGCGGCCTGTTCGCCGCCCGACGTCCACCAGTGAATGACTTCGACGTCCGCAGCGCGCACCGCGGTGCTGCCAAGCAGGGCGGCAGCCACCAGGGCCACCACCGACACGACTGACTTCATAATGTAGTCCTCCCAACGTTCACCCAGGAGCGAAACGCCCCTCGCGAAATTTGCGCCAGCCGCACAGGGGCCCCTCTTCCGGGTAGCCTCAGGAGCTGACTGCGTGTAATCGATTACACAATCTGTTACTGAAGATCAATGCAATCGATTTCAGGAGTTTCAGACATTCCTTGCGCGGCTGTCAAGGTCGATCTAGACAGGACGTGTGAGCAGCGGTGAGGGAGCGCTGCGAACCAATGGTTCCGACAAGAAGAACACCGACAATTCAAGACGTTGCCCGTCACGCAAGCGTGTCGGCGGCAACCGTGAGCCGTGTCCTCAGTTCGCCCGAGCGGGTGTCTGAAACGACGCGCGAGCGGGTGCATGCCGCAGTGCGCGAGACCGGCTATACGATGAACCAGGCAGCCCGTTCGCTGCGCCTGAAGGCGGCGCGGACGATTCTGATGGCGGCCCCCAATATCGGCAACCCATTCTATTCGACCATCGTGGACGCGGTGATCCGCGAGGCGTCGGCACGCGGCTATAGCGTGCTGGTGGCGAGCCGGATCGGCGACGATCCCAACCGCTGGCTCAGCGACTACCTGCTCTCCAACCGCGCCGACGGGTTGCTGCTGTTCGACGGCTCGCTCGACACCAACCGGCTGCACGGGCTGCGCGACGATGGCGTCGCCCTCCCCCTGGTCGCCGCCTATGATGAGATTCCGGACCCGAAGGTCCACTCGGTGATCACCGACAACCGGCTCGCCGCCAAACGGGCGCTCAAGTACCTGCTCGAGCTCGGCCATACGCGCATCGGCCACGTGATCGGCCCATCGCGCAACCAATCGACCAACGAGCGCTTCATCGGCTTCACCGAGGCGATGCAGGAGGCTGGGCTAGCGGTCCGCGAGGAATGGCTGTTCCCGGGCACCTACAACATGGAATCGGGCACCGAGGCGGCCGAGCACTTCCTCGCCAGCGGGGAACTGCCGACGGCGGTGTTCTGCGGCAACGACGAGATGGCGCTTGGGCTGATTCATCGGCTGCGCCTCGACGGCATCGACTGCCCGCGCGACATCTCAGTGATCGGCTTCGACGATATCGCGGTGGCACGCTTCTTCGACCCGCCGCTGACCACCATGCGCCAGCCGCGCGAGGATATCGGGCGGATGGCGACCCGCTCGCTGATCGACATCATCGAGGGAGTGGTGCCGGAGGACGAGCCGATCCACGTGGTGCTCACGTCCGATCTGGTGGTGCGGGAGAGCACCCGGGCGATCTAGGGCCGCGACTGCCGCCACGGCTTTTCTTTTTCAATGTACCGTATAGTACAGGCCCGGAGCAGCTTGAGGCGCAACGTGGTTCTGGACGCGAATACCGACATTGGGGCAACGGCAACAAGCACGCCGCGCCGTGATTTACTGTTGCTGCAGCTCGCTGTCGCCGGCTTCCTGCTGTTGAGGCTGGCTTACGCCGTGGTCGTTCCGCCCAATGGCGACGAGGCGTACTACTGGCTGTGGGGCGGCCACCTGCAGTTGTCGTATTTCGACCATGCCCCGATGGTCGGCTGGACCTCGGCTATCGGCAGGCTGTTGCTGGGCTGGACGCCCGCCGGTCTCCATTTCGCTCCGGTCGTCACGTCGTTCGTGCTGGCCTACGGCATCCACCGCGCCTCGCGCTGGCTGGCGCCCGAGGATCCGCAGCGCTTCTTCTGGCTGACGCTGGCGATCTACAGCGCTTCGCCGCTGCTCGACGTGCTCAGCACCCTCAACTATCCCGACCACCTGCTGATCTGCTTTTCCGCCCTCAGCCTGTTCCAGATGGGGCGGTATCTCGGCGGCGTCCTGCAAGGCAACGAACGCGTGCTGCACCTCTATCTTGGGGCGCTGTTCATGGGCCTCGCCGCGCTGAGCAAGTACAATGCGGTGATCGTTGCGGCCGGCATGCTGGCGGTGCTGATCGCCGAACCGGGACTGCGGCGCGTCTTCCGCTCCCCGCATCTGTACCTGGCCGGCGCGCTGACGCTGGTGATGACGCTGCCGGTGCTGCTCTGGAACTGGCAGCACCGCTTCGCCAGCCTCGAGCTCCACGCCGTCGATCGGATGCAGACGGACGCCGAGCTTTTCACCCCGTTTACGCTGGTACGGCTGATCATCTTCTGCGTGCTCATCTTCTCGCCGTTCCTGATCCCCGCCTTCAGCCGCTTCCTCTTCGGCAAGCTGCCGGATGGGCCGCAGAAGGGGTATCTGCTGATCGCGCGGGGTACGGCGCTGATTTCAACGCTGTGCTTCCTGCCGATGGCGGGTTGGGGTGCGATCAGCCGGCAGGTGAGCCCGCACTGGATGGTGCTCAGCTTCCTGCCGTTCCTGTTGGTTGCGCCGCTCTATGTCCGCTCTCGCTGGACGATCCGGCTGCACCTGGGATGGGGAGCGCTGTTTGCCGTTCTTGCCACCGTCTACTATCTGGGCGCGCCAATTCCGACCCAGCTGGTGCACATGAGCGACGGGGAGGCGACGATCACCTTCGGCCAGGATCAGGTGGCCGCCGCGGCAAGGCGCGCAGCCGAGCAGTATGGCGCCGAACTGATCGGGTCGACCGGCTACACCCACTCGTCACGGCTCGCCTTCGGGCTGGGTACGGATGACAACCTCGTCTCGTTCGAAGGCGGCCACAGCCAGCTGCGGCTCTGGCGCGAAGGCCACGCGGACGCGGGCAAGACTGCGATCATCGTGGTGCCGGGCAAGGCGTCTCCCGAGCGTTTCGCCCACCGTTTCGACAGCGTCGAGGACCTGGGACCGGTGACCACCACACGGTTCGGCTATCCGCTCTCGACCTACCAACTGCTGCTGGGGCGCGGGTTCAAGCCGTAACGCGGGCCTCACTCGAGCTGTGCTTATGTCCGGTCCTGTTGCTGCCGTGATCGCGGCGTAGCAACCCGTGCGGGGATTCGCGCGTTCAGGGCCGAGCGGAGGCGTTGCATGACGACGGTCAGGATACTTGTGCGGCATGACGGCGCGGGCTGGCGGATCGCCAGCCCCGGACACGATCTCGATAGCTCAGCCGGCCCCCGCCCCTACACGCAGCGTGACGAGGCGATTTCCGACGCATTGTTTGCGGCAAGAATGCTGCGCGCGCTCGGGGAGGACGCCTCGGTCTATGTCGAGAACAGTGACGGATTGCGGCTGGTGGCCGACGAGGACGTGCAGGTCTGGCGCAAGCACTGATAGACCGAGCCGGATGCCGTCCCTCGAGAGGGAACAGCATCCGACCCGCCCGGGCCGCGGGTGGTGGACGCGTGACCGGGGTAGAGCAATAAGAGGCAACCTGCGTGCCTGTCACAATGGGGACTAAAGTCCGTACGCCACTGTTTCCGCTGGTAAAAACTGCTGGAAGGTAAAGCGGACAAGGCGACGCATGCCGCGGCCGGGACGACCGCGAACTCAGCGGTGGGTCGGATGATTCATGATGGCGACCTCGGCAGGATTCGAACCTGCGACCAACAGCTTAGAAGGCTGCTGCTCTATCCCCTGAGCTACGAGGCCGTGGCGCGGGTGTAGCGCAATCGGGCCGGATTGTCAGGCCTCGGGTTTGCCGACTCCCGGGCGCGGTGGCAGGGTGCGCCAACACGCGAGGACCCTGCCCTGTTTCCTTATATCACGCGCATCTTCTGGCTGCTGGTGCAGCCGTTGTCGCTGGTCACGCTGCTGCTCGTCGCCGGGTTGCTGCTGAGCTGGCTGAAGCGTCGGTGGCCGGCCCGGGTGCTGGTCGGATTGGCGGCGCTGCTGCTGTTCGTGTTCAGCTTCACCACCTTCGGCTACCTGCTGGTCACGCCGCTCGAGCAGCGCTTCGTGCGGCCGGCGGAACCGGCGCGGATCGATGGCATCGTGGTGCTGGGTGGCGGCATGGATGGCGAGGTGAACTCGGTGCGCGGCGGATACGAACTCAACCGCTCGGGCGACCGCTTCGTCGAGACGTTGCGGCTGGCGCTGCGGCATCCAGATGCCAGGATCGTCATCGCGGGCGGGCCGGCGGCGCTGGTGCAGCAGGAACCGGAGGCGCTGGCGGGCAGGCGATTCTTCGAGGCGTTCGGGATTGCTCCCCAGCGCATCGTGATGGACGACAAGTCGCGGAACACCGAGGAAAACGCGCAGTATGCCAAGGAACTCGCCGGGGTGACCGAGGGCCAGACCTGGCTGCTGGTCACCTCCGCCTTCCACATGCCGCGTGCTGTCGGGCTGTTCCGCAGGGCCGATTTTGCCGTCGTGCCATGGCCCGCGGACTATCTCGCCAGCGGCGCCGAGGGGGTGCGGATCAAGCCGGATCAGTCGACCGAGAACATCTCGGTCAGCAACCTGGCGCTGCGCGAGTGGGCGGGGCTGCTCGGGTACTACATGACCGGGCGAATCGACGAATTGGTGCCCGGGCCGTAGGCCCAGACTACAGGTCGAAGAGCGACAGCTGCGGGGCCTGCTTTGGCGGTGGCGGTGCGACGGGTTCGGCCGCGACCTTCGGCTTGGCCGTGCGCCGCTTGGCCGGAGCCTTCGGCTCAGCCAAGACGATCGGCTCGGCCGCGGGCTCCGGCACGACCGGTGCAGGTTCCGGTAGTACGATTGGCTCGGCGACAATGACGGGAACTTCGATCGCGGCCGGAGCCTCGGCCACGGCAGCGGCGACTTCAGCCACGACGGCCTTCTTGCCCTTGCCCGCCTTGCGCTGGTGCGTCTCCAGCCAGGCGATGCCGGCTTTCAGTTCGTCGCGCTGGAACGAATAGAGGTTCTCGCGGCCCTGCTTCACTTCCCTCACCAAGCCCCTTTCCTTCAGCACCCTGAGGTGCCGCGAGATGGCCGGACGGCTGATGTCGAAGGCGCCGGCGAGCTCATGGACGGGCCGCGGCTTGTCGTGCAGCAACTCGAGCACGCGCAGGCGGGTCGGGTCGGCGAGAGCTGAAAAGAGGTCGGCGAGACTCATTTTGTCTTCCGAAACAACGAGGTGCGCGGACAGTTGTAACAACTGCGTTACGTGTCAAGCCGACAGGGTAAGGAATAGGTTGACTGTGACAGTCCGATGACGGGATTGTCACAGCTTATTTGCGCGAGAGACCCGACGAGCCGTGACGACCGAGACGACAATTGCCCGAACCTGGTGGACCAGAGGTCGCCCCTTCACCCTGCCCGAGCTAATCGCCGACGGGGTGGTGCATGGCATCGGCATCGTCGTGGCGGTGGCGCTCGGGGCGGTGCTGCTGGCGTTCGCCGGCTACGAGACGGCGCCGAACGAGTTGCCGGCGCTGGTGCTTTATGTCGGCAGCCTGCTGCTGGTGCTCAGCATCTCGCTCGCCTTCAACCTCTGTCCGATCGCCTCGCCCGCCAAGCGCACGCTGGCGCGGCTCGATCAGGCGGCGATCTTCCTGTTCATTGCCGGTACCTACACGCCGTTCCTGGTGCTGCTGGGGGCGACGCCGTCGAGCATTCTGGTCGGGCTGCTGATCTGGGGCGCGGCGCTGACCGGAATGGCGCTGAAGCTGTTCGTGCCGCACCGCTTCGGGCGCGGCGCGATCGTGCTCTATCTCGGGATCGGCTGGAGCGGCGTGTTCGTGTTCCAGGCGCTGGCCTCGCACCTGCCCTCCACCGCCCTGTGGCTGCTGGTGGCGGGCGGCCTCTGCTACAGCGTCGGGCTGATCTTCCACCTGTGGGAACGGCTGACCTTCCACAACGCGGTGTGGCACAGCTTCGTCGTCGCCGGCGCCAGCCTGCACCTCATCGCGGTGCTCGACTGCATGGTGATCAGCCGGCTTTAGCGCCGTTCTTGATCCGGTCGTGGACGACGAGGTCTCCGGCCGTGATCCCGAGTTCCTTGGCGCGACCGCCGGGGATTTCGAGGACGAACATCACCGGGCCGTCCGACGGGATCGAGGTGAGGTCGCGCGGGCGGGCGTTGGCGTGGATGTTGGCAACCAGCCCCTCGGGCGTGATGAACACCATGTCGAGCGGGATCAGCGTATTGCTCATCCAGAAGCTGACCTCGCGGGTCTCCTTGAAGTCGAACAGCATGCCGGCATCGGGTGCGAGAGATTCGCGGAACATCAGCCCTTTGGCACGCGTCTCGGGCGTATCGACCACCTCGACGGTGAAGGGGTGATCGCCGTTCTTCGACTTGATCACCAGCCGGTTGTCGTCGGCACAGGCGGTGAGCGTGAGAAGCAGTAAGGCGACAAATGCGCCGTGCAGGGCCCGGAGGATGTTCATGGAGAGCATGGGGTTGGTCTGAGTTGCCCGCAGCTTAGCGGACCGGCCGCGGTTCGCAAACACCGGCGGTGCAGATGATCGCCTTCTCCCCTTGTGGGAGAAGGCAAACGGTGCCCGGCGAAAGTGAGAAGTAAGGCAGCTCCTCCCCCGCCCCGCGGGGGAGGATCAAGAAGTCAGTGCGAGGACGGAGCGTCGCCCCAGCCGTCGGGACGGATCTCCGCAACCATCAGGCCCTTGGGGCCCTGCCCGTAGCGCACCAGCACGTGCTGGCCGGGGCGCAGTTCGGTGATGCCGAAGCGGCGCAGGGTTTCCATGTGGACGAAGATGTCCGGAGCGCCGTCGCCGGCGGAAAGGAAACCGAAGCCACGGATGCGGTTGAACCACTTCACCTCGAGCCGCTCGAGGCGGCTGCTCGGCTCCACGGTGACGTGGGTGCGCGGCGCCGGCATCTGGGCCGGGTGCTTGGCGGTCGAGTCGTCCATCGAGAGGATGCGGAAGGCCTGCAGCCCACCGGGGCGGGCCAGCGCTTCAACGACGATGCGGGAGCCTTCGTAGGCGGTCTGGTAGCCATCGCGCCGCAGGCAGGTCACATGCAGGAGAACGTCCGGGCGCCCATCGTCCGGGACGATGAAGCCAAAACCCTTGGCGACGTCGAACCACTTGATCGAGCCCACCACCTCAATGACATCGAGGCTGGTATCCCCGCCGTGTTCGGACGCCGGGTGCTGACCGAGCGGGCTGGTCTCGTCGGACCGGTACCCGGGTTCGTCACCGTCGGCTGTAAATTTGGCCCCCATGCCCTCAAGCCTTTTCGTACTCGCCCCGCCGCTAGTCGGGGTACGCCACACAGCAAACACTGTGTCCGATTCAGCTTGGGAAGTTAAGAAGCGTTTACGATTTTGTCAGGGGTTTTTCGCAACGGGCTCCGGAAGTGAAGAATTACTGCCAACAAGTGTTGCAAGAATGGGTAACTGCCCGGGTCGCACCGTCGGGTTGATCACCGAACGCCCGGCCAGTTTGGCGCAGATATGCGCCACCAGCGCGAATGTGTGCGGGCCGTGGTCGGGGTAGCGAATCATATTGTCGCCGTTGTGCATGAAGACATAGCCGCCCTGGCCGTCGTCGGTGGGGTAGCGCCACAGCCAGTCGGCTGGCTTCGGGTCCTCGGCTGGGCCGACATCGGTCAGCCAGATGCCGCCCGGCGGCACCTCGGTCCAACCGCGCGCATATTGGCCCACCACCCCGCACCAGGCATCGAACCGCTCGTCCATTTCGGCGAAGAATCCGAGCGGGTCGTTCCGCACCCGTACATGCAGGTTGGTGAAGGGACGCCCCGGCACGGCCGTGAACGGCGTGAGGAATGGCAGCCACGCTATCGACGGTTCCGAGTTGATGACGAGGTGGCGCCCGCTGGCGAGGAACGCCAGCAGGATGTCCTGCTTGGTTCGGAGCAGGAACTGGTCCTGGTTGTTGGGGATATAGAGGATGTCGGTTTCCTCGAGCGCCTCCGGAGTGAGCTCGGTGGCCGGCAGATAGCTGAGCGTCCCGCCCTGGTTGGCGATGCTATCGGCCAGCCCTTCCGGCTCCCACTCGGTCTCGTGGTGGAAGCACTGGAGGTAGGTGACGCGGAAATTGCGCTCCCGCACGATGCCGAGCTCGCGGTTCAGCCAGGGATAGAAGCCATCGAGGAAGCGTTTGGTGGCGGGCATGAAGCGCTCGCCATTGTGGAGGTGCGGATCGAGCGTCGAGACGATCAGTCGCCCACCGTTGGGGAGGTCGCGAAAATCGAGGAAGAGGCTGCCGCTGTCGTCGGTGAGGTTCAGCGCCGAGGTCGCCTTGTCGTTGAGCTCGTACACGCCGTTCCAGTGCCACCCCATGTCGCGCAGCGGGATGGACTCGCAGATCGGGTGATGCGGTTCGGGCTGGTGCAGCTCGAGCTTCGTGCCCGGCTTCTGCCACCATAGCCAGTCCTTGACGAAGGTCGGCTGCCATTTGAGCTGGACCACGTCGATCATCTGGGCCGTTGCCTCACCGCCGAAGATGATCAGGAAGCCGCCCCGCCGGACGTAGTCGTCGAGCTGCTTCGCATGCGCCCTCAGCGCTGCGTCGTCCATCGCATCGGGCACCACGACTGCTGCGTATTTCGAAAGGTCGTGGCGCGGCAGATCGCCCAGATAGATCATGTCATCGAGCAGCGCCGAAAAGTCCTGGAAACTGCGCATCTGGCAGGCATTGCCCCAGGTCAGGTAGGCGATCTTCTTGTGCGTCACGGTGAAAGTCCGTTGGTTGGGTCGAGGAAGCGCGGCACGAAGGTGCGGGCGCCGCTATCGGTGAAGTGCGCGTCGAGCACGGGCAGCCCGTAGAGCTCGGAGAGGCGCGGAGCGGTGAGCATGTCGGCGGCCGGGCCGAAGTCGTACCGCCCCGGCCCGCGCAGCAGCAGCACGTCGTCGGCAACATCGAGGGCGTGCTGCGGGGCATGGGTGGAGAAGACGATGGTCAGGCCGCGCTCGGCTCGCAGCTGGGCCAGCAGCTGAATGACGATCGCCTGGTTGCGGTAGTCGAGCGCGGCGCAGGGCTCATCTAGGATCAGCACGCTGCACTCCGACACCAGCGCCTGGGCGATGATCGCAAGTTGCCGCTGGCCGCCGGAAAGCGAGTTGAACTTGCGATCGGCGAGGTCGGTGATGCCGAGCCGGTCGAGTTCCAGCGACACCGCCTCGAAGTCGGCCTTGCGCGGCGATCCGAGCAGGCCGATCTGCCGCGCCCGCCCCATCAGCACCACGTCGGCGACGGTGTAGTCGAAGGCGAGATCGAACAGTTGCGGCACGTAGCCGATGCGGGCGGCGACAGTGACGGTGCCGCGCGACGGACGCAGCGTACCGATCAGTGCGTTGAGCAGCGTGGTCTTGCCGACGCCGTTGGGGCCAAGGATGCCGAGGATACGGCCGCCGGCGATGCTGAAGCTCAGCCGGTCGACGACAAGATTCGGGCCGCGCCGCAGTGCCAGGTCTTTGACCTCAATCATCGCGCCATCCGCCCTTGCTGTGGACGCGGCGGAGGATCACGGCGAACACCGGCACGCCGACCAGGGCGGTGATAATGCCGATGGGGATTTCCGCGACGCTGGCGGTGCGGGCGACATTGTCGACGCCGAGCATGTAGATGCCGCCGATCAGCCCCGCGACCGGCAGCAGCCGGCGATGGTCGGCGCCGACCAGCACCCGTGCCACGTGTGGGACGATGAGTCCGACCCAGCCAATCATGCCGGAGGTGGCGACGACGCCTGCCGAGATGCAGGCGGTGCCGACGAGCACCGTCCACTGCACCAGCGCCACGGGAGAGCCGAGCGCGCGGGCCTTGTCCTCGCCGAGCGAGACGATGTTGATCTGGAAGCGCAGCAGATAGATCACCAGCGCCGCCGGGATGATGGCGATGCCGAGCAGCAACAGATCCCAGTAGTTGGTGGAGGCGAGGCTACCCATGAGCCAGTAGGTGATGGCCGGCAGCTTCTGGTGCGGATCGGCGAGGAGCTTGGCGATCGAGATAGCGGCTTCGAAGAAGGCAGAAACGACGACACCGGCGAGAACGAGGGTGAGGATCGAGGTTCGCCCCCTCACCGTCGCCAGCGCCCGCACCGCGATGACGCTGCCGATGCCGCAGAAGAACGACAGCGCCAGCAGCCCTGCCCCGTCGATATCGAGGAGGATCGCCAGCGTGCCGCCAAAGCCGGCGCCGGCCGTGACCCCGACGATGCCCGGATCGACCAGCGGATTGCGGAACAGCCCCTGCAGCGCGGCGCCGGAAACCGAGAGCCCGAAGCCGACCAGAACCGCGGCGAGGATGCGCGGCAGCCGGATCATCTCGACCACGCTCTCCTGCACGTCGGTCCAGTTCGGGGTCCCGACAGGAACGACATTGTCGATCAGGATGGCAGCCACGTCGGGCACGGTAAGGCCGTAGCGGCCGATGGTCACCGAATAGAGGACGAACAGGATCAGCAGGGCCAGGCAGATGAGCGCGACAGGAATCGTCCTGCCGCGCCCCGCAACGACCACCGCGTGGGCGGTGTCGGTCATCTCTTAGCCGCCGAACTTGGCGCTGTAGCCCTCGGACCCGGCATTGGCCTCGAGCTCGAGCAGCTTGTCGATCTGCGCGGCGGTCAGGTCGGCGCTGTAGATCGCCTTGTAGCCCTTGGCCACTTCATCACGGAAGTTGCTGGCGGCGGCCTCCGGATGGGTGATGGCGGCGAGCCAGACGGCGGTCAGATAGACTTCCGGCGCGTCAGGCGAGGCATTGAAGGCCGGCACCTTGTAGACGCGCTTATTCTTGATGGCATCGACGCTGGCGAGTAGCGGGTTGTCGTAGAAGGCCTGCGGCTTGAGGTCCGGCTCCCAGGCCGGGATGATGATGACCGAGGGGTTCCAGACGAGGAACTGCTCGGCATCGATGGTGCGCCACCACTCGCCGGTGCCATCGGCCGCGAGGTTCTGCACGCCCGATAGCGCGTAGTCCTGCGACGAGTTGGCGACGACGCGGATCTGGTCGCCGAGCTGGTCGACTTCGAGGATTTTGACGTAGTCAGCCGCAGCGGTGGCCGCGAACTTCTCCTTGAGCGCAGCGTTAGAGGCGTCCTGGATCGCCAGCATCGACTGCGCCCGGTCGATCTTGCCCGTGGCATAACCGGCCATCATCAGGTAGTCGCGGCGCTGCTGCTCGGTGCAGCAATCCCAGCCCATGACCTTGAGGCCGACGCGCTCGAGCGGCTCGATCAGCTCGGGATCCGACGTCCACTGGATCACCAGGTCCGGGTTGAGCGCGAGGATCGCCTCGACGTTCGGGGCAAAGCCCTCGGTCACGGCGGAGGCCGGGATATCGGCCAGGCCGGGGATGATCTCGCCATAGACCGCTGAGGTCAGCGAGTCTTTGGTCTTGGCCGCCATGGCCGCGAGGTGCGCCGCGGAGCCGTCTGCTGCCAGCACGGAGATGGCGCCGGTGGTGTGGGTGGTGACGATCCGCTCAGCGGGCTTGTCGAGCTCGACCTTCACACCGCGATGATCGAGGAAACTCACCTGCGCGTAGGCCGGGCTCATGGCAGCGAGGGCCAGGCCAGCGGCGATTACCGGCAGACGGAATGGGGTATGCATGGTTCGGGTCCAGACTCTAAAATGCGTCAGCGACCGATGTGCTACATTATATGAGTGTTGCACTCAAGTTTGTTTCGATGCGCGGCGAAAAGTGGACGGGAGACGCCGAACTCGCATATGCCTACTGCCCGTTGCGGCAGCCGCAACCACGACATTTCCGGGAGGACCAGAGTTGAAATATCTCCACACCATGGTGCGGGTCACCGACATCGACGCCAGCCTCCGGTTCTATCGCGACGGGCTCGGGCTCGAGGAAGTGCGGCGCAGCGAGAACGAGAAAGGCCGCTACACGCTGATCTTCCTCGCCGCCAAGGGCCAGCACGAGACGCCGGTCGAGCTCACCTACAACTGGGATCCCGAGGTCTATACCGGCGGGCGCAATTTCGGCCACCTCGCCTACGAGGTCCCGGACATCTACGCCTTCTGCAAGCATATGCAGGACCTCGGCTACACCATCAACCGCCCTCCCCGCGACGGCCGCATGGCGTTCGTCCGCTCGCCCGATAACATCTCGGTCGAAATCCTGCAGGAAGGCGCCGCGCTCGCCCCGGCCGAGCCGTGGCTGTCGATGCCGAACACCGGCGCCTGGTAGTCGCTTCGGGGTTACCCTTCGGCAACCCCTGAGGTAACCGGCTGCTAACCAGTTGAGTTAGCTGACGGTTAGCCAAGACTTTGTAGCTTCCTCGCGAGCGCCGGCCGGGCAAGGGTCGGCGTTCTCTTACCGCCCGTCGGCGGCCGGGGAAGTGACGATGATACGACTGATTGCGGCGCTCTGCTGCGCCCTGCTGCTGAACGGCTGCTTCTTTCTGGGTGGCGGTGGCAGCGCCTCCTACAACGGCTACGTGCAGCGCGCCGGGATGTTCCTCTCCTCCGATGACGTCGACAATTCCTGCATCTCGCCCAAGCTCCGATCGGTGATTTCCTCGTTCGAGCGCAGGTTCGGCAAGAAGATCGTCGTCAACTCCGGCTATCGCGATCCGATCCGCAACATCATCGGCGGGGGCCAGGACTCGAGCTACCACATGCGCTGCATGGCGGTGGACTTCTTCATCCCGGGCGTCAGCAAGGGCAGCCTCATCGCCTTCGCCATGCGTAACGACCAAGTGGGCGGTCTCGGCTGCTACCCGGGGCACGGCTTCATCCACGTGGATGTGCGCGACCGGCCGCGCGGCTGGAGGAAGCCCGTCACCTTCTCGGGTTGCTGAAAGCTCCGAAAAGAGCGGAATTTGCACTTGCCAGCCCGAATGAACCTCCCTATACGGACGCCACCGCGGCGCCCTTCGTCTATCGGTTAGGACGGCACCCTTTCACGGTGCAGAGAGGGGTTCGACTCCCCTAGGGCGCGCCACTTTCCCCTCATGGGCCGGTGGTTGACGGTAAGGCGATCATCGCCGATAAACGAGTTCCTCCGCGCCCATCGTCTAGCGGTCAGGACACCGCCCTCTCACGGCGGGAACAGGGGTTCGATTCCCCTTGGGCGCGCCAATCCTCCACAAATTGCCGGTTGTATGCGCCTCGCCAACGCGAGGTCGCGCGCGCTAGCGCGCCCGCTCCAGCAGCCCCTGCGACGCCATCCAGTTCTTAAGCAAATCGGTCCAGGGGTCGGACAGCAGGCCGTTCGCGCCCATACCGAAGCCGTGGGCGCCGTTGCCGAAGATGTGGAGCTCGACGGATCTGCCGGCCTTGTGCCAGGCCTCGTAGAGGCGGGCGGCGGAGACCGGCGGGATGGATTTGTCGTCGTCGGAGATGGCGAGGAACAGGGGCGGCGCGTCCTCGGGAACCGGCATGCCGGCGCGGTAGGCTGGATAGATGGCGACGGAGTAGTCCGGGCGGCTGAGGGCGTCATATTGCAGCGTGGCCCCCATCGAAACGCCCCCGCCAGCCGAATAGCCGGAGATGCCGATCCGCTGCGGATCGAGGCCCCATTCGGCGGCGTGCTGGCGGACGAAGCGGATGGCCTGGCGACCGTCTTCCTCGCCCATCAGCCGTACGTCGTTGAGGAAATCTCGTGCTGGCGGTTCGGAGTCCGAGGTGCGGGCCTCGCCCAGCCGACGCTGCAGGTTGGTGCGAAACTCCAGCAGGTCGGCATCGGCGTCCGGAGTGCGGGCCAGCCGGTATTTCAGCACGAACGAGGTGACGCCGAGATGGGCCAGCCAGCGGGCCATGTCGTAGCCCTCGTGGTCGACCATCAGGAAGTGGAACGCGCCGCCGGGCGCGATCACCATCGACGTGCCGTTGGCCTGTCCCGGCTTGGGCAGGAACACGGTGACCGTCGGGACGACGACGTTGCGGCTCAGGCGGCGCGTGGTCTCGGCCCACGGGATCTGCATCGTGCTCTGGCGCCAGGTCCAATCCTCCGAGCCAGGAGGGACGCCGTTGCCCGGCCAGATCGTGTGAACGCCGACAGCGTCCGGCGCCTCGGGGCTGGCTGCGCGGCTGTCGTCGATCGTGTCCATGGCGGGCTCCTCCTGCTCGTCGCTCTCTATTCGCATCCGCGGGCCGCGAGCGAAATACACCATATTGGGCATCTGGCTTCGTTGCTGAACTCCCCGCTATAGAGGGCGGCAAAACGGGGGAGAGCATTCATGTCGACTATTGGGCACCTGTCACAAGGGGATCGGGGACAGGCGCGGATTACCGCGATCAGGGCGTTGCGGCTCGATAGCGGGTTCTGCCTGATCCGGATCGACACCGATGCCGGCATTTCCGGGTATGGCGAGTGCGGCGATCTCGATGGTGACCTGGTGCGGGCCGCGATCCTCACCCATGCCGAGGGTGGCGCGCGGTTGCCGCATCTCAAGCTGATCGGCAAGGACCCGCTCGATATCGGCGTCCACCACCACAACATGTTCTACGCCTATCGCCAACGCCCGGCGCACATCATGATCTGCTCGGGGATCGACATGGCGCTGTGGGACCTGGCGGGGAAACTGCTCAAACAGCCGGTGCACAAGCTGCTCGGCGGAGCGTTCCACACCGAGCTCGAGCTCTATTCGCACTGCCCGCATTTCGACCTGACCGATGCGGGCGCGTGGGCCGAGGCCGCCGCTGACCTCAAGTCCGATCCGCATGGGTTCAAGACCTTCAAGGTCGACATCCACGACGCCATTGGCATCGAGATGCAGGAATATGTGCCAAGCCTGTCGCCGGGCGACATCCGCAAGATTCGCCGCTCCTACGAGCTGGCGCGCGAGCACCTGGGCGAGGAGATCGACATCATCGTCCACTGCCACAACGAGCTCGATCCGCCGAGCGCCATCGCGGTGGCCGGGGCGGTGGAGGCGATCAAGCCGATCTACTACGAAGACCCGCTGCAGCCGGGCTTTTCCGAGAACTGGCTGGCGCTCCGCCGCGCCACCAACATCCCGATCATGACCGGCGAGAACATCGAGCTGCCCGAGGGGGCGCTGCCGTTCCTGCAATCACAGGCGGTGGACTGCCTGCAGCCCGACATCATCAGCTCGGGCGGCATCACCGGCACCAAGGCGATCGCGGATCTGGCGGCGCTGTATCGCACTCCGATCACGCTGCACAATGTCAGCGGGTTGCTGATGAACGCGGCGAGCCAGCAGCTGGCGGCGTCGGTGTTCAACTGCCCGCGGATTGAGTGCACGCGGCGGGCAGACAGCATTGCGTGGGCGTCGCCCAATCCGCTGCAGATCAGGGACGGCAAGATGCAGGTGTCGACTGCGCCGGGGCTTGGGGTGGAGCTGGACCAGGACTGGATCAGCGGGCACCGGTTTGCTGGGGAGCCGGACTGGAACTGAGGTGGGCTCCCCTCTTGCCTTCTCCCCTTGTGGGAGAAGGTGGCGCGTGGCGCCGGATGAGGGGTCCGCAGCCACAGGCTGCGCGATCGAAGCGCATGCGACGAGCGGCTGAGTTGGCGGAGAGAACCCCTCATCCGCCCTTCGGGCACCTTCTCCCACAAGGGGAGAAGGCAAGACGGCGGACTTGGCCGCCCCCTCCACCACCCTTCGGGTGGTCCCCTCCCCCGCCACGCGGGAGAGGATCATGGAGAGGCCGGTGGCTCGGCTTATGGCAGCCGCTGCGTGTGCGTCGGCTCTAGTTCCGCCTTGCCGAAGGTGCCCGGCAGGTTGATGTCCATCCACTCGTAGGGGTAGCCGAGCTTGAGCGGCATGGCGTCGGTCAGCTCCTGGCGCACATCCGCCGGCAGGTCGAAGTCGCCGGCCTCTAGGTTCTCCGCCACCTGCTCGACGCGGCGGGCGCCGATGATCGCAGCCGTGACCCTGACATCGCCCAGCAGCCAGCTCAGCGCCACCTGGCTCGGGGTGCGCCCCAGTTGGCCCGCCACCTCGACGACCTTGTCGATCATCTTCAGCGAATCCTCGAACCAGTAGCGCGGCAGGGTGATCGCGGCCTGCTGGCCGATGCGGGACTTCTCGTCGGGCTTGTCCTCACCGCGGTACTTGCCGGTGAGCATGCCGGCGGCCAGCGGGCTCCAGCAGATCATGCCGAGGCCCTGGTCGTCGCAGGCCGGCAGGATTTCGCGCTCGATGTCGCGGCGGACGAGGTTGTAGAGATGCTGCGCCGAGACCAGCGGCTCATAGCCCTTGAGCGCCGCGACGCCATTGGTCTTGGCAATCTGCCAGCCATAGAAGTTCGAGCAGCCGAGATAGCGGATCTTGCCGGCGCGGATCAGGTCGTCGGCGGCGCGCAGGCTCTCCTCGATCGGCGTGTAGGGGTCGGGCCCGTGGAACTGGTAGAGGTCGATGTAGTCGGTATCGAGCCGCTTCAGGCTCTTCTCGGCGGCCTCGACGATGTGCTTGCGGCTGAGGCCGCGCGAGGTCACCGCCGGATCGGCGGGGAACCAGCACTTGGTGGCGATCACCAGCTGGTCGCGGCTGTGGTCCTTCAGCGCCACGCCGAGCATGGTCTCCGAGGCCCCGCCGGAATAACCGTTGGCGGTGTCGATGAAGTTGCCGCCGCCCTCGACGAAGCGTTTGACGATGGCGCTCGACGTCTCCTGGTCGCAGCCCCACTGCGAATTGCCGAACGTCATGGTGCCGAGGCAAAGCCGCGACACGAGCAGGCCGCTACGGCCGAGATAGCGATACTTCATTATTTCCTCCGAATAGACGGCAAAGCCGCGGGGCGGATCGAATAGGGAAATCCGGCGCGCGTAAAGTTGTGCTTCGGTCGAAGGCCGGTCAGGTGCCGTGACTGGAAGTCACTGCCGCGGGCGTTCCGTGAGGCGCTCGGCATTGGCATCGCGGAGACGCCGGCCGGCAGCCGCCGCCTCGGCCTGCTCTTTCTGGCGCCCGATATCGGCGGTCACGTTCACCTGGACGGTCATGCCGAGATAGTCCTTGCGGTCGCCGATGAAGCTGCCGCTGAGCGGCTTGGCCTGTCGCGGTTCGCGTGCCACGCCGACGCGGATCAGGTCCTTGCTGCCGACGATGCCATTGGTGGGATCGAACTCGACCCAGCCGGCGCCCGGCAGGAAGACCTGCACCCAGGCATGCGTGGCTCCGCCACCGCGCGGCGTCGGACCGGTGTCGCGCAACGGCACGTAGATGTAGCCGGTGACGAACCGGGCGGCGAGGCCAAGGCTGCGGCAGGCTTCGATCATCAGCAGCGCGAAGTCGCGGCAGGTGCCCGTTCGCGTGGCCAGCGTCTCGACCGGCGACTGCGTGCCGGGATCGGTGCGGCGCGAGTATTTGAAGCTCTCACGGATCCCCACCGTCATCGTCATCAGCAGGCGCCCGGTCTCGGTCTCGAGTTCGGGGCGCACGAACCGGTGGGCAAACGCCTCGACCTCGGGCGCCGGGTGGTGCGGACGCAGGTAAGGGGCGAGATCGGGCAGGCATTCCTCGTCGTATTCGAATGGCCAGAGCTTGGCGCGCTCCTCGGTCCTGAAGCGCGGGCCCATCTGTGGTGTGTGATCGAGCACGATGTCCGTCTCGAAGCGCAGCTCTGTGGCCGCACCGGCAATCTCCGCGATGGTGATGCAGTTGCCAAAGACATCGTGGATCCAGTGGATCTCGGCGTTGGGCGAGATCGATATGGCTGAGCTCATCAGGCGCTGGTCGTGGCTGTCCCGCGGGCGGAAAATCAGTCGGTGCTCGCCGAAGCGCACTGGCCGCCGATAGCTGTACGTCGTGACGTGGCGTACCCGTATCACTGTCATCGCAACCGATCCCGTTCCCTGCCCCGGATCACAACCGCCGAGCTGTCACGGCGGTTCCGCGGAACTTTCCAGGCGCGTGCCGAATTGAGGCACATCGGATGGGATGACGCGATGAAGTTCTCGGTGAGTTGCAGCCTGCAATACGATGTGGCGGCGGACACGACGCTGATCCTCAACATCGAGGCGCAGCGCGGCGAGGGCCAGGAGATCCTCAGCGAGCAATTCAGCATCTCGACCGGAATAGCTACCGAGTCGCATGTCGTGCCTGAAACCGGCAACCGCTACCGGCGGATGGTGCTGCCGGTCGGCCAGCACCTGATCGGCTACACCGCACAGATCGACGCGCACCCATTCATCAGCGACCCCGGAGCCATCGCGCAGGTACCGGTAGCCGAACTGCCGTTCGAGGTGATCGGGCACCTGTCGCCGAGCCGCTATTGCCAATCCGACAGGCTCGGGCGCTTCGCCTGGCGGCAGTTCGGCGATATCCGCGGCGGCTACGACAAGGTGACGGCGATCTGCAACTGGATCTTCGAGAACGTCGACTATCTCGAAGGCTCCAGCGACATCAGCACCTCGGCCTACGACACGTTCACGCTGCGCGCCGGCGTCTGCCGCGATTTCGCGCACCTGGGGATCACCTTCGCGCGGGCCCTCGGGATCCCTGCCCGGTTCGTCTCGGCTTATGCGCTGGATCTCGTGCCGCAGGATTTTCACGCGGTGTTCGAAGCCTATCTGGGCGGGCGTTGGTACCTCTTCGACGCAACCCGCCTCTGCCCGCTCGATGGCATCATGCGCATCGCTGTGGGCCGCGACGCGGCCGACTCCGCCTTTGCCACCTATTTCGGCCAACTCGGCGGCCCGCCCAAGACGATCACCGTGCAGCGGCTCAACCCCGAGCCGGAGCCCGAATGGACCACCGACGCCGTCAGCCTCTCGACGCCTTGAGAAAATCACTTAAGCATTCACTTACGTATTGACAGCCGCTCAGCGTCGCGATACTTAAGATCATGCTTAACCAAGAGACAGAACCCCTCGACCTCATGTTCCAGGCCCTGGCCGACCCCACAAGGCGGCGCATGGTGGAACGGTTGAGCCGAGGGTCGGCATCGGTCAGCGAGCTGGCCGAACCGTTCCAGATGAGCCTGCCCGCCATCGTGCAGCACCTACAGGTGCTGGAACAGAGTGGGCTGGTGACGACGCAGAAGGTCGGACGGGTGCGGACCTGCACCATCGACACGGGAGCGCTCAGCATGGCCGAGAAGTGGATCAATGATCGACGTGTCGGCTGGGAGCACCGGCTGGACCGGCTGGGAGCGTTCCTCGACGCGCTGCCCAGCGGCCCGGACAAGCCCGGCAAGTAACGCCGCAACGACGACAGAGCAGAACTAATCGGCCGGAAGCACCGTTTCCGGCGACGGGCGAGCTATGTCCTGCACCCACAGGAGGGTCAGATGGCCAGAGTTGTATTGCGCTTTTCCATGTCCCTCGATGGCTACGTCACGGGGCCGGAAGTCTCGGCGCGTGACCCCATGGGTATCGGCGGCGACCGCCTGCACGAGTGGATGTTTCCTGCAGACAAACAGGACAAGGACCCCGCTGACGCTGCCGAGGCCGCCGCGTCGGTCAACGCCTTCGGCGCAGTGATCGTCGGCCGGCGGACCTTCGATCTCGGCTTCGTGCACTGGGATGACGACACGCCCTACCCGGCGCCGTCGTTCGTGCTGACCCACAACCCGCGGCCGGACCTCCCGACCAAGAGCGCCAGCTTCCGCTTTGTCACCGATGGCGTCGAAAGCGTCGTGCGGCAGGCGAAGAACGCGGCAGACGGCAAGGACGTGATCGTAATGGGAGCCGAGGCTGCCCAGCAGATCCTTAGGGCCGGCCTTGCCGACGCGCTGCAGATCCAGGTGGTCAGCGTGCTGCTCGCCAGCGGCACGCGGCTCTTCGACAAGATTGGCGACGCTCACATCGAGCTCGTCCGCACCCGGGTCGTGGCGGCCTCGCCTGATGTGACCCACTTCGAATTCAACATCATCAACCAAGCCTAGAATGAGGAAATGCAAATGACCGAACGTTCCATCGCCCACGGCAGCTTCACCATCGAGCGCAAGTACAAGCATCCGGTGTCCAAGGTGTTCTCGGCCTGGTCCAATCCCGAGTTCAAGCGCCAGTGGTTCGGCTCGCCCGATCCGGCAAAGCCCAACAGCATCTTCGAGTTCAAGGAGGGGGGCCGCGAGTACAATGCCGAGAAGATGGGCGACACCGACTTCGTCTTCGACGTCACCTATCGCGACATCGTGCCGGACAACCGCATCATCTACACCTACGAGATGCACATGAATGGGCAGCGCATCTCGGTCAGCGTCGCGACCGTCGAGTTCACCGCCCAGGACGGCGGCACGCGGATGGTGCTGCGCGAAGACGGCGCCTTCCTCGACGGGCTCGACACCTCGGCCCAGCGCGAGGCCGGCACCAACTTCCTGATGGACCAGATCGGCATCTGGCTCGACAAGCAGTGAGCCCCATCAGCAAGGCCGTCCGCGTCGGCGACCTCGAGGTGCACTACCTCGAGGAAGGCCGCGGGCAGCCGCTGCTGCTCCTCCACGGGGGAACAGCGACTGCCAGCTCGTGGGGCGAGGCGATGCCGCGGATGGCCGACCGCTACCGCGTCTTCGCCCTCGATACCCGCGGGCACGGCAAGACCAGCAACCCGGCGCAGAAGATGAGCTACGCCCAGTTCGCCGACGACGTCGCCGGGTTCATCGCGGCGCTAGGGCTGAAGCGTCCGCTGATCGTCGGATACAGCGATGGCGGGCAGACGGCGCTGGAGTTCGGGCTCCGCCATCCCGGTAAGGCCGGTGCGCTGGTGCTGGGCGGCACGCTCAGCGAGCCGACGGATGCCTATATCGAGGGGCTGCACGGCTGGGGGTTTCCATCGCCCGGCGAGGTGGATTTCGACCGACTGGCGCGCGAGTTTGGTCCGTATTTCGAGCAAATCAAGGTGGCGCACGCGCACCACTATGGCCCCGACTATTGGAAGTCGTTCCTGCGCCAGATCTCCGAGCTTTGGTTCACCCTGCCCCGCTACACCGAACGGCAACTTGCCTCGATCTCGGTCCCGGCACTGGTGATCATGGGAGATCGAGACCAGTTGGGCGGGATTGAGGAAGCCAATCGGCTCTACCGGCACCTTGGCGCCGGCGAACTGGCGATCATCGCCAATGTCGGCCACGAGGCGGTCAACAAGCCGCTGTTCTGGGATGCGGTGCGCGAGTTTCTGGCCCGGCATGACGAGCGGGACTGACGCGGGCCAGCCCCCTATTCCGCCGCCGCCTTCACCCTCGGCCGCACCCGGTGCCGTCCCACCGGCACGATCATCGGCGTGTGCGAGACCGGATCCGGGCACACCTCGGCTTCCATACCAAACACCGATTTCACCAGCTCCGCTGTCACCACTTCGCCCGGCGCGCCCGATGCCGCGATCTTGCCGTCTCGCATGGCGACGATGTGGTCGGCGTAGCGGCAGGCGAGGTTCAGGTCGTGCAGCACGGCGACCACGGTACGGCCGCGCTGTTGCACCAGGTCGGTGAGCAGGTCGAGCACCTCGACCTGGTGGTTGATGTCGAGGAACGTCGTCGGCTCGTCGAGCAGCAGCAGCTCGGTTTCCTGCGCCAGCGCCATGGCGATCCAGACGCGCTGGCGCTGCCCGCCGGAGAGTTCGTCCACCACCCGACCGGCCAGGTCGAGCGTGTCGGTCGCCTGCAGCGCCGTGGCCACAGCCGCATCGTCCGCGGCCATCCATTGGCGGAACCACCCCTGGTGCGGGTAGCGGCCGCGACCGACGAGGTCGGCGACGGTGATTCCGTCCGGCGCCACAGGGGTCTGCGGCAGGACGCCGAGTAGCCTTGCCACCTCGCGGGTGGGCATCTGGTGGATGGCGCGGCCGTCGAGATAGACCGTGCCGGCGGTTGGTGTCAGCAGCCGCGCCAGCCCGCGCAGCAGCGTGGACTTGCCGCAGGCATTGGCGCCGACGATCACTGTGAACTTGCCGGGCGGGATGTCGAGGCTGAGCTTCTCCACGATGGTGCGATCGCCATAGCCGAGCGTCAGGTCGGCGGCCGAGAGCTGGTGGTTCACTGACATCAAACGCCTCCGGATCAGCCGCCGCGACCGGAACGTTGGGCGGCGGCGAGCAGGTAGATGAGGAACGCGGCGCCGAGCGCGCCGGTGACGACGCCAACCGGCAACTGGTTTCGGCCAAGCATGTGCTGGGCGACGAAATCGGAGCCGTTGGTGACGAGGCCGCCGACCAGCGCGGCCGGGATCAGTGCGCCTCCGGAGGGGCCGAGCAGGCGCCGCGCGATCGGGCCGGCGATGAAGGCGACGAACGATACCGGGCCGACAGCCGCCGTGGCGAAGGCGGCCAGCAATACGGCGACGAGGATCAGGCCGAGGCGGGAAAACTCCACCCTGGTGCCGAGCGCAATAGCCGCGTCGTCGCCCAGTTGCAGCGATTGCAGTGGCCGCGACAACAGGGCTGCCAGCAGGCCGAGAACCAATAGCGCGACGGCCAGCGGCGTCAGCCCCTCGAAACTCGCGCCATTGAGGCTGCCGGTCAGCCAGCTCAGCGCCTCCTGCACTTCCATGATGCGGGCGCGGGTGAACAGGTACGAGACCACCGCCCCCGCCAGCGCCGCCATGCCGATGCCGATCAGCACCAGCCGGTAGGGCGTGACGCCATTGCGCCAGGCGAGCCCGTAGATCAGCAGCGCCGTCAGCACCGCGCCGCCGCAGGCCATGACCGAGACACCGAGCCCCGACCACTTGAACACGATGATCGCCAGCACCGCCGCGGCGCTGGCGCCGGTCGTGATGCCGACGATGTCGGGGCTGGCGAGCGGGTTGCGGAGGATGGTCTGGAAGATGACGCCGGAAAGTCCGAACGCCGCGCCGGACAGCAGTCCGGCCATGACGCGCGGCAGGCGGACGCCGAGCACGATGAAGTCGTTCGCCGCGTCAGCGTTGCCGGTGAGCGGTGAAAGCAGCGAGCGCGCCACGTCGGCGAGCGGCAGCGGATAGTCGCCCACCGACATCGAGAGGCTCGCCACCGCCAGCGACAGGAGCGCGAGGGCGAGCACCACGAGGCCATAGCGCCGCTGCAGGCGTTTGCGCGCCGCGACGACTGCGCCGACGGGGTTGAGGCTGGACGTGGCGCTCATAACTCCGCCAGCTTCCTGCGCCTGACCAGCGCGATGAAGAACGGCGCCCCGAGCGCAGCGGTGACGATGCCGACCTGCAACTCGCCCGGCGGCACGATCACCCGGCCGATGATATCGGCGCCGAGCAGCAGGATGGGCGCCAGCAGCATCGAGTACGGCAGGATCCAGCGGTAGTTCGGGCCGGTGAAGGCACGGGCAAGATGCGGCACGGTGAGGCCGACGAAGGCGATCGGCCCAGCCGCGGCAGTTGCAGCTCCGGCGAGGATCACCGCCGCGAAACCAACCAGCGCGCGGGAACGCTGCACCTTGAGGCCGAGGCCGCGGGCGACGTCGTCACCCAGCGCCAGCCCGTCGAGTATACGCGAGGTCAGCAGCGCCAGGACGATGCCGGCGAGGATGAACGGCGTCACCTGCATCAGGATGTCGGTGGTGCGCCCGGTGAGCGCGCCGACCTGCCAGAAGCGGATCTGATCGAGCGTTTCGACATTGGTAATGAGGATGGCGCTGGTGAGCGAGGTGAGCGCCGCGGTGACCGCCGCGCCGGCCAGCGCCAGCTTCACCGGCGTCGCGCCTTCGCGACCGAGCGATGCGACGAGGTAGACCACCAGCATCGCCGCCCCTGCCCCGAGGAAGGCAAGCCAGACATAGCCCGAGAGCTGCGTAATGCCGAACACCGAGATGCCAAGCACCACACAGAGCGTCGCGCCGGCATTGATGCCGAGGATGCCGGGATCGGCCAGCGGGTTACGGGTCGCGCCTTGCAGGATAGCGCCCGAGAGCCCCAGCGCCGCCCCGACCAGCAGGCCCACCAGCGTGCGCGGCAGCCTGAGGTCGAGGATGATCTTGTGGTTGGTTTGCGTCGCGTCCAACGCCGTCAGCGTGTTCCAGATGTCGCCCAGCGCGATCGGCCGGGCGCCCACGGTGATCGAGAGCACCAGCACCACGACAAGCAGCAGCGCCAGCAGCACGAAGCCGCCGGCGCGTGCTGCAGGTGGAAGGCCCGCCGCCGATGTGGCGCTGGCCGGCACTTAGTCGCCGACGGTCGCGTCGGCAGCGTCAATAGCCGCGGTGAGCTTGTCGAGCTCACGGGCATAGGCGGCGTAGTTGCGCAGCCAGAACGCCGGCCAGTCGGTCACCTGCCCCGCTGCGGCGGCACGCAAGGTGGTCCAGGTGGCCTGCGCCTTGGCCGTCTCGATCGTGGTTTTGGAGCGATTGTCCACCAGGATCAGGTCGGGCTGGTACTTGTCGATCTGCTCCCAGCTCAAGGTCTCCCAGTAGCCGCGATCATCGGCGACCGGCGGATCGATCAGCTTGAGGCCCCAGGACGCAAAGTCCATCAGTTCGGACGAACCGGCGGTCGCGGCGACATACAGCGCGTCCGTGCCGGCCCACACCGCGAGGGCGGAAAGGTCGGGCTTGGCGGCCACGGCCGCCTTGAACTTGTCACGCGAGGCAACGAACGCAGCCTTTTCGGCGGCGACCTGCGGAGCAGCCAGATCGGCGCCGAGGCTCTCGGCGAGCTTCTCGTAGTCTTCGATCAGGGTGACGATCGAGGCACCCTGCCTGGGGCCGGTGACCGGGGCCAGGGGCTTCAGCGCATTGACCACGTCCGCACCGCCGCTCCAGGCGCTGTCGAGTGGCCACCACTCGCCGACGATCAGGTCCGGCTTCAGCGCCGCGGCCTTCTCGATGCTGACTTCGCCCCAGGCCTCGCCGATGATCGCAATGCCCGTCAGGTCGAGCCCCTCGAGCGCCTTGGCGTCGGCGACGGCGCTGTCGGCGTAGATGCCGACCGGACGAATGCCGAGCGGGATCAGGCCGGCTGCGGCGTCCTGGCTGGCGATGATGCGAGTGGGCACATGGTCCAGCGTCACGGTAGCGCCCGAGCCACCGACATAGCTCCAGGCCTGCGCGAGCGCGGCGCCGGGCAAAGCCAGCAGAAGCGTCGCAAAAGCAGTGGTGGCAAGAGCTTTGAGGGACATAACAGGGACCCGAAAATATGTTGATTATGGGGGTCACCTATCAAGGCGCTAAGCTGATTAGTCAAGTCATGTTTCCGCCTCGATCCCGCAGGTCATCCGGCTTTCACCAATCGGTGCTACGATTTAGTCGCCAACGGGAGACGGGCTGAGCGTGATCGAGCTGCCGGCGACCATCCAGGAGTACTGGTATGCCTTCGATTGGGACGTCGAGGCGCTGTGGGCGTTGGACCTGCCGGCCGAAACATTCCCGATCGACAGGCTGCTCTGGCACCTCGACGTGCCCGTGTGGGGGCTCGGCGACGACCGGTACGTGCTGACGCCGCGCCAGGTGCTGCGCGCGCCGTTTCGCTACGAAAAGGAATACCGGCGGGTACGCGCGGCGAACCTGATGTTCCCGATCGAGATCACCCGCTTCAAGGGGCGCTGGCTGATCCTCGACGGCGTGCACCGGCTGACGCGGGCGCATGAGGACGGGCACGAGGAGATCTTGGTGCGCAAGGTGCCGAGCAAGCTGATCCGCTGACCTCGCTACACACCCGATGTCATCCCCGCGAAAACTGGGATTTCCGTTCGCAGGCGAGAAACAGGGGTTCCCGCTTTCGCGGGAATGACCCGGTATTGGATGGCAATATCCTGAAAGTCAGCTGGCCACGCGGTACGGGCTGAAGTTGCGGCCGTCGCCGCGATCGGAGAGGCTCGACCAGACCACCCAGTATTTGCCCTGCTCGTCCGGCACCAGCACTTCGGCCTCGCGGCCGCTATGGGCCTGGAAGCGGGCCAGCGACTGCGCCTCGAGCGCCGCATTGGAGCGCGACGCGTAAGGCCCGTGCGCCTTGCCCTCGAAATCGACCCACCAATTGTCGCGGCTCTGGATCACGAGGTAGAGCGCCTTGGCCATTCGAGAGGTCACCCCTGCTGTTAGCGGAACCGTTATCACCGATTCTGGTGCCGTTCCGTCATCTGGAACGAGTTTCGCACAAGTGCGTAGTTCGAGCGAGAGTACGAAGCGTCGCGGGTTTTATGAAATGATGCGCCAAATTTGCGTGAAAGCAAGCTTAGGCGGACGACAGCCGGGGCGAGAGCTTGCTTGCCCGAGCGGGCAAGCTTGGAGGCGCTATCTATCGTTGCGGGCGCAGTAACGGCCGCGGCGCAAACTACATCGGAAAGCTGAGGCAGCCGAAGTATTGGCTGCACCACCCGTCAGGCTGGCGCGCTGCGCCGCGGCATGCATGATGTCCGGCATGCAAACACTCAAAGTCATCTACGATACCGACCCCGGCGTCGACGACGCCATGGCCCTGCTGCTGCTCGCCCGTCATCCGCGGATCGAATTGATCGGCGTCACTACGGTGTTCGGCAATGCGGACATCGCGACGACCACGCGCAACGCGCTGTACCTCAAGCAGAAGCTCGGCTTCAGCGCGCCCATTGCTCAGGGCGCGGGCGCACCGCTGGTGGGCGAGCCCGATGCGCCGCCGACGTTCGTCCATGGCGTGAACGGTCTCGGCGACATCTGGCTGCCAGCGGTCACCGAGACTGCCGACCCGCGCCCGGCGCATCAGCTGATCATCGATCTCGTCCGCGCTAACCCGCACGAGGTGACGATCATCGCCGTCGGCCGGATGACCAACCTCGAGCGTGCCATGCGCGAGGCGCCGGAGATCGTCGGGCTGGTCAAGCAGGTGCTGGTGATGGGCGGCGCGTTTGGCCGCAATGGGCACACCGGCAATGTCACGCCGGTCGCCGAGGCCAATATCTGGGGCGACCCGGATGCCGCCGACATCGTCTTCGGTGCCGCCTGGCCGGTGTCGATCGCCGGGCTCGACGTGACGCAGGCGACAATCATGACCGAGCCCTATCTCGAGGAGCTCGCGGACGCCGCCGGCAGCGACGGGGCGTTCGTTCGCGCCATCTCGGCCTTCTACCAGAACTTCCATCGAGAGAGCGCCGGGCTCGACGGCTTCTATGTCCACGACTCGAGCGCGGTGGCCCTCGCCCTGCATCCCGAGTTCTACAAGGTCGAGACCGGAGCGATCCGGGTCGTCACCGAGGGCATCGCCATCGGCCAGACGATCATCAAGCCGGATGGTCGCAACTATCCACCGGGTCCCTGGGACGGTCGCCCGAGCCAGAGCATAGCAGTCGGGGTCGATGCGGATGCGGTGCTGAAGCTATATCGGGATACACTGGTGGGAGGCGCCTGATGTATGGGCTCATCGGCAAGATCACCGCTGCCCCCGGCCAGCGCGCGACGCTGGTTGCGCTGCTCACGCGCGAGGGCGGCATGCCGGGGTGCCTGAGCTATGTGGTCGCCCATGACCCGCAGGACGCCGATGCGATCTACGTCACTGAGGTGTGGGTGAGCAGTGAGGCGCATCAGGCGTCGCTGGCGCTGCCCGAGGTGAAGGAGGCTATCGCCAAGGGGCGGCCACTCATTGCCAGCTTCGAGACGATCGCCGTCACTAAACCGGTGGGCGGGATCGGTCTCTAGGCGCTCAGCTTCAAGCCGGGCGGCGGTACTGGTAAATTCCGACGTCGATCGAGCCTTCGGCGAAGCCGGCTTCGCAATAGCTCAGGTAGTACACCCACTTGCGACGGAATTCCTCGGTGTAGCCGAGCTTCTTGATGTCGTTCCAGCGCTCGAGGAAGCGCTCGCGCCATAGCTTCAGGGTCTTGGCGTAGCTCAGGCGGAAGGTGTCGACATTCTCGAGGATCAGGCCGACCTTGTCGCCCTGCTCCTTCATCGCCGTCTTGGTCAGCAACATGCCGCCGGGGAAGATGAAGCGCTGGATGAAATCCGGGCGCGCCCGGTAGTCATGGAAATCCTGCTCGCCGATGGTGATCGCCTGGATCGCCGCGGTGCCACCCGGCTTCAGCCGGTCGTGCACGGTCTTGAAATAGCTCGGCCAGTGCTCCTCGCCCACCGCTTCGATCATCTCGATCGAAGCGACGTGGTCGAACTCGCCGCGGGTGTCGCGATAGTCCTCGAAGTGCATGGCGGCTAGGCCATCCAGCCCCTGCCGCTGCAGCCGCTCGTTGGCATATTTCAGCTGTTCGGCCGACAGCGTAATGCCATAGACCTCGGCGGCGAAATCCTTGGCCGCAGTCTCGGCGAAGCCGCCCCAGCCGCAGCCGATCTCCAGCACGCGGTGGCCCGCCTTCACCCCCGCCATCTCGGCGACGCGGCGGTATTTGGTGTGCTGTGCGTCGGTGAGCGACTGGTCGTCGGAGGTGAAGATGGCCGAGGAGTAGGTCATAGAGGGATCGAGCCACTCGGCGTAGAAGTCATTGCCGAGGTCGTAGTGCTCGGAAATGTTCTTCTTACTGCCCTCTTTCGAGTTGTGGCGGCTCAGGTGGTAGGTGATGTCCTGGGCGGCGCGGCCATACCAGGAGTCCTCACCGCTATCGAGCACGTCGCGGTTCTGCAGGAAGTAGCGGAACAGCCCCGTCAGGTCCTCGATCTCGACATCGCCATCGATGTACGCCTGCGCAAAGCCCACGGTGCCGCGCTGCAGCGTCTTCTGCAGCACCTTGAAGTTGTGCAGGGTCAGCCGGGCATGCACGCCAGTCGCCGGATCGCCGAAGGTGCGGGAGCGGCCATTGGGGAAGGTGATGGTCACTGCACCATGCTTGGGACGCCCGATAAGGCGCTTTCCCAGCCATGCCGCAACGGTCGACAGCAGATGGGTCCACGGCGTGGGCGACACCGCCCTCGTTTCAACCGCAAGCTTATCCATGACGCAACATTCCAGACTATTGGTCCGCTCCGCCGAGCGGTCAAACCAACGCCGCCGCGTCAGTGCCAGAAGCAACAGCAGCGGCGTTCCCCGCGAATTAGGGCAGCACTTTAGCCGCCATAAGTGGATATGCAAGCATGACTTTCAAGCCGCAAGCGGTGCTTTCAGTCCGCTAACGACCACCCGGCCGCGCCACGTCCAGCAGGCGAAACTGCACCTCTTCCCGGCCCTGCCAGTGATCGATCGACAACGTTCCGGCCATGTGTAGCGGGGTATCGTTGCCGGCGCTGAGCAGCACCTCGCCCAGCGCCGTCGTGGCGGCGCGGAAGGCGATGGCCTTGAGTCGCGCGCCGTCGTCGGAGGTCAGGGTGAACTTCACGTGCCCGCCCGTGCCGACGATTTCAGCGAACCGCGCCTTGTGCGACGGGAACGCGAAAACCGGCTGCGGACTGCCCGCGCCGAACGGCCCTGCCCGCTCGATCTCGTGGACGAACTGCGGGGTCGCCCCGCGCGCCGTCATCGCCGCATCGATGGAGAGCGCGGTGAGCGCCCGCGCCGCGCCAACGCTGGTGCCCAGCCGCTCCACCACATGGGCGCGGAACGGTCCGAGTTGACCGGGCTTCAATGTCACGCCCGCCGCCATGGCGTGGCCTCCGCCCTTGGCCGCAAGGCCCAGTTCCACCGCCTCGATCACGGCGCTGCCGAGATCGACCCCCGGCATCGAGCGGCCGGAACCGGTGCCGGTGCCGTCGGGCTGCAGGGCGATGGCAAAGGTGGGCCGCTCGAAGCGCTCGCGCAGGCGCGCTGCGATCAGGCCGGCGACGCCGGGGTGCCAGTTGGCGGACGCCAGAACCAGCACCGGCGGGCCCTCCCCGCTGCCGATCTCGACCTCGGCGGCGCGGGTCGCTTCCTCCACCGCCTCGACCTCGATGCGCTGTCGTTCCACATTGAGCTCGTTGAGCTGCGCCGCGATCTGCAGCGCCTGCTGCTCGTCGTCGAGCGACAGCAGTCGCGTGCCCAACGCCGCGTCACCGATGCGGCCGCCCGCGTTGATGCGCGGCCCGATTAGGTAACCAAGGTGATACGCGTTCAAGGGTCCTGACAGCCGCGCCGCCAGCGCCAGCGCGCTGATACCGCGATTGGAGCCGGTGCGCGCAACTTCGAGGCCGCGTGCCACGAAGGCCCGGTTCAGACCCTTCAACGGCACCACGTCGCACACCGTCGCCAGCGCCACGAGATCGATCATGGTCATCAGGTTGGGCAGGCCGGTATCGCCACGCTGCTTCAGCAGCCGGTTGGTCGCCACCAGCACCATGAAGGTGACGCCGGCGGCGCAGAGATAGCCGAGACCGGAAATGTCGTCCGGACGATTGGGGTTCACCAGCGCGTTGGCCGGTGGCAGCTCGGCGTCGGACAGGTGGTGGTCGATCACCAGCACATCGAGCCCGCGCTCGCGGGCATGGGCGATCGGCTTGTCGCTGGTGGTGCCGCAATCGAGCGTGATCAGCAGCTTGGCCCCGCCATCCACCAGCTTGTCGATTGCGGTGGTGTTGGGCCCATAGCCCTCGAAGATGCGATCGGGAATGTGGATCTGCGGATCGAGCCCGAAATGCCGCAGGTACCGCGCCATCAGCGCGCAGGAACAGGCGCCGTCGACGTCGTAGTCGCCGAACAGCGCCACCGGCTCGTTGTCGGTGATGGCGCGCGCCAGCCGCTCGGCCAGAGCGTCCATCCCCGCCAGCGTCGACGGGTCGGGCATCAGCTCGCGAATGGTCGGCTGCAGGTAGGTCTCGGCGGCGTCGACATCGACGCCCCGCCCAGCCACGATGCGCGCAAGGATTTCCGACAGATCAGTGCGCTGCCCGATGGCCGAGGCGGTGCGCAGCGCCGCCGCATCGAGCCGATCCACCCAGGAGCGGCCCAGCGCGGATTTCGACACATCAAGGAAATAGGGGCGCGGCTCGTCCATCACCGGCGGAGGTAAGCAGAATAGGCGTCCTAGTCGAGGGGCGAGGATGGTTTTCCTCTGCTTCGCCCTCTCTGATGATGCGCCGGTCGCGACCAAAATCGGACATGCAGGACTTGCAAGGTCTAAAACTCACCCCCGACCGCCCCCATATGAACGACAGTTTTTCATGGGGAACCACAATGTTCGCTTCGCGGGGCTTTCGACTTTCGGCCCTTCTCGCCACCCTGATCATGGCCTTCTCGCTCGTCGCGGTGGATACCGCCGAGGCGCGGCGGGGCGGCAGCTTCGGCAGCCGCGGCACGTTCACTCAGCGCAGCGTACCGGCGACGCAGGTTTCGCCAAAGACGACCGCGCCGGTGCAGAACACGATGACCAACAGCACGACCCGCAATAACACGGTCGGCAACGCCACGACGCCGGCGCGCCCGAGCATTTTCGGCGGCTTCGGCGGCGCGCTGCTCGGCGGCTTCCTGTTCAGCGGCCTGTTCGGCATGCTGTTCGGGTTCGGCTTTGGCGGCTTCGGCGGCATGCTCGCCCTGCTGTTCCAGGTGGTGATCATCGGCCTGATCGTCAGCTTCTTCCTGCGCCGCCGCCAGCAGCGCCCGGCGATGGCCGGCGGTGGACCGCTCAACTACGAGGCGCCGCGCGCCGCGCAGACCTACGGCAGCAGCGGCACCAACTCGCAGGGCCAGCGCTCGGGCGCATCGCGCCGCGCCGGCAACCGTGACCAGATCGGTATCACGGATGCCGACCTCAACACTTTCGAGGGCCACCTCAAGGAACTGCAGGACGCCTACTCGCGCGAGGACTACGCCGCCTTGCGCCGGATCTCGACGCCGGAAGTCATGGGCTACCTGGCCGAAGAGCTGGGCGAGAACGCCACCAAGGGTCTCAGGAATGAGGTCTATGACATCAAACTGCTGGCCGGCGACGTGGCCGAGGCCTGGCGCGAGGGCAACACCGACTACGCGACCGTGGCGATGCGCTACGAATCCCGCGACGTCACCCGTAACCGCGCCACAGGCGAGATCGTCTCCGGGGACGACCGGGTGACCGAGACCGCCGAAGTCTGGACCTTCGTGCGCCAGAATGGCGGTGGCTGGCTGATCAGCGCCATCCAGGAAGCGTAAGCTCCCGATTACCGAAATGTACGCGGGCCGCCCGGTGGGCGGCCCGTTCTCGTATCAGGGCAGCGCGGCGACCAGCGCCACCCACTCACTGACCACCGCCGCCAGCGCCGTGCGCTTGGCCTCGACATCGGCCATCGTGTCGAACCGTGCCAGGCGGCGATCCTTGTAGTCACCCTCAAGCAAGCCGCGCCGATCGTCGATCATCAGCCCGCCAGGGAACACCAGCACCAGCTGAACGAAGCCGGTCTGCCGCAGGTTGAACGCCGCCATGTCGTGCCTGCCAAGGTAATAGCTCGGCGCGTTCCACTTGACCCGCTCGCCCAGTTCCGGCCCCGCCGCCCTGACGATGCGGCGCAGCGCGTCGATCTCGGCCTTCAGCGGATGGTCGAGCGCTGCCATCAGCGCCGCGACCTGTTCCGCGTCGGCGGGTTTCACCGGTGGTGTTCCGCAGTGATCCAACGCACCGTCTGGCTCCACGAGCGCATCACGACCGTGTTGGTGCGCACTGAGTTCTTGCCATAGCGGACGCCGCTCAAGAGGCTGCCGTCGGTGACGCCAGTTGCGGCGAACAGCACGTCGCCCGAGGCCAGCTCGTTGGTGCGATATTTCCGGTTCGGATCGGTGATCCCCATCTTCAGCGCCCGAGCCCGCTTCTCGTCGGTGTCGAGAATGAGTTTCCCCTGCATCTGGCCGCCGATGCAGCGGAGTGCCGCCGCCGCCAGTACGCCTTCAGGTGCGCCGCCGGACCCGAGATAGATGTCGATGCCGGTATCCTCGGTGTTTACCGCATGGATGATGCCGGCGATGTCGCCGTCGGAGATCAGCTTGATGGCGACCCCCGCGGTGCGCAGGTCATCGATCAGCCCGGCATGGCGCGGACGATCCAGCACGCAGGCCGTGATTTCGCTGACCGGCACGCCCTTGGCCTTGGCCAGCGCCTTCACGTTGACCATGGCGCTCTGGTCGAGGTCGACCACGCCCTCGGGGTAACCGGCGCCGATGGCGATCTTGTGCATATAGACGTCGGGAGCATTCAGCAGCCCGCCGCGCTCAGCCATGGCCAGCACGCAGATCGAATCGGGCTGGTTCTTGGCGCACAGCGTCGTGCCTTCCAGCGGGTCGACGGCGATATCGACCTCGGGGCCGTCGCCGGCACCCACCTCCTCGCCGATGAACAGCATCGGCGCTTCGTCGCGCTCGCCCTCACCGATGACGATGCGGCCGTGGATGTGCACGTTGCCCATCTCGCCACGCATCGCTTCGACGGCAGCAGCATCGGCCGCCTTTTCGTCGCCCTTGCCGCGCCACTGGGCGGCGGCGAGCGCCGCGGCCTCGGTGACGCGCACCAGTTCGAGGGTGAGCGAACGGTCGATCGCCGCCTGCCGGTCGGTATCGGACTTGCTGAGCTTCATGAGCACTCCCTGCCTCCGCCGCAGGGAGGCTTCACTAGAGTTGTTCGATCCGGATCATCTGCGGATCGCCGACGATGAAGCCATCGCCCTTGATCGCCTGCAAGGCGTCACGGACGGTCTGCTCCATGGTGGAGTGCGTGAGCAGCACCACCGTACGGGATTCGGTCCCCGTCACGCCCGGCTCGCTAACACGCAAATCCGGACGCTGGATGACGCTTTCGAGCGAAATGCCCGCGGCACCCATGCGAGTAGCAATAGCGGCAAACGCGCCGGGCACATCCCTGACATTTAGTCGGATGTAGTAACCGCCCTCGTGCTCGCGGATCGGCGCGCGGCGATAGGGCGTCAGTTCCGCCACCGGCACGCCGAGCGGCGGCACTCGCGTGCCGCGGGCAATGTCGAGGATGTCCGATAGCACGGACGACGCGGTCGGCGGGCCACCGGCGCCGGGGCCGGCGAGCAGCAGCTCGTGCACGTGGTCGGTCTCGAGCGCCACGGCGTTCAGCACGCCATCGACGCCGGCGATGGCCGACGTCTTGGGCACCAGCGTCGGGTGCACGCGCTGGTCGATGCCATCGGCGGAGCGCTGGGCAATGCCGAGCAGCTTGATCTTGTAGCCGAGGTCGCCGGCCACCTTGATGTCGGCCTGGCTGATCGAGGTGATGCCCTCGACGAAGATTTCATCCGGCGCGATCTCGCAGCCGAAGCAGAGCGAGGCGAGGATGGCGAGCTTGTGGGCGGTGTCGAAGCCGTCGACGTCAAAACTCGGATCGGCCTCGGCATAGCCGAGCTTCTGTGCATCGGCGAGGCACTCGGCAAAGCTGATGCCCTCATTGCCCATGCGGGTCAGGATGTAGTTGCAAGTGCCGTTCATGATGCCGTAGACGCGGGCGATACGGGCCGAGCCGAGCCCCTCGCGCAGCGTCTTGATCACCGGAATGCCGCCGGCCACCGCCGCCTCGAAGCCGAGCTGCGCGCCCGATTCCTCGGCGGCCTTCGCCAGATTGACGCCATGCCGCGCCAGCAGCGCCTTGTTGGCCGTAACCACAGGGCGCCCGATCTCCAGTGCGGCCTTCACCGCGGCCAGCGCGGGCCCATCCTCACCGCCGATCAGCTCGACGAAGAGGTCGATGCCGTCCGATTTGGCGAGCGCCACCGGATCATCGAACCATTCGAGATTGCTCGCATCGATGCCGCGGTCGCGGCTGCGCGAGCGGGCGCAGACGGCCGTAACGGTGATCTTCCGCCCCAACTTCCGCGTCAGCTCTTCGCCGTCTTTCTGGATGATCCGCACCAGCGTGGCGCCGACATTGCCGAGCCCGGCAACGCCGATCCTGAGCGGCGCCTCGAGGGCTGCGTCCGCATGGTCCTGCATCGCCTTGAGGATGCGGGTGCGCGTATCGGAGCGCGGCTCACGGCCTTCCCTGAGGTCGAACACGAACAGCGGGTCACCCGCGATCGTCCGCCCGAAGCGGGTGGGCGTCCAATCGCGCGCAGCGATGAAGGCTTCAACGGACTGGCGGAAGGACTGGATATCGCTCATCAAAGACGCTCTCGGAGTTACCCGAGAGCTATGAATAGGAAAGACCCTATCCGTCAATAGGATTGATCACCTAGCTCACTTGCCAACGTGCCTGGTCGCCTCGGCGATCTTTTCGAAGTAGCGCGGCATGCCCCATTTGATCGACAGCGCGCTCGACGAGATCACCGCCATGTTGAGGATGCGGTCGTCCATCTTCACGTAGGCGCCGCTCCTCACCTGCGGCGCGCTGTCGATGTACGGCCGGGCGAAGAACTCGTCGGCGAGTTCTGGTGAGTTGAAGAAGCCGATGAGGATATCGGCCGGGATCTGGTCGAAGTTCTCGTAGCTGAGGGGGTACCAGAAGCCTTGCGGAGCACCCGCCGCGTCCGGCCGCGGCGGGATCACGAGGCCTGCCAGCGCCAGCAGCTTGGCGCGGGCATCGTCGGCAGAGTGGATGGCGGCGGCGCCGTTGTAGTCGATGAGCGTCACGGCGCTCTTGCGCGCCAGGGCCGGGTACTTGGCCGCTTCGTCGCGGATGAACTGCTCAAGCTCGGCGACCAGCGTCGCCGCCTCGGCGGATTTGCCCATCGCCTCACCGGAAATGGTGATCACCTGTTGCCAGGTCGCCGTCCACGGTGTCTCCGGATACGGCACCACCGGCGCGATCTGGCTCAGCAGCTTGTACTCGCCTTCGGTGATCCCCGAGTAGACCGCGAGGATCAGGTCGGGCTTCAGCGCCGCGATCTTCTCGATGGGCGCGCCGGCGCTGTCGTCGAAGGTGGTCGGCATCGCCCCTCCGGCCTTGGCGATCCCCTCTTCCACCCACGGCACGATATCCTTGTCGAAACCAGCGGAGCGGAAACTCGGGAAGCCCACGGGCACGGTGCCCAGTGCGATCGCCGCGTCCGTGGAGGACCAGCCGAGCGTCACGATGCGCTGCGGCGCGGCGGGGATCACGGTCTCGCCGAGGGCATGCTTGATGGTGACCGGGAAGGCCTGAGCGAAGGCCGGCGAAGCCAGCAGCGCGATGACCAGCGCCGCGGCGAGGTTGAGCAGTTTCGGCATGATCGATCTCACTTCTTGGCGTTGCGGGCGGCCGCAGCGATGATTTCGGCGTAGTGCGGGAAGCCCCAGCGCAGCGACAGCGCGCTCGGGGGTGAAACGGCGGCGACATACTCGATGCCGATGAGCGAGGCGAAAGCGCCCTTCTGGTACTGCGGCTGGCTGTGCGCATAGGGCTTCGAAAAGAACTCGTCCGAGGCCGCTTGCGTCTCGTAATAGGTGATGAGGATGTCGCTCTTCAGCTGGTCGAACAGCTCGTAGCTCAGCGGGTAGTAGAACGAACCGTCCTTGGGAGAGAGCTCGGTGACGCTTGGCGCCAGCACCAGCCCGATATCGGTGAGGAACTTCATGCGCGCATCGAGCGCATCGTAGACGGCGATGGAGCCATCGAAATCGTTCACCCCGGCAAAGGTGGTGCCGGCGATCTCGGGATACTTGGCCGCCTCGTCGGCGACGAACTTCAGCGTGTCGGCGACCACCTGCTCGGCTTCCACCGGCTTGCCGACGATCCGGCCGACGGTGCGCGTCACCTCCTGCCACGGCGTGCTCCACGGCTGATCCGGATAGGCCACGGTCGGCGCGATCTGGCTCAGGCGGGCATAGTCTTCGGCCTTGATGCCGGAGAACACCGCGACGATCACGTCGGGCTTGGCCGCGGCGATCTGCTCAAACGGGATCTCCTGCGTGTCCGACAGCTGGATCGGGGTCGCAGCCCCGAGCTCCTTCAGCCGCTCCTCGACCCACGGATGCAGGCCGTTCTCGCCGCCGCCATAGGTGGAGAACGGCATGGCGACCGGCACCACGCCCAGCGCCAGCAACGCATCATGGTTGCCCCAGCCCCAGGTGACGACGCGCTCCGGCGCTTTCTCGATCATTGTCTCGCCGAAGGCGTGCTTGATGGTGACGGGGAAGGACTGGGCCGCGGCGGGCGCCACGGCGACGACCAGCAGCGTCAGGACGGCGAGAAGGTGGCGAAGCATGATGGACCCTTTGGTGAGAACCAAAAGCTGATAATCATAGTCATGTTAATGAGCAAGGGGTAAAGGCGACGCGTGTCTCTCGGACTCACCAGGTCATTCCCGCGAAAGCGAAACCTCTGTTTTGCACCCGAGGCGCCATCGCAAACGGAAATCCCCCGCTTTCGCGGGGATGACGCCGGTGGTGGGGGAAACGACGGCACAAAAACAAGCGGCCCGGTCAGTGACCGGGCCGCCGCAAACTCTCTGCCGTCCGCTTACTTCGCAGCGGTGATCGGCACCACGTTGCCGTGGGTCGGCTGGCCCGACAGGAACTTCTTGATGTTGCGCGCCGCCTGCCGGATGCGCTGCTCGTTCTCGACCAGCGCCAGGCGGATGTACTGGTCGCCGTACTCGCCGAAGCCGACGCCCGGGGCGACGGCGACGCCGGTCTCCTGGATCAGGAGCTTCGCGAACTCCAGCGAGCCCAGATGCGCGAACTGGTCGGGGATCGGGGCCCAGGCGAACATCGTCGCCTTGGGCGACGGGATGTTCCAGCCGGCGCGGCCGAAGCTCTCCACCATCACGTCGCGGCGGGTGCGATAGACGTTGCGCACTTCATCGATGACGTCGTCCGAGCCGTTCAGCGCCGCGGCAGCCGCTACCTGGATCGGGGTGAACGCGCCGTAGTCGAGATACGACTTCACCCGGGTCAGCGCTGCGATCAGCCGCTCGTTGCCGACGGCGAAGCCGACGCGCCAGCCGGGCATCGAGTAGGTCTTGGACATCGAGGTGAACTCGACGGTGATGTCCATCGCGCCTTCGACCTGCAGCACCGAAGGCGGCACTTCGTCATCGAAATAGATTTCGGAGTAGGCGAGATCGGAGAGGATGAAGATCGAGTGCTCGCGGCAGTACTTGACCACTTCCTTGTAGAAATCCAGCGACGCCGTGTAGGCGGTCGGATTGGCCGGATAGTTGAGGATCAGCGCGATCGGCTTCGGAATCGAATGGCGAACCGCCCGATCCAGCGCGCGCATGAAATTCTCGTCCGGCTCGGCCGGCATGGAGCGAACCACGCCGCCACTCATGATGAAGCCGAAGGCGTGGATCGGATAGGTCGGGTTCGGCACCAGCACCACGTCGCCCGGGGCGGTGATCGCCGCCGCCATATTGGCGAAGCCCTCCTTCGAGCCCAGCGTCGCCACCACCTGCGTATTTGCGTCCACCTTCACGCCGAAGCGGCGGCCATAATAGCTCGCCTGGGCCTTGCGAAGACCCGGGATACCCTTCGACGACGAATAGCGGTGGGTGCGCGGGTCCTTTACCGTCTCCTGCAGCTTTTCAACGATGTGCTGCGGCGTCGGCATGTCGGGGTTGCCCATGCCCAAGTCGATGATGTCCACGCCGCTGGCGCGGAGCCGGGCCTTGATCGGATCGATGTGCGCGAAGACGTAGGGCGGAAGGCGGCGGATGCGGTGGAAATCTTCGTTCATTGGAACCTCGGTGACCCGCGACGCACCCGTGGTGCCCGCAACGCCTTCAGTGAGGCGCCGATTATCGCGGAATTATGGTCTTGACTCGGTTAAGCCGCGTGTGCGGCAGGCTCGTTCGGTTCCGCTCTCCCCAGCCGCATTGCGGCGCTCGGGGAGAGCTAGCGAGCGGGGGCGCTAGCGCATGCGGCCGCACCGGCAAAACCGGCGGCTGCAATTAGCGCTGCTACTCCCTGAGTCATGTCCAAAACCCTGAGCGAGGATTGCGGAGCTTTAGTGGCCGAGATGGGCGGAGGTCAAGTGCGCTCTGACGCCCCCACGCCCCTCACCGGCAGGTATTTCAGGAACTGGTCGGTGCTGGCGCCCCAGGAGAACTGCTCGGCATAGTCCCGGCAGCCATCGCGAGGGATATCGAGCGCCTTGATTGCTGCCGCCTTGAGGTCGTGGTTCAGCACGCCAACCGGCGCATCACCAATCACGTCGATCGGGCCGGTCACCGGGAACGCCGCGACCGGCGTACCGCTCGCCAGCGCCTCGAGCAGCACGAGGCCAAAGGTGTCGGTTTTGGATGGAAACACGAAGACGTCGGCCGAAGCGAACAGCCGCGCCAGTTCCTCGCCCTGCTTGGGGCCCGCGAACACCACGTCGGGGTATTCCGCCTTGAGCTTTTCGAGGCTGGGCCCCCCGCCTACCACCAGTTTGGTCCCAGGCAGGTCGAGCGCCACGAAGGCCTCGATGTTCTTTTCCACCGCCACGCGCCCGACATAGAGGAACACCGGTCCATTCCAGGCCAGGGGCTCACGGCGGGCGGGGTTGAAAAGCTCGGTATCGACGCCCTTCTGCCAGATCACCGCGTTGGTGAAGCCGCGCTGCTCCAGCAGCGTCTTCAAATGCGGCGTCCCCACGAGACAGTACTTCGCCGCGCCATGGAACCAGCGCAGGAACCGGTAGCTCCAGCGCAGGGGCACCGGCAGCCGGGCCCGCAGGTACTCAGGGAACTGCGTGTGATAGGCGGAAGAGAACGCGAAACCGTTCCGCCGGCACCAGCGCCGCGCCATGATGCCGAGCGGCCCCTCGGTTGCAATGTGAATCGCATCCGGTGCCGCCGCCTCGATCCGCGCGTAGACCGGCTTCATCAGCGTCCGGCTCAGTCGAATCTCGCCATAGCCGGGCATCGGGAAGGTCTTGAATTCGTTCGGCGTCAGCAGTTTGACGGTGATGCCGCGCTTTTCCATCTCTCGCGCCACCAGCTCGATCGAGCGCACCACCCCGTTGATCTGTGGGTGCCAGGCGTCGGTGACGATGAGAACGGTCTTGGGCTGCGGCATTGGCTGCTCGTCTGAACGCGGCAATGCGTATCGTGGACGGACGGTGCTCGCAAGCGGCCGTAGTTGCGGTCCATGCCCAAGCCACTCTACGCTGGTCCGGATCGGAGCATCCATGCGTATGCCTTTCTCGACTGGACTGGGCTGGTTGCGCTACCGCCCGGCTCCCACTCGCCCAAGCGAAGCGGATGCGGCGCTGGTGCGCGACTTCCTCGACAGCGGCATCGAAGCGGAGCAACGCTACGAGACGCTGTTCCGCTACTTCGTTGATGGCTTCCTCGCCGCCGCGACGCCCGATTTCGAGCGCGCCCAGTATCGCGGCAGGGGTAGCCTGCACGGCTATCGCGTCGCTGGAGTCGAAGGGTTTGCGCGAACCGCCCCGCTCTTTGCTGCCTGGATTGCCGGCGGCCGCGGCCCGGTGATTTCCGACCTGCCGAGCGGTCGCAGCGTCGACCTCGCCCAGTTGCTCGCCTCCGGGCTCACGGCCGGAGCCGATCCGGCGCATCCCGCCTACTGGAGCGATCCCTACGACTGGGCCCAGGTTCTGGTCGAGGCCAGCGACATCGCGGTGACGCTGTGGATCGGGCGGGACACCATCTGGCCGATGCTCGATGCCCGGACGCAATCCAACCTCCTCACCTGGCTGCGCCGTGCGGCTGCCTCGGATCGGCCGGTCAACAACTGGCTGCTGTTCGGCGCCACTTGCGAGGCCGTCGTCGCCGCGCTCGAGGGGCGGACCGTCACGGCGCTCCCGGACTATGAGAGGTTCAAGCCACACTATCTCGCCCATGGCTGGTTCTCGGATTCGGCGACCCACCGGGTGGTCGACTACTACAATGTCTGGGGCATCACCTATCAGCTGGCGTTCCTGCATCTGATGCATCCCGATTACGACGCCGAGTTCATGCGCAGCGCCGTCCTCGCCTCGGCCGACCTCACAGCGCATCTGATCAGCCCGCAAGGCATCCCGATCATGGGACGGAGCGTCTGCTATCGCACCGCCGCCAGCGCTCCCCTGTCGGTCGCCGCGCTGCTCGATCCGAGCCCACAGCGGCTCGGCCTGTCGCGTCGGGCCAACGACTGTGTCTGGCGATACTTCCTTGCCCATGGCGCGGCGCGCGACGGCACCCTGACCCAGGGCTATTTCGGCGACGATCCGCGGCTCCTCGACAGCTACTCCGGCCCGGGTAGCAGCCATTGGGGCTTACGCTCGGTGATCCCGACGCTGCTGCATCCGCCGGGTTCAGCATACTGGACCGCTCCTGAGCAGCCGCTGCCGGTCGAGGTTGAGGACTACCGGCTGGACCTGCCCGAACTCGGCTGGGTCATCGAAGGGGAGGAGACCTCAGGCGATATCCGAATCGTCATTCCCGAGAACAGGGGCAATCGCCCTGCCCTTCGGCCCTACAGCTGGAAGCACCGGATGCGGGAGCTGCTGCGCGAACGGGCACAGCGACCGAACAACCACGCCGCCGCCTACGACGCCGAGGTCTATTCGGCGCTCGATCCCTACCCGCTGAAGCGGTAGCCAAAAGAAAAGGCCCGCCGAAGCGGGCCTTTCCGGAAATCTGAGAACTCGAAGCTTAGCGCTTGGAGAACTGGAACGAACGACGGGCCTTGGCCTTGCCGTACTTCTTGCGCTCGACCACGCGGCTGTCGCGGGTGAGGAAACCGCCGGCCTTCAGCACGCCGCGCAGCTCGGGTTCGAAATAGGTGAGCGCCTTGGAGATGCCGTGACGCACAGCACCGGCCTGGCCGGAGAGACCGCCGCCGGAAACCGTGGCGACGATGTCGTACTGGTCCTTGCGGGCCGCGGCGACGATCGGCTGCTGCAGCACCATCTGGAGCACCGGACGGGCGAAGAAGGCGTTGAACTCCTTGCCGTTGACGGTGATCTTGCCGTTACCCGGCTTCACCCAGACGCGGGCAATGGCGTTCTTGCGCTTGCCGGTGGCATAGGCACGGCCCTGCGCGTCGAGCTTCTGGACATGCACCGGCGCGTCATTGACGACGGCGGCGACCGAAGCGGTGCCCAGGTCTTCGAGCGAATTGATGGTCTCGGCCATTACTTGGCCCTCACATTCTTGGAGTTGAACGAAGCGACGTCGAGCTTCACGGGCGCCTGGGCCTCATGCGGGTGGGTCTCACCAGCGTAAACGCGCAGGTTGCCGTACTGCTTGCGGCCGAGCGGGCCTTCCGGGATCATGCGGCGGACGGCGTTCTCGAGCACGCGCTCGGGGAATCGGCCTTCCAGCAGCTGGCGCTGCGTACGGTCCTTGATGCCGCCGGGATAACCGGTGTGCCAGAAGAACCGGCGCTGATCGAGCTTCTTGCCGGTCAGCTTCACCTTGTCGGCATTGATCACGACGACGTGGTCGCCGGTATCCATGTGCGGGGTGTAGGTCGGCAGGTGCTTGCCGCGCAGACGCATGGCGATGATGGAGGCGACGCGGCCAACCACCAGATCCTTGGCGTCGATCAGGATCCACTTCTTCTGGATCTCGTCCGGCTTCGCCGTGTAGGTGCTCATTTCGTTTTCCTTGAAAGCGGACAGAGAGACCCCTGCCCCGTATTCGTGGCGCGGATATACGGACGCGACTGCAAAGCGTCAAGCGGAAAGATTTAGCGCTGTATTTTCAATGGTTTGCGTTGTTGGTATTATGATACCACATGCTAAGTAATTGATTTTGCTCACTCTACACCACTCCACTGGCCGTCATCCCGGCGAAAGCCGGGACGCACTGCTCGAAAGTCGGAACGGCACTGCCCTTCCGGTCTGTCACAGCAAGGTCGGAGAGGCCTGTCCGCCTGAGACCGGCGAGCACTGGGTCCCGGCTTTCGCCGGGATGACGGCCAGTGGGGAGGCAACTACGAGTGGACTAAGCTCGCCGCGGCGTCGCGTCAGCGAGATACGCCGTCACGGCTCCTGCCAGCATGAAGGCCAGCGCCTGGTGGCCCAGTGCCAGCGAGATCGGCACCATGTTGAGCAGCGTCGCAATACCGAGCGCCACCTGCAGCAAGATCAGCGCCGAAATGCGGGGCAGCCAGCCGTGTACGCCGCCGAAGCCGCCGCGCGGCGATTGCCGCCACAGCAGCCACCCGACATAGAGCACGACCGCATAGGCGATCATCCGGTGGATGAACTGCACGGTCAGCGTGTTCTCGAACAGGTTCTTCCAGAACGGGTCTATGGCGTCCAACCCCTGCGGGATCAGCGCTCCATCCATCAACGGCCAGGTGTTGTAGCCCATGCCGGCATCGAGCCCGGCCACGAAGGCGCCCGCCGCGATCTGGACCAGGATCAGCAGCAACAGGAGCCACACCGGCCAACCCGTGGGGGTGGCATCCTTGGCGGGCTCGAGCCGCCGCGCCACCCAGATCAGCGCGATGAACAGCAGCGCCGCCGCGCTAAGGTGCGCCGCCAGCCGGTACTGCGAAACCGAGGTCAGCTCCGACAGGCCCGACGAGACCATCCACCAGCCGAGAAAGCCCTGGAAGCCCCCAAGCACGAACAGCCCGGCGAGCGGGGCCGCGAGGCTCCAGGTGAAGCGCTTCTGGAACAGGAACACCAGGAACGGCACCGCGAAGGCCAGCCCGATGAAACGGCCAAGGAAGCGGTGCGCCCACTCCCACCAGAAGATCGACTTGAAGTCCTCGATCCCCATCCAGGAGTTCTGGACCCCCTGCGGGATCAGCTTGTAGGCCTCGAACTCGGCCTGCCAGTCGGCATCGGACAGCGGCGGAATGGTGCCGGAAACCGGCTTCCATGAGGTGATCGAAAGCCCCGACTCGGTCAGCCGCGTCGCGCCGCCCACCACCACCATGGTCAGCACCAGGAGCGCCACCAGGTAGAGCCAGATCCGGACCGGCTTCAGCCGATCGCGGGTGGATACTGCTGCTGTGGCAGTTTGTTCGGTTGCGCTGAGGGCCAAGATGGGTTCCTTTCGCCCCGAACTACTCCCGGCGGCGGCCGTCTGACAATGGCCGCGATGCCGCATCCCGACCCAGGAAATCCATGACCCAGTCCACCCGCAAGCTGCTCGGCACCATCCTGATCCTGCTTTCGCTGCTCGTCTGGTCGGTGCTCGGCATGTGGATCTACATGAGCTTCCTCGGCGCCGCCGTATGGTGGCTGCTCATCGGCTTCTTCGCCGTAATGGGCATGGGCTGGTTCTTCCCGGCGACCTGGATCATCCGCTGGATGGCCAAGCCAGATAAGTAGCCCGCCCTACTCCCAGCGCACCTTGGCGCCGAGAGCGCTGAGCTTTTCTACGAAGTGCGGATAGGCCCGCCGGATCGGGTCAGCGTTCTTGATGCGCGACTCGCCGGGGATCTGGATCGCCGCCAGGAGCAGGGCCACCACCACCCGGATGATGTACGGCGCCTCGACCGTCGCCGGCCGCAGCGGATTGCCGCCGAACACCACCAGCCGGTGCGGGTCGGACAGGTGCACCCGGGCGCCGAATTTCAGCAGCTCCGCGCTCCAGCCCAGCGCACCCTCGTAGACCTTGTTCCAGAACATGATGTCGCCGGTGCAACCGACCGAGATGCCGATGGCATGCGGCAGGAGGTCCGCCGGGAAATACGGCCAGGGTGCCGCCTCGATCTTGGGCAGCATCTCGGCGGTGTAGGGCTCGGTCACCTTGCGAGTCCAGCCGGTCGCCGTGACCTTCCCCTCGCCCACCTCGAACTCCAGCCCGAGCTTGCCGAACTGGCGGAGGATCAGCGTCAGCTGCGGGCCCATGTCGGTCTCGACCGTCAGCCGGCCGCCGGTCACCGCGCCGATGGCGAGGAAGGTCGCGACCTCGTGGTGGTCATCGGGAACCCGCGCGGTCGTGCCCGACAGCTTGCCCACGCCCCGCACGGTCAGCCGCGAGGTGCCGATGCCGTCAATATCGGCGCCCATCGCCGCCAGCATGTCGCACAGCGCCTGCACATGCGGCTCCGACGCGGCGTTGTTCATGGTGGAGGTGCCCTTGGCGAGCGCCGCGATCATCACGAAGGTCTCGGTCGCGGTTACCGACGCGTAGTCGGGCCACATATCGGTGCCGCGGATCTCGTTGCGCCGCTCGACACGGAACGGATGCGTGCCGGCGATCGTGCCGCCGAAGCGCTCGAGGATCTCGAGATGCGGGTCGATCTCACGCACGCCGAGTGCGCAGCCCTTGGCCTCGGTGTCGAAAATCAGGTGGTCGCTGCGAAGCAGCACCGGCGCCAGCAGCAGCACGGCAGCCCGAATGCCCACCGGCAGCTCGGCATCGGACGTGGCGAAGGCCTTGAAGTCGTGCTGGATGGTCAGCGTCCGCGCCTCGAGGCTGCGCTCCACACGAGAGCCCTTGGTGCGGAAATACTCGACCAGCTTGTCGATGTCGCTGATCTCGGGGACGTTGCTCAGCGTCACTTCCTCGTCGGTCAGCAAGGTGGCGCAGAGCATGGGGAGCACCGCGTTCTTGTTGCCGGACGGACGGATGGTGCCCGAAACCGGGTGCGCGCCGTCGACGATGAGGTCTGCCATGAAAGCTCCGAAAGTGAATCAGTCCGAATGGGAGGCGAGATGAACCCGATCAACCCGGCAGCATTGAGAACACCGCCGGGGTGGCGAAGACATCGACATAGCGCCGCGACTGGAACTGCCCGTTGAGTGACACCCGCGGCAGCGAGTGGAGGCTATGCCGATGGCCGGCATAAAGTCCGCCCGGCCGCGTCGTTACCGCCGTGCGCAACCCCAGTTCGCGAGCCAGGGTATACTCCCGCGGCCCGGCCGAGGCACTCCCGCCAATCGGGTAGCTGAGATGCAGCGGCGTCTTGCCGAACTGCGCCTTCAGGATGCGGACCGATTGCTCGATCTCGTTGCGCGCGTCGGCCGGACTGAGCTTTGCCAGCTCATAGTGGTGCACCGTGTGCGCGCCGATAGTGCAGAGCGGCTCGGCGGCGAAGTTCCGCAGCTCGGACCAATCCATGATCAACTCGCGGCAATGCTGCGCCAGGTCGAAATTGTACTGCCGGGCGAGGTCGCGGATCAGCTTGACGCGGTCGGCTTCGGGCATGGTGCGCATGCGCCGATAGAGGCTGTCGAAGGCCCGCTGCTTTTCCTCAAGGCTCGCGGTGACGAAATACTCGGTGTCGCCAGCATAGGTCACGGCCAGCGCATTCTGCCCTGCGACGATATCCTCGAGCGTCTGCCACCACACCTCGCCGACCCCATCGACCAGCGCCGTCGGCACATAGAGGGTGAACGGGCACTGCTGGCGCCGCAGGATCGGCAACGCGTATCTCAGATTGTCGCGGTAGGCGTCGTCGAAGGTGAAGACCACGAAGGGCTTTGCCGGCTCGTCCGCCTCGATGCGGCGCGCCGCCTCGTCCATGTCGACGATGTCGAAGCCGAGTTCGCGCACCCGCCCGATGGTGAACTCGAGGAAGTCCGGCTTCACCTGCAGGATGGCGTTGGGCGAGAAATCCGCTGGGTCGTCGGGCAGCACTCGATGGAGGGTGAAGATGACACCGCGCGATTTGGAGCGGCTGCGGATCAGGCGCGTCAGCTGGCTCGCCCACAACAGCTCGAAGGCGGCGCCGATCAGCCTGTACTTGAACTCGGCCATCGGGCTTACGCCACGTCGGCCCTGACGGCAGGGAGACTCACCACGCGACCAACCTCGAAACCGAGCGCCACGATATCGCGCCGTGCCGCAGACACGGCCACCGGGCCGCTCGCCTCGCTTGCCACCAGCACCACAGTGGCGCGCGCTCCGCTGAACAGTGGCAGGCCCGAAGCCACGCCAACGCGCCCGGTGTCGACGATCACCACATGATAGATGTCGGCCAGCGCCTCGATCAGGGTCAGTGGCCGTGACGACCGGCGATCCAGCGTCGACAGCCGGCCCCAGGGCACTTCCGCGAGATTCTCGCCGGCACGCTGCATGACGTCGCCATAGTCGGCCCGCTCCGCCGCGAGGTCGGTCAGGCCAAGTGCGGTGCCGGCTTCGCCGCTTCCGGCGTCCACGACAACGGCGCTCAGGTCGCTCATCAGCGCGTCCTCCAGCAACCGGTCGATCACGATAACGGCCTCAGGCCCATCGTCGAGCCTCGCGAGCAGCACCGTACGCAATTGATGTGAGCTGACCGCGGCCGACAGTTGCGTCAGGTCATCAGCCACTGGAGGCCGGGAGGCGGCCGCAGGGCTCGCTTGCCCGGCGACCCTCGGCTCGTCGGCGATCGCGTCGGCCACAGCGATTGCCACCGCCTCGGCATCCTCGGGCAGCGCTTCCTCTTCCGAAACCGCCACGGTCTCCCGCTCGACCAGCGCACGTCCGGACATCAGCTCGCCGAACAGAACCGCCCCGATCTGCAACGCCAGCGCCACGAAGCCGACGGCACCGAGGATCAGCGGGATCTTCGGCGAAGCCGGCTCTGCAGACGGGGCGGCCTCGCTGACGATGCGGACATCGGGTAGTGCCGAGTTGGAAGCGGTACGCGACACGGCATCGGAGTATTTCGCCAGGTAATTTTCCAGCAGGTCACGCTGCGCCTTGGCTTCGCGCTCGAGGCTATCGAGCGTCACGTTGCCCTTGGTGGCGTCGCCGGCGGTGAGCTTGGCGCGGGTCAGGTCATCGCGCAGCCGCTGCTCCAGGTCGGCCTCGACCTTCGCCTCGGCAACGAGCGAATCCGCCACGCGATCGGCCTCGGCGACGATCTGCTTGCCGAGTTCGCCGATCTGCGCCTTCAGCGCCTTGATCGTCGGGTGGTTGGCGAGCAGCGTCGTCGACTTCTGCGCCAGGTCGGCCTGCAGGTTCGCCTTGGTCTGCAACAGGCTCTGGATCACCACCGAGTTGCGGACGTCGTTGACGCCGTCGAGCGACTGCCCGGAAGCCAGCAGCCCGCGGATCACCTGCGCCCGCGCCTCGGCATCGTTCTTGCGCTGCTGCGCTTCGGCGATCTGCGTGCTGACAACGGTCAGCTGCTGGTCTGTCACCGGCACACTGTTGGCCCCGACGAACAGGTCGTTGTCGACCTTGTAATTGGCCACCGCGGTTTCCGCCGCGCTCACCTTGGGACGCAGCTTGTCGATCTCTTCCTGCAGCCACACCGTGGCATCCGCGGTATCGGTCAGCGACTGGGCACCACGGCGCTTCACATGCGCTGCCGCGATGGCGTTGGCGACACGAGCCGCCAGTTCCGCGTCGGTCGAGCGCACGAAGATCGAAATGACGGCCGAGTCGCGCTCGCGGATCACTGTCATCCGGTCCGCCAGGTTGCCGAGCACCGTCTCGTCGACGCTACGCGCTTCAGGCCCACGGCCGATCAGCCGCATGACGAAGCCGATCGGCGAGAAGCCGGCATTGGAGAACTCCGGCACCGAACGCAGGTTCTGCGAATCGACCACCTCGAGCAGCAGGTCGCGCGATTTGATCAGCTCGATCTGGCTCGACATCAGCGCTTCGGTGTTCACCGAACTGCCGCTCGTCGGCGCCTCCATGGCGGCGCGCGTGTAGATATTGTCGCGCGCCTCGACCAGGAGGCTCGCCGAGGATTCGTAGGTCTTGGGCATGAACAGCAGGACCGCGGCGGTCGCCACCAGCAGCAGAGCCGTGACGAGCACGATCCGCAGCCCGCGCGACAGCACGGCGGCAACGAGCGCCCCCACGTCCATCCGCATATCTTCGGCGCGCTCGATATCCGAACTCACTCGCCCGCCCTCACTGTTACACCCGAGCTATGGGCCCATCGTGGTAAGCATTCGGTTAAGCGGCCTCGCAATGTGAGAGCCGCAGCGTGATTTTCTAAGCAGAATGTTAACCATAGCGCCCCGACACTGACACCCTGATCAGGGTTTCCAGGGATGGCCATGCGCTGGCTGCGTTTCCTCCTCATTTTGCTGCTCGTACCGCTCGCGGCCTGCGCCATGAACGGCCGTCCCTCGACCTACCTGGTCGACGTGAAAGGCCCTTACGCGCTCGATACCGGCGACGTCGTCCGGGTCAGCGTCTATGGCGAGGCCGAGCTCTCCAAGAGCTACCAGGTCGACGACTCGGGCGCCGTGGCGCTGCCGCTGGTCGGTCCGGTGAAGGTGCGCGGCAAGACCACCCAGCTTGCCGCCGCCTCGATCACCGCCGCGCTCGCTGAGGGCTACATCCGCGAGCCGAGTGTTGCAGTCGAAATCGAGACTTACCGTCCATTCTTCATCCAGGGCGCGATCAAGAACGGCGGCCAGTTCCCCTATGTCTACGGTATGACGGTTCGCGCCGCGATCAGCACCGCCGGTGGATTCTCCGATACGGCCGACCGCGGCAGGGCGATCGTCTACCGCCGGCAGGGCAACCAGATGGCAAAGGGGACGGTCGACCTCGACTTCCCCATTTACCCCGGAGATACCATCGTGGTGTCGGAGCGCTGGCTCTAAAGGGTTCGGAAACCCCGGTACGCAAAACTGCGTGCCATGTTCCGTAATTCCGCGCCGCTCCGCATCCTCCAGATTCTCCGCGCCCCGGTCGGCGGCCTGTTCCGGCATGTCTACGACCTGACGCACGAATTGGCGGCCCGCGGCCACCAGATCGGCATCGTCGCCGATAGCCTCCACACCGACGCCCTCACCGAGGAGCGGCTCGGCAGGCTCCGACCTCTCGCGCCGCTGGGCATCCATTCGCTCCCCATTCCGCGCGTCTTCGGCACCGCTGACCTCATGACGCCGCTAAAGGTCAGGCAGCTTGCCGATGTGCTGCAGATCGATGTGCTGCATGGTCACGGCGCCAAAGGCGGCCTCAACGCGCGGCTGGCGCGGATCGGCGCCAGGCAGCGGGTCTCGCTCTACACCCCACATGGTGGCGTACTGAACTACAAGCCGCACTCACCGGCGGGCCTCGCCTTCCGCCTGATCGAGCGGGCGCTGATCGGGGCCACCGACGCCATCGTGTTCGAGAGCGCCTTTGCGCAGGCCGCCTATGTCTCGCAAATCGCCCGGCCCACCTGCCCCGCCCCGGTCATCCACAATGGCTTGATGCCTTCGGAGTTCGAGCCGATCACGCCGGGCCCCGATGCCGCCGATTTCGTCTTCATCGGCGAGTTCCGCGCCGTGAAGGGCATCGCCTACCTGCTCGATGCGCTGGCACCCGTTCGCGCCCCAGGCGGCCGCCCCGCCACTCTCGTCATGGCCGGCGGCGGCCCTGATCTCGACGCCGTCAAAGCCCAGATCGCCCGGCTCGGCCTCGCCGACCGCGTTACCCTGCTCGGCGTCAAGCCGGCCCGCCCGACCCTGCACCTCGGCCGCATGGCCGTGGTTCCGTCGCTCGCCGAGTCGCTGCCCTACGTCATCCTCGAGGCCGCGGCCGCCGGACGGCCCGTGATCGCCACCGATGTCGGCGGGGTCAGGGAAATCTTCGGACCCACCGCGTCGAGCCTGCTCCCCGCGGCCGATACGCCTGCCCTCCGTCGGGCGATGCAGTCTGCCCTCGACGACCCCGCGGCGGCCACGCAGGAGGCCGAGATGCGCCTCGCCCATATCCGCGCCGGCTTCTCCATCGCCCACATGGCCGATCAGATCGAGGCGCTGTACCGGCGAGTCCTCGACACCAGGCGAACTACGGGTTTCACCGAGTCTTCATCGGTATCTTCCTAAAGTCCGGCTGAACCACAAGAGCCCAGTCAAAGAGCCGCCCCCACCATGTTCCATCTCGATCCCAAAGAAGCCGTCCTCGAGCACGTCGCCCACCCGCCCAAGGCCAAGGCCGGCCCGCCGCGACTGGGCGACCTCGCCGCAGCGATCGCCGACCAGCCGATCGAGCCGACCTATTCGGCGGCGGTGGTGACGGGCGTCACGCAGGTGGCGGAGATCGGTGTCCTGACGCTCACCGGCTTCACGCTGTTCGGGCTCAATGGCGGTGACACGCTGCTCAGCGTCATCACCACGCTCGGCGTCGTCGCCGTGGCGCAACTGTTCATCAGCCTCGCCCGGATGCATAGCGTCGCCGCCTATCGCCTGGGCTTCACGCAGATCTGGAAGACAGCGCTCGCCTGGACCGCCGCCTTCGCCGTACTTGGCGCGCTGGTGTTGCTCTATGACAGCGGCCATGCCCTGTCGCGCAACTGGGTCGTGACATTCTGGGCCGCCGGCCTCGTGGTGCTGGTCGTCTCGCGCACCTTCGTGCACGAGCTGGTCACCCGCTGGACCCGGCAGGGCAAACTGAGACGCCGCACCGTCATCGTCGGCGGCGGCAAGGATGCCGAGGCGTTGATCGAATCCATCCAGACCGGTGCCAGCGACGACATCGACCTGCTCGGCCTGTTCGACGACCGCAACGACGACCGCTCGCCCGAATCCGTCGCCAGCCTCGCCAAGCTCGGCCGCGTCGCCGAACTCATCGAGTTCGCCCGGCAGACCCGGGTCGACCTCGTCATCGTTTCGATGCCGCTGTTCGCCGAGCACCGCGTGCTCGACATGCTGAAGCAGCTCTGGGTGCTGCCGGTCGATATCCGGCTCTCGGCCCACATGAGCAAGCTGCGCTTCACCTCGAAGGCCTATTCCTATGTCGGCGGCGTGCCGGTCTTCGACATGGCCGACCGGCCGATCTCGGACTGGAACCTCGTCTTCAAGTGGCTGTTCGACAAGCTTGTCGCGATCACCGCCCTAGTCCTGCTCTCGCCGGTGATGATCGCCACCGCGATCGCCATCAAGCTCGAGAGCAAGGGCCCCGTGTTCTTCCGGCAGAAGCGCCACGGCTTCAACAACCAGCTCATCGACATGTGGAAGTTCCGCTCGATGCGCACCGACATGCTCGATGCCAACGCCACGAAACTGGTGACCAAGGACGACCCGCGGGTCACCAAGGTCGGCAAGTTCATCAGGAAGACCTCCATCGATGAACTTCCGCAGCTTTTCAATGTCCTTCTGGGTGAACTTTCGATCGTCGGACCGCGTCCGCACGCGCTCTCGGCCAAGGCCGACAACCAGCTCTACTACGATGCGGTCGAGGGCTATTTCGCCCGTCACCGGGTGAAGCCGGGGATGACCGGCTGGGCCCAGATCCACGGCTGGCGCGGCGAGACCGACACGGTCGACAAGATCATGCAGCGAGTCAACCACGACCTCTACTACATTGAAAACTGGTCGCTCTGGCTCGACGTGAAGATCGTCGCGATGACCCCGATCTCGCTGTTCACCCAGCGCAAGAACGCGTTCTGAGGTGAGCGCCGCCGGCGTCCACACCGTTTCGGCGCTCGGCGCCACCTGGCTCCGCACCCGCGCCACCACCCTGCTCGACGCACTCGTCGTCCTCTGGATCTTCGCCGGCGGCATGGTGATCACCGAGCCGTCGCCCTACGAACTCGCCTTCCTGCTCGTCCTCGGCGTCTCGATGCTCGCCGGCTTCACGCTGCGCCGCTCGACCCTGGGGCTGCTGGTGCTATTCGCGAGCTTCATCCCGTTCGCCATCATCGCCGCCTTCCAGGTCAGGTTCAGCTCGATCCCGGACGCGCTGATCTACCAGACCGTCACGATCTTCCTGTTCTTCACCTCCTACTGGGTGGCCAACTACGTCGCCGACGCGCCGCAGGCCCGCATGCGCCTGATCGTCGGCGCCTACCTCGCGACGGCGCTGCTCTCTGCCATCCTCGGCACGCTCGGCTACCTCGGCATCGGCCACGACCTGTTCACCCGCTACGATCGGGCCAAGGCGTTGTTCAACGATCCCAACGTCTTCGGCCCGTTCCTGATCCTGCCCGCCATGTATGCGCTGCAGCGTGTGCTGATCGGCACGCCCAAGCGTGCCGCCTGGGCTGCACTCGCCTACGCCGTCCTGCTGGTGGGCGTCTTCGCCAGCTTCTCCCGAGCCGCCTGGGGCCACATCGTCATCTCCAGTGCCATCATCTACCTGCTGGTGTTCGTGCTCGAAGCCCACGCGCGCCAGAAGGTGCGCATGCTGATGATCGCGCTGCTCGGCCTGCTGCTGCTCGTCGTGGCGGCGGCCGGCGTACTGTCGATCCCGCAGTTCCGCTCGTTCATCGAGCTCCGCACCCAGTCGCAGAACTATGACACCGGCGAAAGCGGGCGCTTCGGCCGCCAGGGCTACGCCTTCGACCTGGCGCTGCAGCACCCGCTCGGGCTCGGCCCGCTCGAGTTCCGCAACCTCCGCGTCAAGGAAGAGCCGCACAACACTTACGTCAACGTGCTGCACGCCTATGGCTGGGGCGGTGGCTTCGTCTTCATCCTGTTTATCGGCGTCACGCTATGGCGCAGCGCCACATACATCGCCCGCCCCGGCCCCAACCGCCTGCTGCTGATCCCGTTGGTGTCGGTGTTCGTGCCGCTGGCGGGCGAAGCCGCGATCATCGACCTCGACCACTGGCGCCACTTCTTCCTCGTCGCGGGGCTGATCTGGGGCATCACCGCCGCCTACCGGCATGTCGAGAAGCGATTTGGCTTGGCGGCGCCCGTTCCCTGAGGGCATGATTGCTCCCTAGCGCGACAGCGGGGGCAACATGGAACCTCAGAGCAGCTCGATGCAGGCGGTCCTCACCACCACGGCGGACCTCGCCAAGGTGCGCTACGACACCGGCGATATCCTCATCGCCGAAGGTCCCAGCAGCGGCGTGCTCTACATCCTCGTCGACGGCGCCGTCGAAGTGCTGCGCGGCGACGTCCGCGTCTCGCTGGTCGACGAGCCGGGCGCCGTGTTCGGCGAAATCTCCGCCCTCCTCGGCCGCCCACACAGCGCCACCGTGCGCGCCATCGAGCCCGTCACCGTCCACCGCATCGAGGATGCCGAGAGCTTCCTGCAGATGCGGCCGGAGATCGTCTTCCACGTCGCCCGCATCCTCGCCAGCCGGCTGATCGACGCCACGACCTATCTCGCCGACCTCAAGCACCAATTCAGCGACCGCAGCGACCATCTCGGCATGGTCGACGAGGTGCTCGAAGCCCTGGTCAACCAGCAGCTCCCCTCGCAGCCTGCTGCTCCTGCCGGTGACGGCAAGCCCGATCCCCGCCTCTAGGCAGCCACCGGAGCCCGTGGCAGCCAGGCCGGCCACTCGGTCATCTCTTCGGGTGCGCTACCGCTGCCCCAGTCGAGCGTTCCCGCACCCTCGAAAGAGAACCAGGCCGCCTGCTTCAGTTCGGAGTCGACCACGATATGCGTCGGCACATCGCCCACCTGCTTGCCGGGGTTGAAGACCCAGGTATCCCCGATGCGCGATGCCCATGAGCCGCCGCGCGCGAACGGCGCTTCATGCACATGCCCGCTGAACACCAGTTGCGGCCGGTACTGCACAATCCAAGCCGCCAGCTCGACATCGCCATAGTGCCGCGACCCCGACCAGCTCACCGGCGCCTCGGCCGGAGGCGCATGATAGACCCAGAACCAGTTCCGCCCACGCGTCGTCGCCGCTTCCGCCAGCTGCCTGCCGATCGCGTGCTTGGCGATATCCCCATCCCACCATGGGCAGACGGTGACAGTATCCTCGCCGATCGCGAAGGTCTCGTTGTCGGCATGCGCGCCGCTCCCACGCGCATAGGGCACCCAGCGCGCATAGCGTTCCCCGGTCGAGTAGGCGTGGTTGAGGTCATGATTGCCCGAACACACGACGAGCGGCGCCAGCGCCCGCAGCCGCTCGAGATACTTCAGCACCACCACCATCTGCGCGCTCGTGGTGACGAAGGAACTGCCGTCCAGCAAATCTCCGGCGATGATCAGCAAGTCATAGCGATCGGCGACCGAGACGAGCCAGTCGAACTGCGGCAGGCTGTAGTGTAGATCGGCGACGGCGAGGATGCGCATGGCGCCCTCCCCCGGTCGTCAGCGAGCGAGATACTTCCGCGCCATTGTCGCGGTGTCCAGCGCAAACCGCTCCGCATGGGCCTTGGCAAGGTCGGTTTCTGCATGCGAGCCGATCCAGGCCAGCAACGCCATGCGCCTGAGCAGGATCAACGTATCGATCATCCTGAGGTCTTCCGGCTTCAGCGGCCGGATTTCCATATAGGCGCCGAGCCACGCCCGGATCAGCGCCGGCACCTGCGGCGAGGTCTCGATGAACGAGAGGCTGGCGGCCAGGTCGTAGAGGAACCAGCCGAAGCCGGAATCGTCGAAATCCAGCAGGATCGTCTGCTCGCCATCGACGAGGAGGTTGCCGAGCCGCATGTCGGCATGGATCAGCCCGAAGCGATCGATGTCGGTGCCATAGGCCCTGAGATCGGTCCTGAGCGCCGCGTCGAGCTCCGTCAGGTCGGCCAGCACCTCGCCCTCGACATGCGGCGCCTTGCGCCAATCGCCCCACAGTCCGGACGCCTCGAGGATCCCCACCGCGTCCCAGATCGGCCGCACGAACTTCTCGGGCTGCTGCCAGGTGGCGATGTGGTTATGCAGCGTCGCCGCATACCGCCCCAGCGTCGCGAACAGCGGCACGAGATCGGCATCCGGCTGCGGCTCGCTGCCGTTCTCGAACGCGAACAGTGCCGCAAACCGATCGGGCGCCACCTCCTGCACGATCTCGCCGTCGGCTCCGGGAATCGGCCGCGGCACCGGAATCTCGGTGTCGTCGGTGATTGCCTCGAGCCAGGCCAGCTCGCTGCCGATCGCGGTCTTCGATTGATAGCGCGGCCGATGCAGCCGCAGCACATGGCGCGCGCCGTTGGGCCCGTCGATGCGGAACGTGTGATTCTCGGAGAGATTGATCAGAACCGGCGCGCCGCCATCGGCGACCGGCCAGCGCTCGAGGCTGCCGGCGACGAGCGACAGTTCCTCCGGGAGCGGATCGCTGGGGGCAATATCCAATCCGCTATCCTCTGAGGCCTTTAGAAGAAATGGTCGGAGTGGCCGGATTTGAACCGACGACCCTTTGTCCCCCAGACAAATGCGCTACCAGGCTGCGCTACACCCCGACTGGTGCGGAGGCCTACAGAAACCAGCCTTTTGAGGCAAGAGGCATTTTTGCGGCAATGCGATCGAAGCAGGGCTAACGCCCCCTCGCCTCCACGATCTCCGTCACCTCCGCCGTCTCCACCTGCATGCCAAATCTGCTGTCGTAGATGTGCGCCATGGCGTCGTGGGTGGAATCGGCGGACGAGCAGATCGCGTCGGTGGCGATGATCACGCGGTAGCCGAGGTCGATGGCGCCGATGACGGCCGCCATCACGCAGACTTCGGTTTCGGCGCCCGATACCACCACCGTGTCGACGCCGTCGGCCAGCAGTTCGGCGTGGAGCCGGCTGCCCAGCCAGGGGCTGTAGATCGGCTTGTCGAACACCCGCGCCGGTGGCGCAAATCGTCCGAGGTCGGGGATCAGGTCGATCAGCGCGGGATCGAGCTGCTCACGTGTCATCATCGCCCAGCGCTGGTAGTAGCGGCGCCAGGTGCCGCCGGCCTCATCCGCCGACATGGGCGGAACGAAGCGGGTGAAGACCGTGCGTTCTGGGCCCAGCTCCACCAGCCGCACGACCTCCGGCAGCACCTTCTCCATCCACGGCGCGTGCCATTCGGTCTGCTCGGCGAACATGCGCTGCATGTCGACACAGAGGTGCACCCAGTTATCGCCAAGCGGACCGAAGTGAATGCCGGAAGGTGCGACGAGGTCTGTCGGGGAGGTCATCGACCAGCAACTCGATGCGGCGCGACCGGTTCCCCTCCCCCACTCAAGAAAGCCACTGGAGAGGAATTTCGCGAGCGCCTGTCACGATTTGCCGTCTCGCGCGTTGTGAAAGGGCCTGCATTTCCGCGGCGTCACGGAGATTACAGATGTCCGTCCTTATCGGAATCCTCATCACCTTCCTGGTGGTCGTCCTCATCCTTTGGCTGGTTCAGCGCCTGCCGGTCGATGCCCGGGTGAAGCAGATCATCCAGATCGTCGTGATCATCATCGGCATTGTTTCGCTGCTGAAGTACCTGGCGGTATTCTAAGCCACCAGGTCGATCAGCTTCGCTTCGGCCGCGCGCGCCGCATCAGTTGGGCTCAGCCCGACCAGGAGGCCGCGCTGGCCGCCATTGATCAGCACCTCGTCGAATAGTTCGGCGGTCTCATCGATGGCCGTGGGCACGCGCTTGCGCTGCCCAAAGGGGCTGATGCCGCCGACCTTGAAGCCGGTGAGACGCTCAGCGTCCGCCGGCTTCATCATGTTGGCGGACTTACCGCCGAACGCCGCGGCGAGCTTTTTCATGCTCACCTCGCAGTCGGATGGCACCACGACGCAGACCGGCTTGCCGTCGACCTCCGCCATCAGCGTCTTGAACACCTGCTCTGGCGCCTTGTTCAGCGCCTCGGCCGCCTGCAGGCCGATACGCGGCGCATCGGGATCGTAATCGTAGGGGAAATGGGTGAAGGCGATGCCGGCCTTGTCGAGCGCCAGCGTGGCCGCGGTGGTCTTGGACATAGCACCAAGTGTTACGGCGCGGAAACCGCGCCGTCTACTGCGTGGCCGCCCGGTGCCTGGAGCAACAGCCTGCCGATGTCGGCATCGTAGCCGGCTGTACGCCGAGCAGCCCGCCGGCGGAAGCGGATATCAGGTGATCCTGGCAGGCTGCCGCTTCGGCTTGGGCCCAGCCTCGGGCTCCTCCAGCAACGCCTTGACCTCTGCCGCCCGCTCCGTGAGCCCCTTGGGGTCAGTGGCCCAACTGCTGAAGCGATCGAGCAGGTTGGCGAACACGATCAGCTCGGATTCGTCCCACTGCCCCAGTGCGCTGGTGAACATCCCCATCTTGCTCTGCCGGATCGCATCGACGAAGCGCCGGCCCTTGGGCGTCAACTCAAGGCAGATGCGGCGCGCATCCTGCTGCGAGGCGACGCGGCGGGCGAAGCCGCGGTCGACGACGTCGGCGGATACCCGGCTGGCGCGCGATGGATCGATGCCGAGCCGCTCGGCGATCAGCCCGACGGTCACCTCTTCTGCGTCGCCCTCGATCCGATGGCCGATGGCGCTGATGACGTCCATGTGGGCGACTTCCAGATCTGGCGCGATCTGCGCCAGCACGATCCGGCCGAACTCGCGGCGCATCATGTTGCGGCGGATTCTGGCCATCACGCCATCGATCGCACCAACGGCCTGGGCCGCCGCCTCGCTGAGCCCGCGGCTTCGCGCCAGGGCAACCAGCTCCTGATCGCCGATTGTCGTGCAGGCCAGCACCGGCAGCGGCGGCATGTCATGGTTGTCTTTCATGCCACCGCGCCTAGCAGATTCATGTGCTCACGTCAATTACATGCTGTGTGCACATATTTGCTGTTGACACATATGTGAGGGAGGCACATAAGCCATCCGAGTTTCGGAGATTTCCAAATGAGCGTTGATACGAATCCCATTTCCGGCGCCGCGCCGGTCGCCGAGGCGCCAGCGCGCCCCGACCGCACGACGCTGCTCGTCTATTTCGGCGCGTTGATCGCGATGTTCATGGCGACCCTCGACATGCAGATCGTCGTCACCGCGCTGCCCACCATTGCCGGCGAACTGGGCAACCTGCACCTCTTCGGCTGGGTCGGCTCGGCCTACCTCCTCTCCACCGCTGCGGTGTCGCCGTTCTACGGCAAGCTCGGCGACATGTACGGTCGCAAGAACGTGGTGATGACCGCCATCGTCCTCTTCCTTGTCGGCTCAGCGGTCTGCGGCATGGCCTGGTCGATGGAATCGCTGATCGCTGCCCGCATCCTCCAGGGCATTGGCGGCGGCGGGCTGATGGTCTCGGCTTTCGCCATGATCGGCGAACTGTTCGGGCCGCGCGACCGCGCCAAATACCAGGGCTATTCGTCCGCCGTGTTCGCGTTGAGCTCGATCCTCGGGCCGGTCGCCGGCGGCTACATCACCGATATCTTCGGCTGGCGCTGGGTGTTCCTCGTCAACCTGCCGGTCGGCCTCGTGGTGCTGGCGCTGATCGGCTTCGCCATGAAGTCGAAATTCACCGAGAAGAAGCACAAGGTCGACTATCTCGGCGGCGTGCTGCTGGCTATCGCCACCACCGCCATCGTCTACTGGGGCGATCACGTGCTCGATCCCTCGGGCCCGGACCTCTTGACTTTCGCGCTGCCGGTGATCGGCGTCGGCGCCGCCATCTGGTTCATCATGGTCGAGCGTCGTGCCGAGGAGCCGATCGTGCCGCTTCGGCTGTTCGGCAACCACACCATCAGCATCGTCACCATCGTTTCGCTGATCGCCGGCTCGGTGACGCTGGGGATGTTCTTCTACTTCGCGCTCTACTTCCAGACACTCACCGGTCTGGGGCCGGCCGAGGTCGGCTTCCTGTTCCTGCCGGCATCGGCCACCTCGATGGTGATCTCGATGGTCGCCGGCCGAGTGATCGCCTCGACGGGGCGATACAAGTGGATGCCGGTCGCGGCAATGGCCGTGGGCGCTGCCCTGATGGTCGCCTTCACCTTTATCGACGCCCACACGCCGCTGTGGATTCTGGCGCTGATGATGGCGGTGTTCGGCATTTCGATGGGCCTGCAGTTCCAGGTGCTGATGGTTGCCATCCAGGCCGCGGCGCCGCTGAGCGACATCGGCGCGGCCACCGGGCTGATCACCCAGGCCCGTACCATCGGGGCGTCGATCGGTCTCGCGATCAACGGCGCGGTGATGACCTTCGCGCTGACGCAGCAGAACGCCGCCCTGCCCGCCGATGTCGCGGCGCAACTGCCCGACGGCCTCACCGGCCTAAGCCCGCACATCGCTTCGGGCCTGCCGGAGGCGGCGCGCGATGTGGTGCTGAGCCACTACGGCGCCGGCATCAACGTGATGTTCCTGTGGGTCGCCGCGCTCTATGTGCTGGCCATGGGCTTCACCATCCTGCTCAAGGACGTGCAGATCCCGAAGCGGGCGTAACGGCCGGAACGAGAAACGAACAAGGGGGCCATCCGGCCCCTTTGTCATTCGCGCCTGCGCGCCTGGCGTCAAATCGTCGGCCGCGGCTCGGAGATCGTGGCGTGGAGGAATTCGAGCAGCTGGGCGTTCGAGAAGGGCTTGGCAAGAATGGGCCGATGGCGGTGACGCTCGACGATTGCCTCCGGCCCCGTTGCCGTCGCGAAGAAGAACGGAACGTTCCGGTGGGTCAGCTCGTCGGCGAGCTCGAAGCTGTCGGCGCCACCGACTTTGACGTCGAGGATCGCGCAGTGCACCGAACGGTTGCCCATCCGCGACCGGGCCTCATCCGGAGTGCCGCAGACGATCACCTCCGACGCACCGAGATCGAGCAGGAAATCCTCCATCATCACCGATACCAGTGCTTCGTCCTCGACGATCAGCACGGTCCCGATTCCAAAGCCTTCTACCTGCGGATTTGATAGCACTTGCCGTCTCCTTCGCGATCATGCTTGCGCCGTCGGCCCCGTAAAATCGAGGAAAATGGGAGTTAGCGCGTTGCCACCTTGCAGCGCATTGGGGCGAATGAGTACGCGCTGCATGCAACCATTCGGCGTCTAATGAGTTGAATGAGTAAGTGACCTCATAACCTCATGATCTGCGATGTCCGAAAAGACCTACAAAGGTAACGACCTGATCCGCGGCGAGCGCCTCCAGATCATGCTGGAGGCAGACGAACTGCGTGCGCTCGATGATTTTCGTTTCGCCAACCGGATGCCGAGCCGGGCCGCGGCGGTGCGCGAATTGCTGCGGCGTGGACTCGCTGTCGACGGGGTGGTCAACGCCAGCGGAAATGGTTCTTCGCAGTCTTTCGGCGTGCTTGATGGCAATGGCGCGGCCGAAGACGATAGCGGCCCTGGGGCCTAGCCCTCGCGAGCCCGCTCCAATAGGCGCTTGCAGTCGAGCAACTCGCGCAGCACATCCGACAGCTTGTCGCGGTCGGCAGCGGTCAGCCCAGCCGGCTTTGGCTTGAAGCTTGGCAGCTTCAGGCGAGCGGGCGCGGGCGCAACCTCGGTCATGTCGTCCTCGACGAGCACCGCTGATTCCGATGCAAAGTCCTCGTCTGGCTCGGTATCGGCCGGCTGGTGCTCCAGCGCTTCCACCGGGCGGCCCTCGCCGATGCCGATGACGTAGCGGATGCCCTGGTCCTTGAGGATGCGCTGCACCCCCTTGATAGTGAACCCCTGGTCGTAGAGCAGGTACCGTATGCCCTTGAGCAGCAATACGTCTTCGGGCCGGTAGTAGCGCCGGCCGCCGCCGCGCTTCAGCGGCTTGATGGTGGAAAAGCGCGTTTCCCAAAAGCGCAGCACGTGCTGCGGCAGGTCGAGCTCGTCGGCCGCCTCGGAGATGGTTCTAAACGCGTCTGGAGACTTGTCCAAAAGGACTCACCCGCCCGGAAAGAGTCTTATTTTCCAGACCGGACCATAGATTTGTTGATCTTGGATTTCAACACGTTGCTGGGTTTGAACACCAGAACCTGTCGCGGCAGGATCGGCACTTCCTCGCCGGTCTTGGGATTGCGGCCGATGCGCTGATTCTTCGAGCGCACCTGGAACGAGCCGAACGAGGAGAGCTTGACGTTGGCGCCCTCAACCAGCGCGTCGCCGATCAAGTCGAGTACGCGCTCGACCAACTCGGCCGATTCCGTTCGCGACAAGCCCACCGCTTCGTAGACCGCCTCGGCCAAGTCCGCTCGCGTGACCGTCTTCTGTGTCATATGCCGCCCCTCCGTTTCGCCTACCTGCATTTCAGGTCCCCGTCAGGCGCCCCCACCCACGGATTTTGTCAAAGATTAACGCGCTGTAACGTGACTGGCAATCTGGCTTACCAATCAAAGGCGTGACCACTTCGCAACCGCCCCAACTGGCCGGGCGGCGGCCCCGCCCTCCGAGTTAACCGCGAATTCGGACTTCTGGTGGAGAGTTTTGGTCCGGCGCCACACGTCGTGGACCCTCGCGACCGTCGGATCCAACTTGTCAAAGCTGATCATCCAGATTCCGTGCCTCAACGAGGAAGCCACCCTCGCGATCACGCTCGCCGACCTGCCGCGCAGCGTGACAGGATTCGAGCGCGTCGAATGGCTGGTGATCGATGACGGCTCCACCGACCGTACGGTCGAGGTGGCGCGGGCGAACGGCGTCGACCACATCGTATCGCTGCCGACCAACCAGGGTCTGGCTCGTGCATTCATGGCCGGCATCGAAGCCAGCCTCAGGCTTGGCGCCGACGTGATCGTCAATACCGACGCCGACAACCAGTACGACGCCCGCTCGATTCCCGATCTGGTGGCGCCGATTCTCGCGCGCAAGGCGCTGATCGTCGTCGGCGCCCGACCGATCGAGCAGATCGCGCATTTCTCGCCGATCAAGAAGCTGCTGCAGCGGCTCGGCTCGTGGGTGGTGAAGCAGGCCAGCGGCACGGTGGTCGCCGATGCGCCAAGCGGCTTCCGCGCCATTCACCGCGATGCGGCGGTGCGAATGAACGTGTTCAACTCCTATACCTACACGCTCGAGACCATCATCCAGGCCGGCCGCAACGGCATCGCCATCGCGTCCGTTCCGGTGGGCGTCAACGGCGACCTGCGCCCCTCGCGGCTGGTCCGCAGCATCGGTAGCTACGTGGCGAGGTCGATCCTGACGGTGGTCCGCATCTTCGTGCTCTACAAACCGCTGCGCTTCTTCCTCGGCCTTGCGATCATCGTCGCCCTGCCTGCTGTCATCGTCTTCGTGCGTTTCCTCTACCACTTCGCCATCGGCGAAGGCGCGGGCAACATCCAGTCACTGGTGCTCGGCGCCGGGCTCCTCGCGGTGTCGGGCATCCTCGCGGTGGGCGGCATCCTCGCCGATCTCATCGCCACCAACCGGCGGCTGCTCGAGGAAATCCGCGAGCGGCAGTTGCGGGCCGAACTGCAGCGAACCGCGCCATCCCGGGAGCACGCCCCATGAGCGGGCCGACCCACGTGCGGCACGACTACGTCAACGTCCCCGGCAACCACTACGACAAGTACAACACCAGGAACCCGGTCGCGCGCCTGCTGATGGATGGCTTCCTCGCCGCCTTCGATGAGCTCACGGCGAAGACCGGGGCGCGCACTGCCTATGAGGTTGGCTGCGGTGAGGGCAATCTCAGCATGCGGCTTGCCGATCGCGGCTGGACCGTGCACGGCTCCGACCTCGAGGCGAGCAGCGTCGCCGAGGCCAACGCGCAATGCGCCGAGCGCGGCCTACCTGCTGCATTCGAGGTTCGCTCACTGTACGACCTGAGGGCGGAGCAGAGTGCCCCGCTCGCGATCTGCTGCGAGGTGCTCGAGCACATCCCCGACACCGCCCGCGCCCTTGCATCCCTGCACAGGATCGCGACCCCGTACCTGCTGGTCAGCGTGCCGCGCGAGCCGATCTGGCGCGTGCTGAACGTGATGCGCGGCAAATACATGGCCGAGCTTGGCAACACCCCAGGACACATCCAGCACTGGTCCTCGTCGGCCTTCATCTCGCTGATCGCCCAGAACTTTGAGATCGTCGAGATCCGCCGCCCGCTGCCCTGGACCATGATTCTGTGCCGCAGTGGATGAGCTGAAGCCAGACACCGTCGCGAGGCCCTCGCGCCTCCACCCCTGGCTCAAGGCAGCCGGCATTGCGGTGACGCTGGCCGCGCTGGTGTTCGTGGTCTTCGCCGTCCAGCGCTCGTTCGGCCAGCTCAGCGCCGATGTCACCTCACCGACGTTCCTCGCGACGATCGCCGGCGGCAGCCTCGCCTATGCGCTGCTGCTGCTCCTCCTCGCGTTCGGATGGCACGGCATGCTGGCGGCCATCGATCGCCCCGCCATCGCGCTCCTGCCGGCGCTGGCCATCTACGCGCGCACCCAGGTCTACAAGTACCTGCCGAGTAACGTTCTCCACATGGTCGGCCGCTATGTCGAGGCCCGCACCGCCGGTGCCTCCCACACCGCACTCGGCATCGCCCAGCTCGTCGAACTGGCACTGCTTTCGGCTGCTGGTGGAGTGATCGCGTCGATCCTTGCCCTGCCCCTGCTGCTCGATCAGCTGCGTTTCCACGGCCTCGAAGCCTTGCTACTGCCCGCTATCGTCATCGGATGCACCGGTGTGGTGACCGTGCTCTTCGCCGCCGTTGCCCGAAGGCTCAAGGTCCAGCGCCTCGCCGGTCGTATCGTCGGCCGCGGCGTACTGGCATTGGGCCTCTACCTGCTGTTCATGCTCGGCAGCGGTGGCCTCGCGCTGGCGCTGGCCTGGAGCCTTGGCGGCCCCGGCGCGGCCTCGCCGCAGATCATCGGCATCACCGCCGCCGCCTGGCTGATCGGCTTCCTCGTTCCCGGCGCCCCAGGCGGCCTTGGCGTGCGCGACGCCGTGCTGATCGCCGGCCTGACCGCCGCCGGTATCCCAGGCGCCACCACCGTCGCGCTCGGCCACCGGTTGATCACCACCTTCGGCGATGTGCTGCTGGCCCTTATCGGCTTCGCTATGAAACGGAAGCCCTAGCAGCCCGTTCCCGCATCAGGCGGATTGGCCAACAGGTATAGTCCCCGCGGCAGGCGCGCTGCGCACGCGAGACCGTCCGAAGCCGGGTCGGTTGAGATCAACCCGGCCTTGGCCGGCAGCGGCCCGTCCATGTCGAGGAAGGGTGCATCGAGCGCGTACTGCAGCGAGTACGACCACGGCGACTGGTCGCGCACCGCCTCCGACCAGTACAGCGGCGCCAGTTGCGTCTTATGCACCGCGTCGACATCGGCGTTGAGAAACAGTAGCTGCACCTCGGCATGCTGCAGCTCGTGCCAATGGATCGCCGCTCCGGCGAGGCCGATGAACAGCACGAGCACGATCATCCGGCCGATCCGGCCGGCAAGCAGCAGCAGCGCCGCAGGCACGGCGAGGAATATCGAGCTTGCCCCGAAAAAGCGCAGCGGCGTCGACTCCACCCCGGCGAGCCAACCCACTCCGGCGACAGCCTCCGGATGCGCCGGCTCAAGCTCGGCCATCAACGGCAGCACCGCCAGCAGCCAGCCGGCCGCCACGATCACTACGACCCCGACTATGCAAACCAGCCGCTGCTCCCTGCTCCGCTCGCCCAGCACGAGCCAGCACAGGCCCAGCCAGATCAGCACGATCGAAGCGCTGTCGATGTACCGCCCGTAGGCGATGTGATCGACGCGCGTCGGCTCCAGCATCTGCACGACGGAAGCGGCTGCAACCGCAAGTACCGCCGCAACCACGTAACCCGCCACGAGCCGAAGCGTCGGAGCGCCGGGTGTCAACGCCTGGCGGCCCGCGAACCACAGACCCAACCCGGCGAGGCCGAGGCTTGCCGCCAACTGGTACCAGAACTGTCCAAGCATCACGGTCAGGCCGGTAAGCAGAGCATCCGGCCGCAGCAACCGGCCCATGAGCGTTTGTTCCGCCGAATAGGCTCCATCACCCCACAGCGCAGCGTGCAGGTAGTCCATTGCAGCCATCTCGCCGGCCACAAGAACGACGAAGAGCACCAGCGCTGCGACGAGGGCGCGCGTGTCGACCGTTCGCATCGCGCGGAGCGCGATCAGCACAATCGGGGTCAGCAGCAGGATCAGCAGCGCCTTGGGGTGAACCGCGTAGAGCGCCGCGCCGGTGGCGGCGAACAATAGCGCCCATCGCGCCCGGGGGTTCAGCGCAAGCTTCGTCAGCGACCAGACCTGCAGGACGAATACCAGCCGGAACAGAGCCTCGGACCAGGCGTAGTGGGAGACGAAAAAGCTGGATGGCCAGAGCGCGACAATGGCCGCCGCCAGCACCATTGCCGGCGACCGCTTGAAGCCGAATGCCGCGCCAATGCTGACCAGCAGCGGCACCAGCAGCGCCGCGAGCCCCGCGTTGACCAGCATGAAGCCCTTGTAGGCCACGAGCGGATCATGGGTGAACCACAGCACCGGCACCAGCAGCAGCGAGTAGCCAGCGTGATAGTAAGGCGCTGTTCCCATGTTGATGGTCACGGGCGCCCCGGCGAGCCATTGCGCCTGGGCGATGAAACCGAGTTCGTCCCAGGCGATCCGTGGCAGTGTGCCGACCCAGGTCGACCAGGCATAGATCGCGAAAACGGCCACTGTCGCGAGCAGCACCAACAGCTGGCTGTCGATCCCGGTCGCGTCCGCTACGCCTTCGCGTTCAACCTGCTGCACGGCCACGACCTAAACCTAATGTGAGATTCGGTGATCGCGTGTAGGATGTCGCCGGCCGGAAGGCGCAGCAATAGCGGCGGCCGTTTCCGGCCACCGTTCCAAGGGTATTTCTGAGCTAAGCCGCCTACCAGCGGATCAGCGAGGCGCCCCAGGTGAAGCCGCCGCCCATGGCCTCGATCATCACCAGGTCGCCGCGCTTGATGCGGCCGTCGGCGACGGCCGTGTTCAGCGCCAGCGGCACCGAGGCGGCGGAGGTGTTGGCGTGGCGATCGACGGTCACCACTACCTTTTCCGGCGGCAGGCCGAGCTTCACGCCGGCGCCGTCGATGATGCGCTTGTTGGCCTGGTGCGGCACGAACCAGTCGAGATCGTCGATGGTGTGGCCGGTATCCTCGAGCACCTTGTAGACCACGTCAGTGATCATGCCGACGGCGTGCTTGAACACTTCCTTGCCCTCCATGCGGACGTGGCCCATCGACTGCGTCGAGCTCGGGCCGCCATCGGTATAGAGCTTGTTCCAGAAGTGCCCGTCGGAGCGCAGCGAGGTCGCGAGCACGCCGCGCTCTTCGCCGGCCTTGCTGATTTCCATCACCGCGGCCCCTGCCCCGTCGCCGAACAGCACGCAGGTGGTGCGGTCGTTCCAGTCGAGAATGCGCGAGGCGGTTTCGGCGCCGATCACCAGCGTGCGCTTCGATAGCCCGTTCTTGAGGTACGAGTCGGCCGTCGCCACCGCATAGACGAAGCCCGAGCACACCGCCTGGATGTCGAACGCCGCACCATGGTGCATGCCGAGCTTCTGCTGCACCACCGCAGCCGTTGCCGGGAAGGTCATGTCCGGCGTCGTCGTCGCGACGACGATCAGGTCGATGTCGTCGATCGTGAGTCCGGCATTCTCCAGTGCCTTGCGGCCGGCGGCCGCGGCGAGGTCGGAGGTGTTCTCGCCTTCCGCCGCGATGTGGCGCTGCCGGATGCCGGTGCGCTGCACGATCCACTCGTCGGACGTGTCGACGGTCTTTGCCAGCTCGTCATTGGTCACCACACGCGCCGGCAGGTAAGCGCCAACACTGCGGATGATGGATTTCTTGTCGGTCACGCGGGTTTGGCCTCGGGTTCGGGAGCGGGCGCCGCCTCTGCCTGGGGCGCCACGTTGAGTGTGGGGAAGCGGCGCATGCCTTCGCCGATCTTGTCCATGACACGGCTGCGCGCCATTTCGTAGGCAAGGCTCAGCGCGCCTTTGAAACCGATCTCGTCGGTACCGCCATGCGACTTGATGACGACGCCATTGAGGCCGAGGAACACGCCGCCGTTGATGTTGCGGGGGTCGAGCTTGCGCTTGAGCGCCTGTAGCGCCTGCCCGGCAATGGCTGCGCCGAGCATCGAGACGATATCGGCTTTCAGCGCCTCGCGGATATAGGTGCCCACCTGCCGGGCGGTGCCCTCGGCCGTCTTAAGCGCGATATTGCCGGCAAAGCCCTCGGTCACCACCACGTCGACCGTGCCCTTGCCGATGTCATCGCCCTCGACGAAGCCGTGATAGATGAAGCCCTCGCCGCTCGCCGCCTGGAGGATGCGCGCCGCTTCCTTGACCTCGTCGTGGCCCTTCATCTCCTCGGTGCCGACATTGAGCAGGCCGACCGTCGGCAGCTCCTGGTCGAACAGCGCACGAGCCAGCGCCGCGCCGAGAATCGAGAAGTCGGTCAACTGCTTGGCGTCGCCGCCCACCGTGGCGCCGACATCAAGCACGATGATGTCGGTCCTCAGCGTCGGCCACAGCGCCGCGATCGCCGGGCGCGAGATGCCCTCGATGGGCCGCAGGCAGAACGTTGCCATCGCCATCAGCGCGCCGGTATTGCCACCGGAGATCGCGACGTCGGCCTCGCCATCTTTCACCGACTGGATCGCCGCCCACATCGAGGATGTGCCGCGGCCCTTGCGCAGGGCCTGCGACGGCTTCTCGTCCATCGAGATGACGTTCTCGGCATGGACGATCTTCGAGACCTTCTTGAGGTCCGGAAACTCGTCGAGCAGCGGCTTCAGGTCGGCCTCGCGGCCATGGAAGATGAAGTTGGTGTTCTTGCGCTCGCGCCAGAACAGGCGCGCGCCTTCGACCGCCACGCGCGGGCCTTTGTCGCCGCCCATGGCGTCAACCGAGATACGGATGGAGTCGCTCATCGCCGCCTGGTCCAGCGTCCCCTAGCGGAGACGGGTTTCAACATACTCAAACGCTTACCCCAAGCAAGATATCACCCGGACGCAACCGGACCCTACCCCTTGTCCTCGGGAGTCTTGAGGATTTTGAGGCCGGCGAAAGGCAAGTCGCTTCCCATGTCGCCATCATCGCCCAACGCGCCCAGGGTTTCACCGGGCAAGCGCGGATAGGAATCCATGGCCAGGGCCAGGGTTTCGATGATCAGCGCCGAAAGGTCGGCTTCGTTGCCCTCGAAATGGTCCGGCACGTCCTCGCCTTCAAGGTCGACGAAGATTTCCGCATCGGCGGCGACGGCGTACTCCTTCTCGCCGCCGGGCAGGAACACCCGCTCGATCGGCTCGGAGATCTCCTGCGTCACGGGCTCCAGCGACACCACGCTCGGCTGCACCGTGGTGCCGATCAGCCGCCCGGTCACCCGGATGCCGCCCTTGAAGCGCACGGCATGCAGCCTCACGTCGAGCTTTTCCACGGCGGTGATGCCCAGCTGGTCGGCAATCGCCAGCCGGTCGGCCGCACCCACCGACAGCACCAGGTCGCGCCCGGCGGTCGGCATCGAATCGAGACGGATGCTGGCATCCGGTATCCGCACCTGCTTCAGCTCGCCGCTCATGCTGCAGCCGCCAGTTCGAGGCGCCCGCCGGCGATATCGCCGAGCGGCTGCTCGGCCAGCTTGTCGTACTGGGTAAAGAGGTAACCCGCCAATGCGGCAGCATGGTTCGAGTCGGCCTCGCCATAGACGTTGCGGCGCAGCACGGCCTCGACGCCCGGCCGGTCGTCGCGATCCATCGCCTCATTGAGGCTGGTCATCAGGCCATAGAAGAGCTCGCTCATCTTCCGCACCTTCTTGGGCACGGCCATGTCGCCTGCCCCCATCTCGCGCAGCGAACGGTCCATGTCCTTGAAAAACAAATCGAACAGCGCCTGGCTGAACTCCGCCCCGGCCTGCTTTTCGACGCGCAGCCGCCGGAACAGCAGCGACAGGTGCAGCGAGATCATGTCGAAACGGCCGGTCACCGTGTCCGGAATACCCCACTCGGCGTAGAACACCGGTTGCCGGGATTGCGCCACAATAGCTGTATAGATCGCATAAACAGCGTCCGTGGCCGGGTTTTTCCTGAACAAGTTCAATATCATCAGTCGCGCTCCGCGGTTTTGCGGGACAAGGTGCTGCCGGTGTGGAAGGGTTCGGGCAAGGATGCAACCTAGCTTGCCAGCGGGCGCCTTTGACAGCTACACAGTGCCCGCTCGGCCAAGGCCGTGCTAATAGTAGACAGCGATCGGGAAAGTCAAATTGATGCCTTTGCGCACCGTCACTAACCGCCTCCTCCCGATTACCGCCGTGCTGCTCCTCAGCCTGTCGCTTGAGGCCTGCAGCAGCGGCATGAGCCTGACCCAGTCGCGGGCCCGCGGCTACGAAATCTCCGAAGATGCCGTGGCGCAGATTCGCGTCGGCCAGAGTGCCGCGCTGGTCACCGCTGTGCTCGGCTCGCCGCAGGTCACCAACTCCTTCGCCACCGAAACCGCCTGGTACTACCTAGGCGAAAAGGTGCAGCAGACGGCCTTCGGCATGGAGCTCAGCAAGGAGCGCACCCTGCTGGTCGTCTACTTCGACAAGAAGAACAAGGTGGTCGATACCGAGCGGCTGGGCGTCAAGGACGGCAAGTCGTTCTCGATCGAGAGCCGCCGCACCCCGTCCTATGGCCAGGACCGCACGTTCCTCGAGTCGATCATCTCGTCGATCTGACGTTCAGAATGGCTTCAGACGGCGTTCATGCCGATGGCAGCCCCGGGGCATTCCTGGGGCGCATGCTGCTCCATGCCAGCGCCAGGATTGCTGCCGCGGCAAGCGGAATCACCAGGATGTTGATCGACTGCCAGCCGATCAGCTGCAACAGCAGGCCTGAGGCGATCGACGCCAGCGCCATCACGCCGAACACCACCTGCTCGTTCAGCCCCTGCACCCGCGCCGCCTCTTCGGGCCGATAGGCCGTGGACAGCAGCGCGGTTGAGGCGATGAATCCGAAGTTCCAGCCAACCCCCAGCAGCACCAGCGAAATCACGAAGTGCGCCACCGTGATTCCGGTGAGGTTGACGATCGCCGAGGCGAGGATCAGCAGCAGTCCCAGCGCCGCCGTGAGGTGCGCGCCGATGCGGTTGATCACCGAGCCGGTGATGAAGCTGGGCGCGAACATTGCGACGATGTGCCACTGGATGGCGAACGCCGCTTCCTCCGTGGTGTGCCCGCAGACATAGACCATGGCCAGCGGTGCCGCGACCATCACCATGACCATCAGCGCGAAGCTGGCCGAGGCGCCGAGCATCGGCACGAGAATGTCGACGCTGCTCAGCAAGACCTTGAACGACCTGCCGGATTTCTTGATCGCCGCTTGCGCCGCAGTGGGCGCGAGCCGGGTGAGAGCCAGCACCGCGACGGCGATCAACGCCAACACCGCCATCGCAACATAGGTGCCGACAAAGGTCGCTCCGGGGATCAGGTCCTTGGTCAGGATGCTGAGCCAGGGCCCGAGGAATCCCGAAATGACGCCGCCTGCCAGCACCCAGGAAATCGCCCGCGCCTTCAGGGCCATGGGCACGCTGTCAGCCGCGGCGAACCGGTATTGATTGGCGAAAGCCGAGGTGACGCCGAGCAGCCCCAAAGCCACGGTGAACAGCCAGAAGTTGCCGAGCCACGCGGCCAGCGCCGCAAGCAGCGCGCCGGGGATGGCCAGCGCGGCGCCGAGCATGAAGCCCTGCCGGCGGCCCCAGGAGTGGATGATATAGGCCGACGGCCCGGTGGCCAGCGCGGTGCCGATGATCATGAAGGTCACGGGCACCGTCGAAAGCGACTTGTTCTCGATCATGGCGATCGCCGTCAGCGACGCGACCGCTCCCAGCACTGCCTGATTTGAGCCGACGATGGCCTGCGCCGTGGCAAGCAGACCGATATTGCGAAGAGGCGTGCCAGTCGTCTGTTTGGCGCGCTCGTCCATCGCGCCCTACCTGGCCTGCTCGCTGTCGCGGCCGGCCTTGCGGGCCACCTCGTCGAGCACGGCATTGACCATCTTGGGCGCGTCGTCCTCATAGAAGGCCTTGGCGACGTCGACATACTCGGTGATTACCACGCGCGACGGGATGTCCTTGCGCTTCAGCAGCTCGAACGCCGCGGCACGGAGGATGGCGCGAAGCGTCGCATCGATGCGGCCCATCGGCCAGCTGTCGACCAGCGCATCGTCGACGGCGGGATCGATCTGCAACTGGCCCTTGATCACGCCGGTGACGATCTGGCGGAAGAAGTCGGCATCTGCCGGCAGGTAATCCTCGCCCTCGATCTCGCGACCGAGATGCACGGTGCTGAACTGGCTCAGGGTATCCTCGAGCGTCTGGCGACCGACATCCATCTGGTAGAGGGCCTGGACGGCGGCCAGCCGAGCCGCGCCGCGCTGGTTGGCGGTGCGAGGAGTCGAAGGATCACGTGGCTTAGGCTGGGCCATATCTAGAAAGTCATTTCGTTGTACGCGGTGAGACGCGCAATGTTCTGCCCTTTGGCTTAGCCACTAGGCGGCAGAACCGCAATCTCAATCGTCGTCGTGGTTGGGCTTGTGACGCTCGTCATCGCCGAGTTCGGTGAGAAACGAGCGGAAATCGTCGGCAGCGGAGAAGTTCTTGTAGACCGAGGCAAACCGCACGAATGCCACGTCGTCGAGGCCCTTCAGCCCCTCCATCACGAACTCGCCGATCTGGTCGGAGCTGATCTCGGCATCGCCGAGGCTTTCGAGCTGCCGAACCACCCCGGAGATCATCCGCTCGACCCGCTCCGGCTCGACATCGCGCTTGCGCAGCGCGGTGTTGACCGAGCGCGCGAGCTTGTCGCGATCGAACGGCACCTTGCGGCCGGACTTCTTGACCACCAGCAGCTCGCGCAGTTGCACGCGCTCGAAGGTGGTGAAACGGCCGCCGCAGGCATTGCAGATCCTGCGACGGCGAATGGCGTTGGAATCCTCGGTCGGCCGGCTGTCCTTGACCTGCGTGTCATCATTTCCGCAATAGGGACAGCGCATCAGCGTACCTCTTCAGTCTCGGGCCAGCGCCCCTCACCCGTTCCGGCTTCGCCGGGCCGCCCTCTCCCCGACGGGGAGAGGAAACCAGCCTGCGCGGTCGACGCCCTGTTCTTCTCCCCGTCGGGGAGAAGGTGGCGCGAAGCGCCGGATAAGGGGTGGCGCCCCGTCATCTCAGTCGGCGTAGACAGGAAAGCGCGACGTCAGCGCCACGACCTTGTCGCGCACCGCCGCCTCGACGGCAGCGTTACCCTCGTCGGAATTGGCTTCGCGCAACCCATCCAGCACCTCGACGATCAGCTTGCCGATCTCGCGGAACTCGGCTTCGCCAAAGCCGCGGGTGGTGCCCGCCGGCGTGCCGAGACGAATGCCCGAGGTCACAAAGGGCTTTTCCGGATCGAACGGGATGCCGTTCTTGTTGCAGGTGATGTAGGCGCGGCCGAGGCCGGCTTCCGCCCGCTTGCCGGTGGCGTTCTTCTTGCGAAGATCGACCAGCATCAGGTGGTTGTCGGTGCCGCCCGAGACCACGTCGAGACCGTTCTCGATCAGCGTCGCGGCCAGCGCACGGGCGTTGGCGACAACCTGGCGGGCATAAGCCTTGAACTCGGGCTGCAGCGCTTCCTTGAAGGCCACGGCCTTGGCCGCGATGACGTGCATCAGCGGCCCGCCCTGCAGCCCCGGGAACACCGCCGAGTTGATCTTCTTGGCGATCGCCTCATCGTTGGAGAGGATCATGCCGCCGCGCGGGCCGCGGAGCGACTTGTGCGTCGTGGTGGTCGTCACATGCGCATGCGGCACGGGCGAGGGGTGCACGCCGCCGGCGACGAGGCCGGCGATATGGGCCATGTCGACCATCAGGTAGGCACCGACTTCGTCGGCGATCTCGCGGAACCGGGCCCAGTCCCAGACGCGGGAATAGGCCGTGCCGCCGGCAAGGATCAGCTTGGGCTTGTTCTCGCGGGCGAGGCGCGCCACCTCATCCATGTCGAGCAGATGGTCGTCCTTGCGGACGCCGTACGACACGACCTTGAACCACTTGCCGCTCATATTGACCGGCGAACCGTGCGTCAGGTGACCACCCGAGTTGAGGTCGAGGCCCATGAAGGTGTCGCCGGGCTCGAGCAGCGCCAGGAATACTGCCTGGTTCATCTGCGAGCCGGAGTTGGGCTGCACGTTGGCGAAATTAGCGCCGAACAGTTGCTTGGCACGCTCGATCGCCAGGTTCTCGGCGATGTCCACGTACTGGCAGCCGCCGTAGTAGCGCTTGCCCGGGTAACCCTCGGCGTACTTGTTGGTCATGATCGAGCCCTGGGCCTCGAGCACGGCCCTGGACACGATGTTCTCGGACGCGATCAGCTCGATTTCGTGCTGCTGACGGCCAAGCTCCAGCTTGATGGCTTCGGCGATCTCGGGATCGGTTTCGCTGAGCGTGTTGGTGAAGAAACGAGGAAAGAGCGGAAGGGATGTGGCGGCGCTCATTTAGCGTCTCCCGGGGCACAAGGAATGGGGGGTTTTGCTGGCGTGCGTGTAGCACGCGGGCAGCGGCGATTCCAAGCTGGCGACAGCCTGGCAAAGAGTGCGGGTTCTCGGGTTCATGCGGGCTCCCATGATGTTTCTACGGGTTGCCCAGGCGAGCGGCAGCTTGAAGTTCGCGTTCCCCGATGGTGCCCCATCTGATCTCGCCAGTCGCGCGAACCTGCTTCTTATCGCAGAGTTGGCCGATCGATGAAAGCCCCTCGCGCCGGGCCCCCGAGCAACTATGAGCCCCGAGGCGCGTTTGGAGGCAGCGTCAGCACAACAAGAAGACTAGGAGTCTCACATGAAGAACCTCGCTTCCGCCATCGTCGCCACTGGTCTTGCCGGCCTCATGATGATCCCGGCGCCGGCCAGCGCGGCTTCCGTCAACATCAGCATCGGGCAGCAGCAGCGCTACGTTTCCGAACGCTGTCTTGAGCACCCGAACTGGCGTGGCTGCGACGACTGGCGCCGTAACCACAACCGCTGGGGCAAGAACGACTATCACAACTGGTATCTGTGGAACCGGCCCCATCTCGGCTCGATAGGCGCCGGCATCTTCGGCTTCGCCGTGGGCGCCGCGATCGTCGGCAGCATGAACCGCAACGTCGATCGTTACGACGACGACTTCGACGACCATGTCGCGGCCTGCGAGGCGCAGTACCGCTCGTACAACGCCGAGACCGACATGTTCCTCGGCTATGACGGCGACTATCACCGCTGCAACCTCTGATGCAGGCGGGGCGCCGGACCGGCGCCCTACCCCTTCGGCGGCTTCAGGAAATCGACCAGCCGGCCGGTCCCGCGCCGGATCCCTGCCCATTGCTCCACATCGAAGTCGATCACTGCAATCCCGCCGGTCGGAAACCGTTCCATGAGCGTCGAGACCTGATCGGCGTCGCCCTCCCCCACGAGCAACGCAGCCGTTTCCTCGGTGGCCGGGTTGTGCCCCACCAGCATCAGCGCGCCGTTGTAGTGCTGGCTGCGGATCAGCTCGATATAGTCGTCGTCCCGCTGCGCATAGACGGCGTCGCTAAAGCCGATTTCGGCCGGACGAGCTTGGGGGGGCATGCGCCCTAGGGCCAGCTCCAGGGTCTCGCGCGTCCGTCTCGCGGTCGAGCAAAGCACCTGGTCGGCACGCCAGCCCCGTTTTGCCAACGTATCCCCGATCCACGCCGCAGCCACGATGCCGCGCTCGGCAAGCGGCCGGTCGATGTCGGTAAGACTTGTGTCGGCCCAGTCGGACTTGGCGTGACGGATCAGGATGAGGCGCGGCATGGCGGGGATTGTAGCGCTGCGACAAAGCCACCGCGAGCCGCGATTGCAACCAAATCGCGGGCCTGACGCTTGTTGTCACGCGCGTTATCGGAGTGGAGTTCTGATGATGAACAATCTCGCTCGCGCCGCTGTTGCGGCCGTTCTCGCCAGCGTGATGGCGATACCGATGCCCGCCGCGGCCGCGCCATTCGGCCCGCTCATCTATCAAGGCCCGGTCCGGATGCTCGAGGCGCGCTGCATCAACTGCGGACCGCGCTGGTCGCATAAGCGCGGGCACCGGATCGTCCGGCGCCTGCATTCGCCCTTCTTCTGGGCACCGGGCATTCTCGGCTTCGGCGCCGGGTTGTTCATCGGCAGCACGCTGACCAACAGCGGCTTGGTGAGCATCCATGTCCAGCGCTGCTCGACGCGCTTTCGGTCCTTCGACCTGGAGCGAGATGCATTCCTCGGTTTCGACGGCCGCTGGCACCGCTGCCGCCTCTAAACGATGCGTTTCGCCGGGGATGCGGCCACGCTGCACCCCCGGCAGCCAGGCTTGTCGCTATAGTGCGGCAATGATTCGCATGAGCCTGACCCTACGATGAGCGACGACAAGACCCTCCCCCCCGACGGCGAGGACAAGCGGGTCGTCGATCTGCGCGAGGCGCTCGAAGAGCGCTACTTGTCCTACGCGCTCTCGACCATCACCCAGCGCGCCCTGCCCGACGCTCGCGACGGCCTGAAGCCGGTGCACCGCCGGATTCTGCATGCCATGCGGCTGCTGCGGCTCGATCCGGACGGCGCCTACAAGAAGTCGGCCAAGGTCGTCGGCGACGTGATCGGTAGCTTCCATCCGCATGGCGACCAGTCGATCTATGACGCCATGGTCCGCCTGGCGCAGGACTTCGCCATGCGCTACCCGCTGGTCGACGGCCAGGGGAACTTCGGCAATATCGACGGCGACGGCGCGGCGGCCTACCGCTACACCGAAGCCCGCATGACCGGCGTCGCCTCGCGGCTGCTCGAGGGCATCACCGAGGACGCCGTCGACTTCAAGCCGACCTATGATGGCGCCACCGAGGAACCCTCGGTGCTCCCGGCCAACTTCCCGAACCTCCTCGCCAACGGCTCGCAGGGTATCGCCGTCGGCATGGCGACCTCGATCCCGCCGCACAACGTCGCCGAGATCTGCGACGCGGCGCTGCACCTGATCAACAACGGTCGCGACGCCACCACCACGGCCGACCTGATGCACTACATCCCCGGCCCGGATTTCCCGACCGGCGGCATCCTGGTCGAGAACCAGGCCTCGATACACAGCTCTTACGAGACCGGCCGCGGCTCGTTCCGCCTACGGGCCCGCTGGATCCGCGAGGACAAGGGCCGCGGCGTCTACCAGATCGTCGTCACCGAGATCCCGTACGGCGTGCAGAAGTCGAAGCTCGTCGAAAAGATCGCCGAACTGCTGCTGGCCAAGAAACTGCCGCTGCTCAAGGACATCCGCGACGAGAGCGCCGACGATGTACGCCTCGTCATCGAGCCGCGCGCCGGCACCGTCGATCCTGCCATCCTGATGGAGCAGCTGTTTAAGCTTTCCGACCTCGAACAGCGCATCCCGCTCAACATGAACGTCCTCGATCGGGGCGTCGTGCCGCGGGTGATGAGCCTCAAGGAGGCGATCGTCGCCTGGCTCGAGCACCGCAAGGATGTGCTGGTACGCCGCACCAACAACCGCCTCGCCGACATCGCGCGGCGGCTCGAGGTGCTCGACGGCTACATCGTCGCGTATCTCAACCTCGACGAGGTGATCCGGATCATCCGTGAGGAGGATGACGCGAAGGCCTCGCTGATGGCGACGTTCAGCCTCACTGACGTGCAGGCCGAAGCCATCCTCAACATGCGGCTTCGTTCGCTGCGCAAGCTCGAGGAAATCGAGTTGCGCACCGAGCACAAGAACCTCACCGAGGAGCAGGCGCACCTCAACGCACTCATCGCCTCTGACAAGCGGCAATGGGGCGAGATCGCGACGCAGATCGCCGACCTCAAGAAGGCCTATCCGAAGTTCGAGAAGGACGGCACGACCCGGCATCCGCTGTGGGGCCGCAAGACCGATTTCTCCGAGGCAATGGACATCGACCACGACGAAGTGGCGACCCAGATGATCGAGCGCGAGCCGATCACGGTGATCCTCTCGGAAAAGGGCTGGATCCGCTCGATGAAGGGCCACACCACCGAGATCGACGAGAAGGGCTTCAAGACCGGCGACCGGCTGAAGCTCTATCTCCACTGCCAGACGACCGACAAACTGCTGCTGCTCTCCACGGGTGGCAAGGTTTTCACCCTCGCCGGCGACCGCCTGCCCGGCGGCCGCAGCCAGGGCGAGCCGGTGCGGCTGATGGTCGATATCGAGGAAGGCCAGGACCTCGTCGATCTCTTCGTCTACCGCCCCGGCCGCAAGCGTGTCATCGCGTCGCGCAAGGGCGACGGTTTCATCGTCGCCGAGGACGAGCTCATCGCCAATACCCGCAAGGGCAAGCAGGTGCTCAACGTCGCCGACAACGAGGAAGCGCGGCTGCTGGTGCCGGTCGAAGGTGACATGCTCGCGGTGATCGGCGAGAACCGCAAGATGCTGGTGTTCCCGCTCGACCAGCTGCCCGAAATGGGTCGCGGCAAGGGTGTGCGTCTGCAGAAATACAAGGATGGCGGGCTCTCGGACCTCAAGACCTTCCCCTCCGCCACCGGCCTCACCTGGACCGACTCCTCGGGCCGCACCTACACCAAGACGGTGGGCGAGTTGACCGAATGGCTGGGCGAGCGCGCCTCCGCCGGCCGCCAGCCGCCGACCGGGTTCCCGCGCAACAACAGGTTCGTCGGATAGTGCCGAGCCGCGACTGCGTCCTGTTCGTCACCCACCGGTGGAGCCCCAGCGTTGCGGCACACTACGCGCGGCTGAAGCGCGAGGCCGGAACGGTGCTCGACGTCTACCTGGTCTACCAGGCCAGTAGCCCCGAGGCGGTCCCCGCAGGCGTGTCGCCTGACGTCGTGGTGACTTTGGAGGATATCGCTTCGGTCTTCCCGCAGCGTTTCGCCCAGTACAGAACGACCTGGACCTTTCACAGCGGGGAACTGGCGTGGATGGCGGCGGTCGGGAGGGCTCCCCTCTCCGCTTACGAACGGGTATGGGCGCTCGAGTATGATGTGGACTTCAGCGGCAACTGGGCAACATTCTTCGGGGCCGCGGTCGGCTACGAGGGCGACCTGCTGGGGCTCGATCTGCGGTATCGCCACAAAACCCCGAAGTGGCCAAACGCCACAGACTACGAGCAGCCGGCCTATGCCCCGCCGGAGCCGGTGATCGGGTTCTTCCCGATCGTCCGCGCCGGCCGCAGGCTCATCGACAGCTACAGGAACGAGCTGGAAGCGGAAGGCTGGAAGGGACACTTCGAGATCGTGCTTCCGTCGCTGGCCCTAGCCAAGGGGTTCAGTGTCAGCGAAATCGGCGGCGATTCAGGCTTCACCCCCAACGAGCGGCGCGGTCTCCACTACAGCACCCCTGCCCTCGTCGGCCGTGCCGCCGCGACGTTCCTGTTCCGCCCGCCTCGGTCCTTCCGCTATTTTGTCGAAGCGCCTCACTCGTTCCGGCAGCCCAACCGTCTCTACCACCCGGTCAAGACGGACCTGCCGCTCGGTGACCGGATCGCGCTCAGCTGGCGGAAGTTCGGGCACCACTGGGTGGCATTCCGCAACCGGATGCTACGGCGCGGGTAGACACGCGGCTCCCCGGCATGCAGACTTCTGCCGGGTGGTGACGATCTGCAGAGAATAGCTTGACCACGCCCCTTGCTACCCCCACTTCGCGCGATTGCGCCGTCTTCCTGACGCATGTCTGGACACCGGCCGTCTCCGATCACTACAGCCGGTTGAAGCGCGAGGCGGGTGTCGCTCTCGATGTCTATCTGGCCTTCCAACCGTCCTCGTCGGGTGTTCCGGTGCCCACGGACATGAATCCGGACATCGTCATCGGGCTGGAGCAAGGCGCGTCGCTGCTCCCCCGGCGCTATGCTGCGTACATGAAAGACAGTCGCGAAGCTCCCTGGGGCTACGTGGATCTCGTTTGGTGCACCGCGTTTCTCGATCCCCTCCTGTCGGGCTACGACCGGTTCTGGCTGGTCGAGTACGATGTCGATTTCAGCGGTGACTGGCGCGACTTCTTTGCCGAAGCCGCAACCTTCTCGGGAGACCTGCTGGCGACGCGAGTGCGACGCCGCAGCGACGATCCGCGCTATGGCCACCTGGGCTACTTCCGCATGCCGGAGCCGGCGGTCGAGGATCCGGTTATCGCGCTGTTCCCGATCTCCCGGCTGACCCGCAAGCTGCTCGAGTCCTATCGGGCAGAGCTGGCGGCGCGGGACTGGCAGGGGCACTTCGAAATCGTGCTGCCCTCGGTCGCGGCCTACCTCGGTCTGGCAATCGAGGAGATCGGCGGCGACGGGCCATTCACGCCTCCCGAACGGCGCAATCGCTTCTACCGGGGCCCGTTCGACCTGATGTCGACCTACGAGACGACGTTCAACTACCGGCCGGTGCAGAGCTTCCACTATTTCGGGGAAGCCCCGCAGAACTTCCGGGAGCCGAACCAGCTCTACCACCCGGTGAAGACCGACCAGTCGCTCTGGCAAAGCCTCAGGCTTTTGCGTGAGCGCTCAAAGCACCAGTGGCGGACGTTCAAGAAGCGGTTGCGCTAGGCGACTCCAGCCGCCGCCACCCCAGTGGCCCACGCTGCACTTCCAGCGGGCGGAACTGGCCCTTGTAGGCCATCTTGGGCGAATCCTTCACCCAGTAGCCGAGGTAGACATAGGTGAGCGCGGCGAGCTTCACCTGCTGGATATGGTCGAGGATCAGCAGGTTGCCGAGGCCGCGCTTGTCGAGCGCCGGGTCGTAGAAGCTGTAGACCATCGATAGGCCGTCGGGCATCACGTCGGTCAGCGCCACTGCGACCAGCGGGCGTTGCGGGTGCGAGGTCAGCCGGTATTCGACCACCACGGTCTGCACTGGGGTGTCCTCGACCATGTACTCGTAGTCGACGAAGCTCATTTGGGTCATGCCGCCACCGGCGTGGCGGGCGTCGAGGTAGCGCTTGAACAGCGCGAACTGCTCGGCCGTGGCGCGCGGCTGGCACACTTCCACGGCCACGTCGACGTTGGCCTTGAGGATGCGGCGGTAGCGGGCAGAGGGTTGGAATTCCTGCGCCACGATGCGGACCGACTGGCAGGCCGAACAGCCGTCACAGGCGGGGCGGTAGATCAGGTTCTGGCTGCGGCGGAAGCCGTTGTCGCTCAACAGGTGATGGAGCGACGCGGCCCTGCGGCCGGTCAGATGGGTAAAGAGCTTTCGCTCCTGACGGCCCGGCAGATACGGGCATGGCATGGCCGCCGTGAGAAAGAGCTGGGTGTTCTCGGGCGTCTGATCGGTCATCGTCGTCCTTCGAGCGATACCGAGAGGATAGACGCGAGCACGGAGCCGGGCAATGGCAGATCACACCCGGCGCACCGGATCAGGCGGAGTGCATGTTCCCCGAGCGCCAGAAGCGCTGCATCGGAGAGCGACGGAGCATCAGCGTGCCGACCACCAGGTCGTGGAGCATCTGCTGGCGCGGCGTGAACAGCGCGAACAGGATCGAGAAGGGCCACGAAATCCACACCGTCACCCAGAACAGGATCGGGTGGATGAGAATGCTCCAGCCATTGAGCGGCGTGCCGCGCACCGGAGTCAGCACGATGTCCATCATCTGCATGCCGACAGTGGCGCGCATCGGCGAGCCGAGCGTCGCGGCATAGTAGGCGAGGATCGCCAGCGGAATGATGATCGGCAGCGCGATCAGGCCGAGGCCGAGTGTCACGATGCCGAACACGGTGCCAACCAGCAGCGCCGCAATGGTGATGAAGGTGATGATCACGCAGTCGATCAGCCACGCCGCAGCGCGGCGGAGCAGTACGCCATCGAACAGTTCCGGCGCGTTGGACGGGTCGGGGAGATGATCGTTCATGGTGTTGCCCTGGTTCATGATCAAAAAGATGGGAACCACTCAGTTCCACACAAGTGGCCAGGGGCAGAAAATCGGACCTAGGCGTTCAGCAGCCGCGCCGCCTCGAGCGCAAAGTAGGTCAGCACCCCGTCGCACCCAGCCCGCTTGAACGCGACTAGACTCTCCATCATGGCCCCCTCGCCGTTGATCGCGCCCGCTGCGCCCGCGAGCTTGATCATCGCGTACTCGCCGGACACCTGGTAGGCGAACAGCGGCACATCAAACGCGTCGTGGCAGCGCTGCACGATGTCGAGGTACGGCAGGCCCGGCTTCACCATCACCATGTCGGCACCCTCGGCAATATCCTGCGCCACCTCGCGCATCGCCTCGTCGGAATTGGCATAGTCGAGCTGATAGGTGCGTTTGTCGCCGATGAGCCGGCTGCCCGAACCTACGGCCTCGCGGAACGGTCCATAGAAGACCGAAGCGAACTTGGCCGAGTAGGCCATGATGGCGACGTGGTCGAAGCCCTCGGCGTCCAACGCCTGCCGGATGGCAGCCACGCGCCCGTCCATCATGTCCGATGGCGCGATGATGTCGGCCCCGGCCCTCGCCTGCATCAGCGCCGCCTTGACCATCGCCTCGACGGTCTCGTCATTGAGGATCTCGCCGTCACGGACCAGCCCGTCCTGGCCGTCGGACGAATACTCGTCGAGCGCGACGTCGGTGATGAGGCCGATATCGACGCCGGCGTCCCTGATAGCGCGCAGTGCCTGCGCGGTGAGATTGTCGGGGTTCCAGGCCTCGCTGCCGTCGGCGTTGCGGCGATCGTCCTGCGTATTTGGGAACAGCGCCAGCGCCGGGATGCCCTCGGCGGCAGCATCCTTGGCCAGTTGTACCAGCAGGTCGACGCTTAGCCGCTCGACGCCAGGCATGGTCTTGATCGCGGTCCGCTCGTTCTGCCCGTCGATGACGAAGACCGGCAGGATAAGGTCGTGCGGCGTCAGCACCGTCTCGCGCACCATATTGCGCATCCACCCGGTCCGGCGCAGCCGCCGCTGCCGGCGCCCGCCGAGAAAGCTCATGTCGTGCTTGGGCCAGTTCGTGCTCATCGGTGTGCTCCGCTCGGTCGCCGCGCTTCTAGCAGGCGCCGCCGCGCCGCGCCAAGGCTCACGCTTGTCGCACTGGCCCATCCGCGCTATCCACGGGCATGGATTTCAAGAGCGAACTCGCCGGCCGCTACCTCAGGATCATCGCCATCATCGCGCTGCTGCTTGGGCTCTCCGACGCGACGCGGTTGCTCGGCGTATCGTCCGGTGCCCAGAGCCCGATCGCCCTCCTCGGTCCCGCCGGCTTCGCCTATCTCACTGTGTTCTGCCTCGCCCGGCTGTTCGCCGCCGTGGGCATCTGGATCCGCGCCAGCTGGGGTGCCGTGCTGCTGGTCGGCGCTACCGTGATCGAACTCGCGCTCTATCTCGGCGGGGTGCGCGACGTGCAGATCGGCGCCTTCGGTTTTGCCCTGAGGCTGCTGCTGGTGGGGAGCATCGCGGTGCTGTTCTTCCTCAGCTTCCGGCTGCGCCGCGCGCACGACTGAGGCACAGGTAACGGACGATTCAGGTTACAATTTTCTGACCCCTGGTTACCTCTCGTAAAGCCAAATTCCTGAACTTTTTCCGTAAGATAGTTTTAAGTCTACGGCTTAAGGCCATCTTATTTGGGCACCCGTAATTTGGGTCCTATGAGACGCGAAGAAATCGCGCAAGACGACAGGACAGTGAGGCACAAATGGCAATCAAATCCAACGCCGCAGAGGCAATGGTTCCGGAAGAAGCCCCAGGGCTCAAGCCGCTCTACCTAGAAGCCGTCAGCCGTGTCGAACGGCTCCATCGCCGGCTGCTCGATCTGATCAAGGACGAGTTCGACCGGATGGGCTGGGACGATATCAACCCCGTCCAGGCGCTGCTGATGTTCAACATCGGCGATGCCGAGATGACCGCCGGCGAGCTGCGCTCGCGTGGCTACTATCTGGGCTCGAACGTCTCGTACAATCTGAAGAAGCTGGTCGAGACCGGCTACATCTTCCAGGAGCGTTCGCGTTCCGACCGCCGTTCGGTCCGCATCCGGCTGACCCCCAAGGGCGAGGAAGTGGCCGAGGTGATCGACGAACTCTACGATCGTCACCTGAAGTCGATCGAAAAGGTCGGCGGCCTCAATGGCGAGACCTTCGAAGGCCTCAACAAGGCACTCGGCCGTCTCGAGCGCTTCTGGGTCGATCAGATCCTCTACAAGCTCTGATCCCAGGCTCTCAACGACCAGTGTGGCATCGCTGCCACAATGAGTTCAGCAAACGCCGGCCTTAAGCCGGCGTTTCTTATTTATGCCCAGAATTCGGCTATGCATCGCAGCAATTGCAGGCTGATCCCTCTGTCGCTGCAAGCTCCTTGGTTTTGTGCGTCCGAACGGCCGGCGGTTCACAGCTGCTTGACCGCGTTGGTGACATCTGGGGGCGATGCTATGAGGGATTTCCTCTCCGACGTCCGACTGTGGGTGACTGAATGCGGCTGACTCGACGTTCCTTCGTGACCTCCCTGGCGACTGCTGGCGCCGCGTTGGCCATGCCCGCCATTGCGCGGGCTGAAGAAGACAATTTCTGGGACATGTTCGGCAAGGACCGCGCCATGCGGAATGTCGACCAGGAAGGCAACACGGCCACCGCCAAGAGCCTCGTCGACACGATCGAACCGATCCTCAGCTACGACACCTCGTACAATCTGCAGCTTGCTATCCAGAACTACGAGGCGTTCGTTTCCGCCAACGGCAGCTGGGAAGCGCCGAGCCGCGAAACCTTCGGCCTGAAGCTCGGTGAATCCCGCCGCGCCGCTGCGCTCTTGAAGCGCCGACTGATGATCAACGGCGACATGCCGCTCGAAAAGCGCGTCAACGAGGAGTTCGACGCCGGGCTCGACGCCGCGGTGCGCCTGTTCCAGGCCCGCCACGGCCTCGTCATCAACGGCCAGGTGGACGAGGCGACGTTCTACGCGCTCTCCGTTCCGGCCGATTACCGCCTCAACCAGCTCCGCCTCAACGCGCAGCGCATCGACCAGTGGGCCTCGGCGCTCTCCGATCGCTACGTCGCGGTGAACATCCCGGCGGCGACCGTCGAGGCCGTCGAGGGCGCGCAGGTGGTGCAGCGCCACAATTCCGTCGTCGGCAAGGTCGATCGCGCCACGCCGATCCTCAACTCCAAGATCTTCCAGGTGAAGTTCAATCCTTACTGGACGGTGCCCAAGAGCATCATCGAGAAGGATATGATCCGGTACATGAACGAGGATCCGGAGTACCTGACCAAGTTCCGCATCCGTATCTTCGACGGCAACGGCAACGAGATCCCACCCTCCGCCATCAACTGGCAGACCACCGAGGCGGTGAAGTACACCTTCCGGCAGGACCCGGGCGGCGAGAACTCGATGGGGCACTGCAAGATCGACTTCTACAACAAGTACGACGTCTACATGCACGACACGCCGCAGAAGGCGCTGTTCGGCGAGAACGCCCGCTTCCACTCGTCGGGCTGCATGCGCTGCGAGAACATCGAAGAGCTGGTCGCGTGGCTGCTGCGCGACAATGGCGGCGGCTGGACCCCGGAAACCGTCATGTCCGCCTGGGAACAAGGAATGCGCGAGGACATCAAGCTCGACGTGCAGATCCCGATCCACACCACCTACATCACTGCCTGGGCCAACCGGCAGGGCACGGTGAGCTTCCGCGACGACGTCTATCAGTTCGACGCGCAGGGCATCGTCAGCTTCGGGGACGCCTGATCACATGGCCGGGCGCGATGACAATCGTCCGTCCGGCCGCGTCCTCTTCGAGTTCACCCAGCTCGGCCAGCAGATGCGCGTCGCCGCCATCGATGAGGCCACCGGCACCGAAGTGGTGGTGATCGCCCCCCTCAGCGCCACCCCCTTCCAGATGCAATCGCTGGCGCTCGCCAAGCTCAAGCGCAAGCTCGCCGGCGAAGACCCACCGACACCAAGCGGACCGAAGCCGGCGAAGTACGCTTGATGGTGCCTTAGGCGCCGCCGGTCACATAGGCCGCCAGGTTCTCCAGCGACGACTTCAGCCCCGCGTCGTGGTCCTGCATGCTGATCCCTTCCGGTACATCCTCGGCGAGAAAGATCACGCGTGTCCCGCCGGGCGCCGGTTCGAGGTCCCACACCATCCGCATGGTGCCGGCAAACGCCGGGTCGTCGCTCTTGAAGCGCACCAGTTGCACTACCCGCTTGCCGGGAACCAGCTCGGCGAACTCGGAGTGCACCACGTCCGTGTCCTCGGTGGACTTGCCGCGGCCGGGCTCGCTGTAGTGCAGCGCCATCCGGAAGACCCCGCCTGGGCGCGGCTCGAAATCGAGGATTTCGCCGGTCATGCCCTCGGGTGGCAGCCAGGCGAGGAGTGCATCGCGATCAACGAAGGCCTGGTAGATCGTCTCCGGCGGTGCCGCGACGATCAGCGATGCGGTGTCGACGCGCAGGTGTTCCGGCATGTTCGTCTCCCGTTGGCGTGCATCAACGCACAGGCGAGCAGATTGGATCAACCTTCAGGCTGCGGACACCAGCCCCACAAACGTCTCCCGGATGGCCGGCGGTTCCAGTTGGCGCGCCATCCAGACGTGCATGTCGAGAAAGTGCCCGGTAAGCGCGAAGGCGTCGCTCACGTCTTCGGGGGTCGGTTCGGCATGCCCGATGAGGAACGGCGGCAGGCGCAGCAGCCGGTCGAGGTATGGCTCGGCCGCGGCGCGGCTCACCGCCCGGCCGGACTTGGGGGAGACATGGGTAAGATCGCGCGTCGTGCCGGTGGCGGCGCAACTGCTGAGGTCGAGCCCATATCCCAGTTCATCGAGCAGGATGAGCTCGAACCGCGCCACCGAGGCGCCGAGCTCGAGCGGCGTGCCCTGCTGGTCGAGGATGCGGATGGCGAGGCCGAGCAGGCGGTCATGCGGATCGCGCTCCGGCAACAGCCGCAGGTGCTCGCAGACCAGCTGGCTGGCATAGAGTCGTAGCCGGTCGGCGATCAGCGCCGCGGCGCGGGCCTCGAGCAGTTCGAGCGTGAAGGTGCCGAGGTGTTCCTCGAGCCGGGCCCGCCACGTGACCTGCACCGAGTTCCCGGGCTGCAGCGTCGCCGCGAGTTTCGAGGATCGTCCGCCCCGGATCAGCCCGAGCTGCCGCCCCCTGCCCTCGACCATCACCTCGGCGATGACGCTCGACTCGCCGTGACGGCGAACCCCGACGATCAGGCCCTCACCGTCCCATTGCATCGGATGTCACGCGGTGAGAGGGCGCACTCACTTCTGGTGCGGGTACTCCAGCCCCATCTCGCGGTAGCGCTCGGGGTCGTCGCCCCATTTCTCGCGCACCTTGACGAACATGAACAGGTGCACCGGCGTCTCGAAGATCTCCATCAGTTCCTTCCGCGCCTCGGCGCCGATCGACTTGATGGTCTGCCCGCCGGCGCCGAGCACGATCTTCTTGTGCGTGTCGCGAGTGACATAGATCACCTGGTCGATCCGATATGACCCATCCTTCTGGATGGTGAACTTTTCGGTCTCGACCGTGGTGTTGTAGGGGATCTCGTCGTGGATCCTCAGGAACAGCTTCTCGCGCGTCACCTCGGCGGCCGTGATCGCCAGCGTCAGGTCTGTCAGGTGGTCCTCGGGGAAGTGCCAGGGGCCGAGCGGGATGCGGGTCAGGCACCAGTCGAGCATGTCCTTGACGCCACTGCCCTTCAGCGCCGAGATCATGAAGGTGCGCTGGAAACGCACCATGCCGTTGAGCCGCTCCGACAGCCCCAGCAGCGTCTCGCGCTTGATCAGATCGACCTTGTTGAGCACCAGGATCTTGTCGTGCGGGATATTCTCAAGGCCTTCGAGCAGTGCCTCGAGCTCGGGGGTGATGCCCCGCTCGGCGTCGACGATCAGCGCCACGAAATCGGCATCGCCCGCCCCGGTCCAGGCCGCGTCGACCATCGCCCGGTCGAGCCGGCGCTTGGGCGCGAAGATGCCGGGCGTATCGATGAAGATGATCTGCCCCTCGCCCTCCGTGACCACGCCGCGGATCTGGGCGCGGGTGGTTTGCGCCTTGTGCGTGACGATCGACACCTTGGTGCCGACCAGCGAGTTGAGCAGCGTCGACTTGCCGGCATTGGGCGCGCCCACCAGCGCGACGAAGCCGCAGCGGGTGTTTTCGCCGGCCAGCGGCAGTTCGGTGGCCTCGGGCATTTCGTTCTTGTCGGTCATATCGTGTCGCGCCAGACTTTCTCTCGGATGAGGAAAGCCTCGGCGGCCTTGTGCTCGGCGAGCTTCTTGGAGGGGCCAGTGGCGGTGATGGCGGGATAATTGCCCAGCCGCACGGCAATGGTGAATTCCGGCGCGTGGTCGGGGCCGGTGCGTTCGATCTCGGCATAAAGCGGGGGTTCGAGCCCCCTGCCCTGCGCCCATTCCTGCAGCGTAGTCTTGGGGTCGGCGCGGACGTTGCCGGCTTGGTCCAACTGTTCGCCGAACAGCCGCTCGACGATCTCGTAGGCCTGCCCCAGCCCACCATCGCAGAAGATGGCGCCGATCACCGCCTCGGCGATGTCGCCGAGAATGGCATCCTTGTTGGCGCCGCCGGTCCGCGCTTCGCTGTCGCCGAGGTTCATCTCGGAGCCGAGGTCGAGCTGCCGGGCAATGGCGGCGCAAGTTTCCTTGCGCACCAGCGTATTGAGCGAGCGCGACAGCTCACCCTCATTGGCCTTGGGCAGCCGGCGGTAGAGCATGTCGGCGACGACGAGGCCGAGCACCCGGTCGCCCAGGAACTCCAGCCGCTGGTACGAGCGCTCGATGCGCTTGCCAGGCGAGACGGCGCTCGAATGGGTCAGCGCACGGTCGAGCAGGTCGGGGTCGGCAAAGCGATATCCCAGACGTGCCTCGAGCTTTTCGTGCGTGCGCCCCTTCCCCATCAGTTCACGGACTGGAACATCCGGTCCCAGCGGACGTTGGCGGGCCATTCCCACAGCTGCCACGGGGCGATGTTGTTCTTGATCGAGAAGAACCGCGCTTCCGCCTTGCCGATGAAGTTGTCGAGCGGCACGTAGCCGACCTGGCTCAGCACCCGGCTGTCGGCGGAGCGGTCACGGTTGTCGCCCATCATGAAGTAATGGCCCGAAGGCACGACATACTCGGCCGTGTTGTCTAGCGGCTGGTCGTCGGAGATTTCCTGGATGGTGTGCTTGACGCCGTTGGGCAGCGTCTCGGTGTAAACGATCACCGGCACCGTCGTCATGTAGCTGTCGGTGTCCTCGGCGGTCCCGGTCTGCTCGCGCTCAACCATGGTGCCGTTGATGTAGAGGCGACCCTCTTTCATCTGGATGCGATCGCCCGGCATGCCGATGACGCGCTTGATGTAGTCCTCGTTGGTGATCTCATTGCGGAACACCGCGATGTCGCCGCGCTGCGGCGTGCCGCCGAAGATGCGGCCGTTGAACGGCACGGCGATCGGGAACGAGTACTTGCCGAAGCCCCAGGTCCACTTGTTGGCGATGAAGTAGTCGCCGATCATCAGCGTCTGCTGCATGGAGGCCGTGGGAATGGAGAACGGCTGGTAGAGGAACGTCCGGAAGATCAGTGCGATCGCCAGCGCCTCGATGATGACGATGAACGTCTCGAGCAGCTCATTCTTTTTCTTGCCGGCCTTGGCTTCGGCTTTCGACATCGACTGGCTCATTTCTCGCCTCTGCCCCAACGGGCCAAGTGGTTACGGGAGCGCTGGCACCCGGTCAACCGGGCAGCGCCTCGATAATGACGATCGCTTGGGCCATGCCGCCGTCGTCGGTAATAGTCAGGTGGATATGTGGCTTGTGACCAGCTGGAACAAGCCGCTCCAGGATCCGGGCAGCACCATTGGTCAACTTCATGGTCGGCTTGCCCGAGGGGAGGTTCACGACGCCCATGTCGCGCCAATAAACGCCGAAACTAAGGCCGGTACCCAAGGCCTTCGAGCAGGCCTCCTTGGCCGCGAAGCGCTTGGCATAGGAGGCCGCGCGCTGCGCCCGCCGATCCGATTTCTGCCGCTCGATCTCGGTGAAACAGCGGTGCGTGAAGCGCTCGCCATAACGCGCCAGCGTCTTCTCGACGCGGCGGATGTCGCAGAGGTCATTGCCGATCCCGATGATCATTGGCGTGATGTCTCCGCGAACGCCTTCTCCCCTTGCGGGAGAAGGTGGCCGAAGGCCAGATGAGGGGTTCGCAACACGTGGTGTTGCGCGATCGGAGCGAAGCGACGAACGACGGCGTGCGCGGAGAGATACCCCTCATCCGCCCTACGGGCACCTTCTCCCGCAAGGGGAGAAGGCGAACCGGCGCTCGCGGCAGCCATCACGCCAATCCCCTGCTCCCCGGCTTCACCGCCGGGATGGCCGCCAGTTCCGGCGGCAGCGCGTCGGCCGGATAGGCCGGCACCTTGTACTGCACCAGCGACACCAGCGGCACGCCGACGTCAGCCTCGCCGGCGGATCGGTCGATCAGGCACGCAGCGGCGACGACATTCGCGCCAGTCTTCTTGATCGCCTCGATGCACTCGCGGATCGAAATCCCGGTCGAGACGATGTCCTCGACCACGATCACCTTCTCGCCCGGCTTGAGCTCGAAACCACGGCGCAGCTCGAACTTGCCCTCGACGCGCTCGGTATAGATCGCCGGCACGCCCATGTGCCGCGCCGTCTCGTAGCCAGGGATGATCCCGCCCACCGCCGGCGAGACGATCTGGCTCACATCGCCATAGCCTTCCGCGCGGATCTTCGCCGCCAGCGCCCGGCAGAGCTTTTCGGCCTTGGCCGGGTGCATGAACACCCGCGCCTTCTGCAGGAAGACCGGCGAGCGCAGGCCGGAGGAGAGGATGAAATGCCCCTCGAGCAGCGCGCCGCTCTCACGGAACAGGTCCAGTACTTCGTCAGTGGTCACGCGGGCTCCTCTTGCCGTTCGGGCGCAGTCCATTCCAGCCGGTCCAGCGCCAGCGCCTCGGCCACCGTGGCACGCTGCACGTCCGAGATGCCGGCCGCCAGCTTCAGCGAGTTCAGCACGTCGGTGAGCTGTGCAAGGTCACGGACCTCGATCTGGAAAGTGAACCGATGAAAATCGGGCGATTCCATGCGCATCACCAGATTATGGATGTTGGCCTCGCAGGCGGCAATCACCGTGGCGATCTGCGCCAGCGAGCCCGGCTTGTTCTGTGCCTGCATCGAGATCACGCACGGATAGTCGCGATCCTCGCGACCACTGGTGTCCCAGCGCACGTCGATCCAGGCGACGTCGCTGTCATAAAGCTCGGACAGCGCGTCGGAGTGGATCGGGTAGATCATGATCGGCGTGTCCGGTGTCATGATGCCGACGAGCCGGTCGCCCGGCACCACGCCCTCCGGCGACACCTCGACCTTGGTGTTGAAATCGAGCTGTGTCAGCGCCGCCTTGGCGCGGGGGCCGGACCGCGGGTTGCCCGGCACGCGGAAGCGGAAGTGCTCCGTGGCCTTCAGCGCGAACCAGCCCTCGGCCTTGTCGGGCACCGGCAGGTCGATCTTCTTCCGCCGCCGCTTGATGCCCTTGACGTCCATGACGCGGGTATCGAGATCCTCGCCGCTGATCTTGCCCTCGCCTAGCGCGATCAGCAGCTCGCGCTTGCTGGATTGCCCCAGCCCTTCTGCCAGCTGCTTGAACTCCGCCTCGTCGAAACCGGTACCCTCGCGTTCGAGGAGGATCGAGACCATGTGCTCGCCCAGGGCGTAAGCTCGCGCCTGCGCCTGTAGCCGAACGGCACGGCGGATCGCGGCGCGGGCCTTGCCGGTGGCGGCGATGGTTTCCCAGTTCGAGGGCGGCAGGTGGTTCTGGTCGCGAATGATCTCGACTTCGTCGCCCGAGCGAAGCTGCGTCACCAGCGGCACGATCTGTCCATTGATCTTGGCGCCCACGCAGGTGTCGCCGATATCGGTGTGCAGCGCATAGGCGAAGTCGATCGGCGTCGCGCCACGCGGCAGCGCGATCAGCCGGCCCCGCGGGGTGAAGCAGAACACCTGGTCCTGGAACAGCTCGAGCTTGGTGTACTCGAGGAAATCCTCGGTCGACGACCCCGCCGTCAGGTGGCTGATGGTCGAGCGCAGCCAGACGAAGGCCTTACTCTCGTTCTCGATCTTGTGGATGTCGGTGGCGCCCTCCTTGTAGAGCGCGTGCGCCGCGATGCCGAATTCGGCGATCCGGTGCATCTCCTCGGTGCGGATCTGCAGCTCGGCGCGCTGCCGCCCCACGCCCACGATCGTGGTGTGGATCGAGCGGTAGTCATTGTGCTTGGGGACCGAGATGTAGTCCTTGAACCGCCCGGGCACGACCTTCCAGTTGGTGTGGACGATCCCCAGCGCCCGGTAGCAGTCCTCCACCGTCGGCACGATCACCCGGAACCCGATCATGTCCGAGAGCTGCTCCAGGGCGATCTGCTTCCGCTCGATCTTGGTGAAGATCGACCACGGCGATTTCACCCGCGCCGAAACCCGCGCATCGATGCCGTCGCCCTTCAGCTTCTCGCTGAGCTCGGTCTTGATGGTCTTGATGGTGTCGGCGAACTCCGACTTCATCTCGTCGAGACGGTCGGTGATGGCCTTGTAGTGGTCCGGCTGCAGCGTCTTGAACGCCAGGTCCTCGAGCTCCTGGCGCATGTCCTGCATGCCCATGCGGCCGGCCAGCGGCGCATAGATATCCATCGTCTCGGTGGCGATGCGCTTGCGCTTGGCTTCCGGCATGAAGTCCAGCGTGCGCATGTTGTGCAGCCGGTCAGCGAGCTTCACCAGCAGCACCCGCACATCGGCGGAAATGGCCAGCAGCAGCTTCCTCAGGTTCTCCGCCTGCGCTTCCTCGCGCGTCACCAGCTGCAGCCGGTCGATCTTGGTCAGCCCGTCGACAATGGCGCCGATTTCCGGCCCGAACAGCTGGTCGATCTCGGCGCGCGTCGCGTCGGTGTCCTCGATGGTGTCGTGCAGCAGCGCCACCGCGATCGAGGCGTCGTCGAGCTTCAGGTCGGTGAGGATGGCGGCGACTTCGAGCGGGTGGGCGAAATACGGATCGCCCGAGGCGCGCTTCTGCGTGCCATGCTTCTGCATCGCGTAGACGTAGGCCTTGTTGAGCAGCGCCTCGTCGGTATGGGGGTTATAGGCCTGCACCCGTTCGACGAGTTCATACTGACGCATCATTGGGTTGCCGCACTCCTACGCGGCCCCGCCTCGGCGGCTCAAAGTTGCTCTAGCGGCGATGCAAACAAAAAAGCGCCGGGCGGAAACGCCCGACGCCTCAAGACTATATATGCGAGATCAGTCGCCGATCAATCGTCGCGACGCTCGGGCGGAGCCAGAGATTCGATGCCGCGGAGCAGCTCGTCTTCGCTGATGGTGTCGAAGGTGTCGCCATCCTGGTCGGCATTGGCGTCGAGCAGCGGAGCGGCGTGCTTTTCGGGCTCGTCGACCTCGACATACTTCTGCAGCGAATGGATCAGGTCCTCGCGCAGGTCTTCGGGAGAGATGGTGCCGTCGCCGATCTCGCGCAGCGCCACGACAGGGTTCTTGTCGTTGTCGCGGTCGACGGTGATCGACGAGCCGGCCGAGATCATGCGGGCGCGATGAGCGGACATCAGAACCAGGTCGAACCGGTTCTCGATCTTCTCAATGCAGTCTTCGACGGTGACGCGGGCCACGTACGTCTCCAAATTGTGGGATCAAGCGGCCCTCATACACGAGCCTGCCCATGGGCACAAGGTTTTCAGTCCTCGGACACAAGAGCGTGTTTTACCACAGACAAGTGAAGCCCGGCCGCAAACTGTTTCGCATGATGGAACAATGGCTTGCCTGTAGACCCCCAAAGCCCGACCGGATCGCTGCCGCTTATCGGTCTTGCAAATTCCCGGGAATAAGCGCGTATTCCGAACTTAGGGAGCGGACCTGTCGTAAATCGGCTACCTCCTCGAACCGGCGGTACGCCACAGATGATTTGATGCCGGGCAGCCTGAGAGGCCGGCGGCCCCGGTCAGGAGAACAGGCATGTCAATTGATCCGCGCGAGAAGATAGTACTCTTCATCGATGGCGCGAATCTCTATGCGACCAGCAAGGCCATCGGCGTCGATATCGACTATCGCCGGCTGCTCGCGGAGTTTCAGTCCAAATCCTACTTGCTGCGTGCGTACTACTACACTGCCCTGGTCGAGGATCAGGAATATTCCTCCATCCGTCCGCTCATCGACTGGCTCGATTACAACGGCTTCACTGTCGTCACGAAGCCGGCCAAGGAGTTCACCGACGCCTCGGGGCGCCGGAAGATCAAGGGCAACATGGACATCGAGCTGACCGTCGATGCGCTCGAGATGAGCGCCTTCTACGATCACCTCGTGCTGTTCTCGGGCGACGGCGATTTCACCGCGCTGGTTGCGGCGCTGCAGCGCAAGGGCAAGCGGGTCACCGTCGTCTCGACGCTCACCACGCCGACCCCGATGATCGCGGACGATCTCCGCCGGCAGGCCGATTTCTTCATGGATGTCGCCGATCTCGCCAAGATCGTCGGCCGCACCCCACCGGTCGATCGCACCACTGCGGTCGCCGACCGGACTGCGCCGGTCGACCGGACCATGGCGACCGTGGACCCTAAGGGAAGCTGAGTCCTTCCTGCATTTCCCGTTCATCGAAACGAGCAATGCAGGAATCTCTTGATTGTCGCGCGTTCGAACCGGAAAAGTCTGCAACTTTTCCTGAACGCCGCTCCAGCCCCCCACGGTTAACATTGCCTGAGACCAATCCGCCGCACGATTGCCCGCGTTGCCCGCGCCTCGTGGCCTTTCGCCACGACAACCAACGGTCCTATCCGGACTACTTCAATGGTCCGGTGCCGACCTGGGGCGACGAACATCCGGGGCTGATGATCGTCGGCCTTGCGCCGGGCCTCAAGGGCGCCAACCGCACCGGCCGGCCGTTCACCGGCGACTATGCGGGCGACCTGCTCTACGCGACGCTCGAAAAGTTCGGCCTCGCCACCGGCCACTACAAGCAGCGGCCGGACGATGGGCTCGAGCTCCAGAACGTGCTGATCGCCAACGCGGTGCGCTGCGTGCCACCGCAGAACAAGCCGACCGGCGACGAGATCAAGACCTGCCGCCCCTTCCTCGGCGCCGCCATCGAGGTGCATCGCCCCCGCGCCTTCCTGGCGCTCGGCCGCATCGCCCACGACTCGCTGCTCTCGACGCTGGGCGAAAAGCGCTCGAAGTATCCCTTCGGCCACGGTGTCGAACACCGGCTTACCGGTGGCGCCACACTCTTCGATAGCTACCACTGCTCGAGGTACAACACGAATACCGGCGTGCTGACCACGGCAATGTTCGAGGACGTCGTCGGCCGCGCAGCAGCACTCGTCGCCCCCCTGAGCCGCCATTTCACGACGCGCCGCCCCCCGGGCCGCTAACGACGTCTTGAAATCTCTGTTGATATCACTCGTAAATAGAGTGTTAATGCGCTGATCTACTGCAATCAGGGCGACAACGGTGCCGTTTCGTCGGGTGTTTTTAGCAGTTGCGGCCGTCTTGTTCTTGATCGGTGCCGCGATTTCAGAGGACCAACTAGGCGCTGTTGCTGCCGTGCGGCCACAGGCGACGGGTGGTTTTGGCGATGCGCGCGTCAGCCTCGTTCGCGGCAGCGAACTGCGCGAAGGCGAGACCATCATCACCGGCCTCGACGGCGAGGTGCAGGTGCTGTTTTCCGACCAGACCAAGCTGGTGATCGGTCGCGGCTCGAGCCTGGTCATCGAGCGCTACCTGCTTAGAAGCAACGGCACGCCGGAGAAGTTCGCGGTCAACGCGCTGGCCGGCACCTTCCGCTTCATCACCGGCAATGGCGACAAGAAAGCCTACGCGATCAACACACCGACCGGGTCGCTGGGCGTCCGCGGCACCGAGTTCGACTTCACCGTCGACGGCGCCGGCAAGACCAGCGTGGTCCTCTACGAGGGCGGGGTCATCCTTTGCCCCATCACCGGCAAGTGCGTCACGCTCACCGAGCGCTGCAGCGTCGCGCAGATGAAGTCGCGGCGTGAAGCCAAGGTGATCAAGCGCGAAGCGGATCGCCTCAAGATCGCCAGCACCGCCTTCCCCTACGTCGTCTCCCAGGCCTCGTTGCGCCGGGAGTTCCGCGTCGGCAAGCCATCGGAATGCGCCGGTGAAATCCGGACCGCCGAGCAGCATTCCAGCCAGGCCATCGGCGTCCTCATCACGCCAATCCCTCCCGTCATCCCCGTTCCGAGTTCCCCTGACCCCGAAGGCAAGAACAATAACGGCCTCGGGAACGGCGGCGAGGGCGCCGAAGGCCCCCACGAGCAGGGCAATCCCGGGCACGGCAAGAACAAGAGCAAGAACAAGTAGCTGGCCCACGGGCTGCAACCCTGGTGATGGTCACGCGTACTCGCTCCCCCTCCACCGGCCCCATCTCCCCCTTGCGGGGAGAATTCCAAGAGGTGCGCGGAAGGCACGTAGGCTCGCCCGCCACCAACCGTCATCCCAGCGAAAGCCGGGATGACGGCAGGTGGGAGGGGCAAGAGCGAGCACACCGAAATTTCTTATCCCCCTCACTCCCCACCCATGCGATTCTCCCACCCATCCGCTGCACCGAAGCGAGATCATGACGAGTGGTTGGTGCGGGGGAGACCGGGTGGGCTGCGGGTCGCTGCAGTTCAGGCGGAAACCATCACGGCAAGGACCGGTTCGCCGGTCAAGCC